>JAEWTE010000030.1 GCA_023459655.1 Candidatus Parcubacteria bacterium | reverse complement strand
GGCAAAGAACGATTAATAATTTCAAGGTTATCAATCACTACTTCAATCTCACCAGTCAACATCTCAGAATTAATCATTTCCACTGGTCGAAGATTAACTTGACCACCAGCTTTAATAACAAATTCATCGCGTAACTCTTGAGCTAATTCAGCAATCACCGGCTGTTTAGTTGGATCAATAACTAACTGAGTTAAACCATCACGATCACGCACCGCAATAAACAATAAGCCGCCTAAATTGCGACAAGACTGAACCCAGCCGGCTAAAATTACCGACTGACCACGATGCTCGGCTCTTAATTCACCGCAATTATGTGTTCTTAACATACATGATAATCTAAAAAATTAAGCCAATTATTAAAAAATATTGATGTTTGTTCTAAAATTGTAGGTGATGGCGGATTTTTCGTCAATTGAAGCCAATCGGCAGTTAGAGCCATCTGCCAATAATTAATCACCTCAGCCGATAATTGCTGACCGAGCCCAGTTGGCCGACAAGTTTGACAGAACAGGCCAGCCTGATCAATCTCCCATCGACCATCAGTGATGGTTCGACGACAACCAGCACAATGTTGTAAATCTGGTAAATAACCCAAGTGACTAGCCAACCGCCATTGAATAACCTGAGCACCACTAGTCAATACTGGTAAAGCGATTATCGAGCTATTATCCCAATCTGACAACAAAGTAATTAAATCAGTCCAACTAGCTAAAATAGGTTGACCAACCGAACACCAACGCTGATAACGATTGATAATTTGACTAGCCAAGACCACGGCAGCTAAATTATTCTTTAATCGACCAAATGATTGACGACTACTAGCTGAACTCAATAGCGGTCGTTGTCCCCAAACAATTAAAGCATCAACGACGGTCAACGGTTCAAGATGACCAGCCAGCTTAGCCTGCGGCTTAAACAATCCTCGAGCCACTAGATTTAATCGCCCCCGCTGTGGACTAAGCGCCGTAATAATAGCATCATGTTCATTACTAGATCGACGCTTAATTATTAATAAGCGCTCACTACTGGTGCGCCTCATAATTATCTAAAAAAGTCTGAAGAATCAACATAGCGGCAACGGCATCTTGTTGAGCTGCTGCCTTCTGATGATTAATTAGCCGATCAGCCGCAGCACTACTTAATCGTTCATCAACTAAATGAACTGGCCATTGACTATTTTTAGCTAGATTAACCAATTCAAGCCAACCAGGATGATAATCAATCGATTGGCCAGACATAGCCTGTGGTTGACCAATAACTAATTGATCAACTTGCTCGCGCTCAATAATTTTAATAACCGCCTGCCAATTATCGACTAAACCATAAGGAATAGCTAGCTTGGTTTGATTATCACCAATGGCTAAACCAATTTTACTAGCTCCCCAATCGATTCCTAAATAAATAATCGGCTGAGTCATTAAGGTAAAGTTATAATTTGATGACCAGTCGCGGTTACGGCAATAGTATGTTCAAAATGAGCACTCCAACTACCATCAATTGTTTCAAAAGAAAAACCATCATGACCAAGTTTAATCTCTGGGCTACCAGCACTAATCATTGGTTCGATAGCAATAACCATCCCTGGTTTTAAAACAATATTTTGTTCGCCATATTGATTACAAACATAATGGGGAATCTGGGGATCTTCATGAACAGCTAAACCAACTCCATGACCGACCAGATCTCGAACAACTGTTAAATTATTTTTTTCCACAAAAGTTTGAATGGCTTGAGCAATTTGCAATAAAGTATTACCCGGCATTACCTGTTCAATAGCTAAGTCTAATGATTGGCGGGTTACATTTATCAACTGATTAACTGATCGACTAACCTTACCAACTGGTACAGTTACGGCCATATCAGTAAAATAGCCGCCATGCGGTGCAGCTGGATTAATCGGCCAATCAATCTGACTATTTGATTTTTTTAATGGATACTCCATACCCAAATCTAGACCAATAATATCACCTGATTTTAAAACTCGACCAGGCTTGGCCGGACCATGAACAATTTGTTGATTAATCGAGGCACACAGACCGGTTGGAAAAGGGCGAGCACGCCGATTGGAACGATAACCCTTAAAAGCTGGCGCACCACCGGCTTTAGCAATTAACTCAAGCAAAAGATCTTCTAATTCAGCAGTAGTCATCCCCGGTTGAACAGCAGCGGCTAATTGGGCCGTAACCGCGGCTAACCGGCGACCACCCTCTCTTAATAAAGCGATTTGTTCTGGATTCTTATAGCGAATCATACAATTTCTGGTTTCATCTTTAAAACATGGCGATCTTGTAAAGCAGCCAGAATATCATTATGAACCAGCTCAATATCTTTCTCACCCTTGATAATAATCAATTCACCCATCTGCCACCATAACGCCACCAATGGACCCATGGTTCGCTGATAAAGAGCTAGCCGTTCTTTAATAACTGCCGGCTGATCATCTGGCCGTTGCTCCAATTTAGTTTGACATTGATCACAAATATCTGGCTGCTGACTTGGCTTATAGGTCAAATGATAACCAGCACCACAATTAGGACAAAACCGCCGACCAGCCAGACGGTTATAAACCTCTTGCTCACCAACACTAATTTCAATGGCACAAGCCTGATCTTCTTGCCCAATGATTTCATTATAAAAATGCTCAAATTGCGTTTTAGTACGAGGATAACCATCCAAAATAAAGCCGCGATTAACATCATCAGCTGCTAATCGCTGTTTTAATAAATTATTAATCACTTCGTCACCAACCAATTGACCCTCACTCATCGCTGCTCGATATTGACCAGCTAATTGATTATTGCGTCGCAATAAATCACCAGTAGAAATTGCCGGTAAATCAAGCAGTTTAGCTAATATTTCCGCCTGAGTTCCCTTGCCTGAAGCTGGTGGACCAAAGAAAAACAAAATTCGTCTGGCCATAGCCAAAATTTATTTAATTAACTTTCTTACTATATCATAGCCTTAATAACAAAACCAGCCCAATTAGGACTGGTTTATTATTTCAATCTGGAAAAATAACTAGCTAATAACCGTCATATTGACGCATGGTCATTTGAGCTTCAATTTGCTTAACTGTCTCAATAACTACTGAAACAACAATCAATAGAGAAGTACCACCAATTGCCAATGATTGCATACCAGTAACTGATCTCATAATCAACGGCAAAATAGCAATTACACCTAAAAACAAAGCACCAGCTAGAGTAATCTTATGAATAACGCTCGACAAATAACGGCTGGTTTGTTGACCTGGTCGAATGCCTGGCACAAAACCACCCTGTTTTTGCAAGTTTTCAGCAATCTGTTCGGGGTGAAAAACCACTTCAGTATAAAAATAAGTAAAAGCAACTACTAATATAAAATAACTAATTCCATAAACCAATTGATTTTGGAAAATGGCAATTGTCCAAGCGGATAATTGAGCTAACCAGGCTACTGAACTGGTTACAAAAAATTGTGCCAACATTGATGGAAACATCAAAACAGACACGGCAAAAATAATTGGAATAACCCCAGCCATATTAACTCTTAACGGCAAATGAGTAGTACTACCACCATAATTATGATTGCCGTGCATTTGTCGAGCATATTGAACCGGAACATTGCGCTGACCTTCACTAATATAAATAACTCCAACCACAGTTAATATAGCAATCGCTACAAAACCAATCATCATAAATAATTTGGAGCTATCATAGGTGGCAATCAATTGTTGAACTGATTGCGGTAAACTAGCAATAATACCAGCAAAAATTAACATAGAAATACCGTTGCCAACTTTCTTTTCAGTAATCAACTCACCAAGCCACATCAAGAAAATAGTACCAGCGGTAATGGTCAAAATAATCGTCACATAATTAAATAGACTAATTGATCCCAAAACCTGGTAACTAGATCGACGCAACAAGGTAATCATGCCATATGACTGCAAAACCGCCAAAGGAACTGTGGCCAAACGAGTCCACATATTAATTTTTTGCCGACCAGCCTCTTCTTTATTCATTTCTTCAATTGATGGGACAATCATGCCCAATAATTGAAAAATAATCGAAGCAGTAATATATGGGGCTACACCCATCATCACAATAGAAAAATTCTGCATGCCTCCACCAGAAAATAAATTCATCAATCCCAATAATTGGTTGGAGGCGAATAAATCGCGCAAAGCCTGAGTATTAACACCAGGAACTGGTAGATGAGCGGCCAGCCGGAAAATTACCAGCATGGCGATAACAAACAAAATATTGTTTCTTAACTCACGAATCCGCCAAATTTTTAGTAATTTATCCATAAGCATAGTTTAATCCAATTGGCCACCCAATTTAGTTAGCTGCTCTTGGGCTGATGCACTGACTTTAAGATTTTTAACTTTTAAATTCTTAAGCTTAAGCTGACCATTGCCTAATAATTTAATACATTCAGGGCGACTAACTAACCCAGCTTTGACTAGACTATCTGGATTAATAATTGCTCCATCTTGGAAAAAATTATTCAAAACAGCTAAATTAACAACCTGAAATTTTGGCTTATCGGAATGAAAACCACGCAATTTAGGTATTTGCAATATTGCCTTCTTTAAGGCCATGCGTTTCAAGCCGCTAACACCCGAACGAGATTTCTGCCCTTTTAAGCCCTTACAACTATAATTACCATGGCCAGAAGCATTACCTCGTCCGACTCGCTTGCGCTGCTTGCTGGCACCAGCCGCCGGTTTTAGTGTGTGTAGTGTCAACATAAAATAAAAATTATAAATTAAGCCTGATTAACTGGTTGTTCATCAGTAATTTCAGTTGTTTTAATCGCTGGCTTGGCTAGTCCTTTGTCACGGCGTAATGGTTTTTTTAAATTCTGCAATGCTTTAATAACGCATTTGGCATTATTAACTTTATTATGAGAACCAAGCATCTTACTAGTAATATTATGAACACCGGCTAATTCTAAAATAATTCTAATAACACTACCAGCAATAATACCTCGGCCTTGTTT
>JAEWTE010000029.1 GCA_023459655.1 Candidatus Parcubacteria bacterium | reverse complement strand
ACAACTGTTTCAACTACATCGCTATTTTGCCAGGCTAAATCTTCATTAATCAATGGTTCATCAATCTTTAAATCGCTAGCTATATCACTACTAATTTCTTGGGATAAACCATTTAAATAATGTTGTTCATAAAAATTGAGATGAGCTGGATTATTATCAATAACAACTAGTCGTCCATCATAATCTATTACTCTAGCTCCTGGAGCAACAATATTAGGATCATAACCATCATAGATAATTGGTTCACCATTACTATTAAGATTGATCATTAGCACGCTCTCTTGTCCGCTAACTGATCGACCCAATGCTTCAGAAATTGATCCGCCACCACTAACTGATTGACCTCTTTCAGCTAACCAGGCAATTTTACCGGTATCCAGCTCTTCTAAATTATCTAAGTCAATATTCACCGCCACTTCTTCTGGAACTGTCTCAACTATCATTGCTGTCTCCAATGCTGCTTGATTAGCTTGACCAAAACGACCTTGTAAAATCTTTAATGACTTAGCTATTCGCTGATCAATCCGAAAATTTTCATACCAATTATTCAGCATATTCTGCCAAACATCACCTTTAAAGGTATTAGCAATGGCTTCCAAAGATTTCTCCAAACTGGCTCCATCGTTAATGGCTGCTCCAACAGTTTGACTACCAATACCAAATAAACGAATAATCTCACCAAGCGCTTTTAATCTTGTCGCTAAACCTTCTTGACCAGTTAGTTTTGTCTGCTCAGCCGATCGCTTTAATTTACCATCTTCACCTAGAGTATATTTTTGAGAAAATCGCCGACCAGTCAGACCATAACAAGTCTCCTTCATAGAAACAATAAACAAATCCATCAATTGATGACTACTGGAAAGTTTTTCACCGATTTTATTCCAAGAATATTCTTTCCTAAATTCACGATCTTTAATCTCTGATCGCTCAATAACCGCCATTGTTCCATAGGCTAAGCCTCTCCAAACTCCAGCACCGGTTAAAGTCAGAGCAGTATTAAGACCATCTTTAAGTAAAGTCGATGCTTCAACTTTGCCATGAACATAATCACTCAAAACTGCCTGGATTGATTCACCCTTTCGTTTAGCCAAATCATCTTTTTTATCTAAATTACCGATTAAAATCTGGCCCAACCTAATCTTCATTGTTCGCTTATCTGCCTCTGGCAAAATATAAGGCTGTTTTTCGGTCTCAGATAATTTATCCCAATTATTATCAAGCTTTTGACGTTGATCTTTGGGTAAATCATAATAATCAGCCGAGCGAGCATTATCAATCAGCTTATTATATTCAACCGCTAATTTCTTAAGTTCTAGTTGATTACTGACTCGATCAGGTATCTGTTGATATTGCTCAACAATTTTTTGCTTTTCCTGATTATTTTTAGTAATTTCTTCAGCTAAAACCGCCTTAGCTTCTTCATCCTCTTCCCGGTTATAACTCTCTAGCAACCGACCAATTTCAGCAACCAGATCAATATATTTTTGATCTTGATAAATCTTTTGCTTTGATTCATGCTCGGTCGCGGCTGATTCAATTAACTTATCTAAGGCACCATCAAGTTGTTCACGATCTCGGGCAGTTTCTTTTTTCTGTTCAAAATATTTATAAACATCGGTTCTTTGACCGATTTTTAAACCAAGCTTACCTAGACCAGCTCCTAGCCAATCAACAATTGATTTAACACCAGTAACTGAAGAGATAGTTTTATAAAGAAAACCAGCAAAAATTTTGCCCTTATTTTTCTTTGAGGGTAAATCATCATTGGCTTGATCAGGCATTTCTTGAATAATTGCTTTTTCAATTTCTTCTAGCGTAGCTGTCGCCGCTTCGGTATCTGATTCTGGAATATTTAGTTGTTCTTTATGTAGTTGCTCACCATCTTGCGAATCTTCTCCTACCTCTGCTTCAATTGGCAAATCAACCTGATCAGTTGATTCAACCAAAGAAGTTTGATCAACATCATTTGTAGTTTCTCGATCTAATATTAAATAAGCATCCTGAAAAGCTTCTAAATCAAAGTCATCTCCCTCGGCTTGCTGGATTTCTTTAGCCAATTTGGGAACATCAACTTTATTTTCTTTTAAAAGTTTATCCAAGATAGACAACCGATAATAATCATGTTTAGAGGCCGGTATTCCCAGCTCGGCTTCGCGTTTAATAATCGCTTGTTTCTGCTGACTAATCTTGTTAATCAACTTAGTAATATCTTCAACATATTGAGCTGGATCTTGAGACAATTCCATAAAACGATTAGTCTTGTATTCACCAACCATCTCTTTGGGATTATTAGAATAATATCTAATCATTTCAAAAGCCTCATAGCAATCTGACAAATCAAAATTATCTGGCTGATTCGGATCTTTTAATTGACGAACTAATTTGGGAAAATCAACCATTTTATTTTTCAATAATTCCTCCATAATTGTCAGCTTATACTGACTATAGGCGCTCAATGACTCACCTTTATGTTGCTTAGCCCTTGCCTCAGTTTCCTGTTGTAAAAATTTATTCTTTAAAAATTCTTCTGTCTGTTTTTCGTCAATTGCCTGATCAATATCAGCCTCGGTTTGTGCTTGGCTAATCGTCTCATTACCATTTAGCCTAATTGGCTCTGGCATTTTATAGTCGCCGCTTGGTTGACGCTTATTTTCAAGATTATTAAACATATACTATTATTTATATAGTTTGGCGTAAATCACTTAATTGTTTTTCTTCCAATAAAGCTTTAATCTCAGTTAAACTAGTCTGATCAATTTTGTCTTCCTCAGCTGCATATTTGATGGCCAAGGCATCTAATTTATTCTGCAAACCAATCTCCAGCATAGCCGATTGTTCAGTAGCTAATTTTTCTTGTAAGACCGCCGCGAACTCAGCTACTGCCTGTGGTTCCATTTTAGTAACAATTTCTAACAACAGGTCTTTAGCTGACCGTGAAACATTTAAACCATCAATCAAAAAACCTAATTGACGGCCAAAGCCAGCCACAATCTGCCGCTCATTTAATTCAGGTTGTTTATTCATAAAAAAATTAATAATCTAACTATAGCTTAGTTTAAAAGCCCTA
>JAEWTE010000028.1 GCA_023459655.1 Candidatus Parcubacteria bacterium | reverse complement strand
AAGTTTTCAATAAAAGCTCCAGCTGCTTCATTACCAACTTGTTTCCAAAACTCACCTTTTTGCATAGTCAAAAAAGCTGGTTTTTGACCTTTAAGCCCACTGGCTAAATAAACAGCCGATTGCTCAGCTGCTTGATTAATATACTTACTTAATAACGAACTCCAGGTCCGATTGGCGGCCTTATTTAGAGCTGTTAATAATTTGGTCCAGATCGTATCTTTTACTTCTTTGGCAACTAGGGGTATGTCGCTAGTAACAGTAACTGGTATTTGAGCACTGGCTTGATTAACCGGATAAACTATTATGGAGGATAAAATAACAGATAATAAAATTGAACTAATGATTATTTTCTTCATAAAACTATTTTATCTAAAAGCTTCTTGATAGGCTTGCAATAGGTCGTCATCACTAAACTGATCCAGCATCGATTGATCCATGCCGGCTTGTAATAAAACTTGACGAAGACTATTAACATCTGTAGGTAAAATACTATCAGCTGTTAAATCTCCAGTATTATCAGGTAAAATAACTGGTTGACTAATTGAATCAGCAACCGCCGAAATTACTTCTGGAGCAGTATCAATGGTGGCGGCTGGATTCACTAAAATTGATCCACTACAATCTTTACCAATTGGACAATTAGGATCTTGACCACGTTCTATCTCAATCTTATCAGAGACACCATCACTATCACTATCTTCTAAAAATGGTGAAGTATTATAAATATATAATTCATCATAATCACTTAGTCCATCTCCATCAGTATCTAATAATTTTAAAGCTTCATCTTGTTGTTCTTTTTGATTAATTGTTTGTCCCTTAAGAGCGGTGGCAATTTCCTGGTTATTACTTAAACCTAGTTGACGATAAAGTGGGGCAGTAATATTTTGCCTAAATTGCAAAAACCACATCACTAAAATAGCAACAGTAATAGTGCTAAGTCCGGCTAATGACCAATTTTTTTGTCGTTGAGTTCGTCGATCTGCTTTCCAAGCGGCAAATTCTTCTGGTGATAGCGGCCTCCCATTATCCGAACCGTTTAAGTGGGCCATAATATAAGATTAAAATCGAAATTATATTGATTGTTCAAATTATACCATATTTTTAAAAATAAGAGCAACCAGTGCCAACCATTGTTCAACTGATAAATCCTGAGCCCGACAGTCTATCCTCTGGCCAATTTGAGACAGAGCGTCAATAATAATTCTTTCGTCAAGCTTAAGACCAGCGGCTAAGTTCTTTTTAAGCATTTTACGACGAGCACTAAAACCTAACTTAGCCAGCTGCCAAAATCTTTTTTCGTTTTTTATTGGTTCATTTTGATTTATATGAAATCGAACCACAGCACTATTTACCTTAGGCTTAGGCCAAAAATAATCAGCTGGCACATCAAATAGATATTCTGGAGCACTATAATACTGAGCCAGTAAACCAAGTAAACTCATATCACCTGGCTTAGCGGTTAAACGAGCCGCCACTTCTTGTTGAACCATAATTACCATTAAACTTGGTCGCTGAACTTGACCAGATAAAAATCTTTTTAAGCAAATTGAGGTTATATTATATGGTAAATTAGCAACTAACTTATAATCAGTCGATAAATCTATATTAACTAAATCAGGATGATCACTTAAATCTGGTCGATTAACAATAGTCTTTAATATATCATTATTAATTACCTCAATATTATTAAATCCAGCAATCGCTAATCGACTGGGTAAAACTTCAGCTAAGCGCTGATCAAGTTCAACGCTAACCACTCGACTAGCTTGTTTAGCTAAAGACATAGTTAAAAAGCCCCAACCAGGACCAATTTCTAATATTTCATCAGTTGGTTTAATAGCGGCGGCTTGAGTTATTTGTTGAAATATGACTGGATTAATTAAAAAATTTTGACCATGACTATGACGCGGACAAATGCCATAGAGTTTAGCTAATTGTTCCGTTTCACGACGTAATTGACTAGTTTGACTATTTGCTGACTTGGTCATGTTAGTTTTTAATTCAAAAGACTAAGTTAATCAATTTACCTGGTAAAAATATAATTTTTTTAGGCAATAATTGATCAGGATAATATCTAGCTAGGTTATCAACTTGCCTAATTGCTTGAATAACCTGATCTTGATTATAATTAATTGGTAAATCAATAGTTCCACGAGTTTTTCCAGAAAATTGAACAACTAATGTCGTCATATCTTCATGAAAATCAATCGGCTCTATATTGGGCCAAGGTTGCTGACTAACAAAACCATCATTGCCGATGATAGTCCATATTTCCTGTGATAAATAAGGCGAAAATGGTGACAATATAATTAATAACTGTGAATAACTAGTTTGATTAATTATTTCCTGTTCAGATAATTTATTCACTAAAATCATCATAGCACTAACAGCTGTATTAAATTTAAAATTTTCAATATCTTGACCAACCTTAAAAATTGTTTTGGCTAATTGCCGATTAATTGCTGAATCATTTGGTTTAGCCGACAATTTATTTTTTAATAACCAAACTTTATCTAAAAATTTACGAACACCGACTAAACCATTACTATTCCAAGCACAAGATTGATCAAATGGTCCCATAAACATTTCATAAAGGCGTAGAGCATCAGCCCCAAACTGACCAACAACATCATCAGGATTAATCACATTTCCCCAACGCTTACTCATTTTTCGACTATCTTGACCCATGATCAGACCAACATGCCGCAATTTAGTAAACGGTTCAGGATAATTAACCAGACCTAAATCATAAAGAAATTTATGCCAAAATCTAGCATAAATAAGATGACGAGTAGCATGTTCGGCACCACCAACATAAAGATCAACCGGCGACCATTGTTTTTCTAATTGATTATCAACTAAACTTTGCTGATTATTAGGATCAATATAGCGCAAATAATACCAGGACGAGCCAGCCCATTGAGGCATAGTATTAGCCTCACGCTTAGCTGGTTGACCACAAACTGGACAAGTTGTTTCAATCCATTCTTTAATATTTATTAGAGGTGATTCACCGGTACCACTGGGCTGGTAATTATCAACCACTGGTAGGGTTATTGGCAACTGGTCTAAGCTAGCTGGAATAGTGCCACATTGCTGGCAATGAAACATTGGAATTGGTTCACCCCAATAACGCTGCCGCGAAAAGGTCCAATCTTGTAGACGATAATTAGTTTGAGCATGACCAATTTTTTGATCAACTAGCCAATCAATAATTTTATCACTAGCCTGATCAACTTCTAATCCATCTAAAAATTGAGAATTAATCAATTGACCAGAACCAACATAGGGTAACTGATCATCTAGACTATCGATTACCTGAATAATTGGTAAATCATATTTTTGAGCAAATAAAAAATCACGTTGATCATGGGCTGGAACTGCCATAATTGCTCCACTACCATAGCCAGCTAATACGTAATCAGCTACAAAAATTGGGACAGCCCGCCCATTAACCGGATTAATCGCTTGACAACCCAAGAGACGAACACCGGTTTTATCTTTGTTTAAATCAGTTCGATCTAAGTCGCTTTTATTAGCAACCATCGCTATATAAGTAGCTACTTCTGACCAATTCTCAATATAATCAGAAATTTCTGATAAAATTGGTTGTTCTGGGCAAATAGCCACATAGCTACAACCAAATAAGGTATCTGGTCTGGTAGTAAAAACTGATAAACTCCCCAAGACTTGATTATCGTCAGTTTTAATTTCAAAATTAACATTAGCTCCCCGACTGCGACCAATCCAGCTGCGTTGCATTTCTTTAATCGGTTCCTCCCAATCAACTAATAACGACAAGTCATCTAATAATCGATCAGCATACTCGGTAATTCTTAAAACCCATTGTCGAATTGGCTTTAATTCTACAAAACTCCCACATCGTTCACATTTACCATCTTCCAAATCTTCCTTAGCTAAACCAGTTTGACATGATGGACACCAATTAATTGGTTCATTTGATTCATAAGCTAGTCGATGTTGATCAATAAATTGTCGTTTTTGCTGATCATTAAGGTTGTCTGGCAAAATTAATTCATCAATTGACCTCGCTCGACCTTGTTGTCGATCATAAAAAGAATTATATAATTTCAGAAAAATCGACTGGGTCCATTTATAATAATTGGGATCAGTCGTGTTTATTTCCCTACTCCAATCATAAGATAACCCTAAAATACTCAATTGTCGTTTAAAAGTAGCAATATTTTGACTAGTAGCAACACTTGGATGAACCTTGTTTTTTAAGGCATAATTTTCAGCCGGTAAACCAAAGGCGTCCCAACCCATTGGATGTAGAACATTAAAACCACTCATTTTCTTATAACGAGCAATAATATCGGTAGCAATATATCCTTTGGGATGACCGACATGTAAACCAGCTCCAGATGGATAAGGAAACATATCTAAAACATAGAACTTATCTCTATCTATTGCTTGATTATCAGTAGTATATAAATTATTAGCTTGAAAAATCTCCTCCCACTTACTTTCAAATTGTTGATGTTGGTATTTATCAGCCATATTTTTAAGAAATAATTAATTCAACTGGACAATGATCAGAACCCAGTTCTTGATCCAGTATTTTAACACTTTTAATTTTATTCAACAATTCTGGACTAACTAAAAAATAGTCTATCCGCCAACCGATATTACGACTTCTGGCGGCAAAACGATAACTCCACCAAGTATATTTAACCTGATCAGGATTATGTTGACGCCAAACATCAATTAGTCCATCAGCTAAAAGTTGATCAAAAAATTGTCTTTCTTCTAATGTATAGCCAGCAGCCCCTTCATTAGCTTTAGGATTAGCTAAATCAATTGCTTGATGGGCCACATTAAAATCACCACTAACAATAACTGGTTTATGGTGACGCAAATCAATAATCTTTTGTCGAACAGCTTGATTAAATTTTAATTTATAATCTAACCGACTCAGCTCATGATTAGCATTAGGAAAATAGATGTTTAACCAATAAAAGTCAGGTAATTCACTAATTTGACAGCGCCCTTCTAAATCAAAAAGTTGATCATCTAGTCCATTTTTAACGGTTAAAACAGGTAATTGTTGATTGGCAATAATAGCGGTCCCACTATAACCGGGCCGTTTAGCGCCATGCCAAAAAAACTGGTAACCCAATAATTGATCAGACCAGGCTGAAGATAATTGATCACTTATTTTAATTTCTTGGAGGCCAACTAAATCTGGTTGATATTTAAAAATAAAATCAGCCAAGCCTTTTTGCCAAATAGCTCTCCAGCCGTTAATATTCCAGCTTATTATTTTCATTGTTATGTAAATCTGTTATAATGATATCATAGCCTAAATTAAATAATCGGGCAATGGAAAACACTCAAAATAACAATAAATCATTACTAGACGAACAGCCAACTGGCTGGCAAGCTCGTTTGCAGAAATTAGCTACCAAACAGAGTCGACGAAGACGACGCTGGTATCAACGATGGTTAGGTAAACTATTATTAATAGTAGTTAGTTTATTTATTATTTTAGTTATTATTTTTATATACAAAGTAATTAATTTAACCTGGCAAATAAAAACTAATCAATTATCAATTAATGATTTAGGCGGACAAAGCGGACAAAATCCTAATTCAACTGAATTAATTCAATTAAGTAAAGGACAATCTCCATATTATCTAGGAACATCATCACCAAAAGTTTTAATTGTTGAATATGGTGATTTTAATTGTAAATATTGTCGAGTAACCTCACCAATTATTCGTCAAGTAATCACTGAAAATAAAGATATCGTTCAATATGTTTGGCGAAACTGGCCAGGCCAAGAAAACTCAGAATTATTAGCTCAAGCTGCCCTGTGTGCTGGCGAACAAGCCGGCAATCTTGGTTTTTGGCTATTTCATGATCAATTTTTATTAAATCAAGGCCAATATGAGAATATCGATCAAGTAGCAGTGATGGCTGAGGAATTTAATCTATCTGGCGAAAGAATACGAGACTGTCTGGCGCAAAAAAGGATGATTGCTTATCTACAGAAAGACTATATTGACGCGATGGATTTAGGCGGAATTAATGGCACACCAACTTGGCTAATTAATGGTTATAAATTCACCGGTGAATTACCAGTTGAATTCTTTAATTATATGATTAAGGAATTAACTAAACAATAATAAATGACTGATTCAATAATAACAATAAAAAAAACCATAACCATTAAAATTGTCGGGCTAGGCGGACAAGGCGTGGTTACAGCTGCAGCCCTATTGGCTCGGGCTGCCTTTCAGCAAGGTTGGTGGTCACAATCAATGCCATTTTTTGGAGTTGAACGTAGTGGCACACCAGTCGAAGCCTATGTTAAAATAGCTTCACAGCCAATTAAAGATAGGCAAAAAATAAATCAACCAACTGCTCTATTAATCAATGAACCCGTTCTTTATAATCCTCAACAACTTGGACGCCAATTAACCGTCGTTAATCAGCCTGAAAAAATTATTTATGAACCAAAACAAAAAATACTATTATATGACGGCCGACAAATATCAGCTTCAATCTTTAATAATAATCTAGCGATTGGTTTACTAGGAGCTTTTAATGCTCTATGGCCTTTAATTACTGAGGATAATTGGCAAAAAACTTTTCAAGAACAATTTGCTGATTCAATAATAGCGGCTAAAAATTGGCAAGCTTTTATAGCCAATCAAGCCCTAGTCCAAACTATAATTAATCAGCATGACTAAAGAAATCAATGGACAGCGGCTTTTTTTGAAAGGATCAACCGCTATTGCCAAAATGGTAGCTGCTTGTCAACCCGGAGTAGTTGCGGCCTATCCAATTACCCCACAAACCGGCATTATTGAGCATCTAGCTGAATTAAGTGGAAATGGTTTGGCTGATTTTTCTTTTATTCAAACTGAAAGTGAACATTCAGCCATATCGGCTGTCTTGGGAGCCGCCGCCATGGGTGTCTCAGCTTATACTGCGACTAGCTCACAAGGATTATTACACATGGCTGAAGTCGTCTATAATTTACCGGGTTTACGTTTACCTTTAGTAATGACTTGTGCCAATCGTTCTATTTCAGCCCCAATTAATATCTGGAATGATCATCAAGATGCTATGGCCGTTCGCGAAGCTGGTTGGCCAATGTTTTTTGCTGAAAATATCCAAGAAGCAATTGAACAACATTGGTTAGCGTTTGTAATTAGTCAAAAATTAAGATTACCAGCCATGGTTAATGTTGATGGGTTTAGATTAACCCACGCCAGTGAACCAGTTGCATTACCAAGTTCCCGATTAATTAAAAAAATCTTAAAAAATAAAATAAAACCAATTCTAAATATAAACCAACCACAAACCACTGGCTGGTTTACAATGCCTAAAGATTATCAAAAACAACGGTTAGATTTAAAGAAAATAATTGATCAAAGTCAGCCAATTATTGAAAAAGCTTATTGTGATTTAATAAATATTTGGCAAAAACCCAAACAAGAACTATCTGGAGTTGAACCATCACCGCTTAGTCAAGACAATGTTGCAACTGAATACTACGGTCCGAAACAACCAAATTGGATAATTGTAGCAATGGGCTCAATTATTGGTGAATTAAAAGAATTAGCCGATCAATATAACCAACATAATCAAAAGGTTGGCATTTTAAAAATTAAACTCTATCGACCATTTCCTGAAAAAATAATTTGGCAATATTTAAAATTAACTAAAAATATTATAATTATTGATCGATCACCTGGATTAGGCGCTAAACCACCATTATTTAGCGATATTAAAGCCAGCCAACCAAATGATACTAATTTAATTAAAATAGTTAGCTTAATTATTGGTTTAGGCGGTGATATTAATTTTTCATCAATAAATAAAATTATGAAAAAAATATGAAAAAAATAAAACAATTACCGCTGATTATCTTACTAATTTTGATTATAACCATTGTTTTTAATTGTTGTCTTAATACAACCAATGCTTCTAGTGTCACTACTTCAAATGTCACTAGTGATCCTTTAATTTTTAAGCCTCAAGTCCCAGGTCTTTTAACTCAAATTGTTTTTAATGATAACTCCACAGGACCAATTGCTGAAACAATAAAAACGATTTTTGAATATGGAATTAAAGTTATTGCCTTATTGGCTTTGATAGTGACAATTATTGGTGGTTTTTTATGGTCAATAGCTGGTGGTAATGGTCAAAAAGTAGGTGAAGCCAAACAATGGATATTTAGTGGCTTAGGAGGATTAATGATAATTCTATTTTCTTACGTCTTGTTAAACACAATAAACCCAGCA
The DNA here is from genome assembly GCA_023459655.1 of Candidatus Parcubacteria bacterium. Lineage (GTDB taxonomy): Bacteria > Patescibacteriota > Patescibacteriia > Patescibacteriales > Patescibacteriaceae > UBA1359. The sequence goes on along the minus strand of JAEWTE010000028.1, from coordinate 18,896 downwards.
CTAGTTAATCTAAAAACATCAACAATTAAAAGTATTGGTAAACTTAATTTGATTTATGAAAATAAGTCCGATCCTAATCAATTTCATGAAGATAGCGCTCAACGAACTATGACTCTAGCTTCAAGCACAGATCCCAATGGTAAAATTGGTTGCTGCATAATTAATTTTCGACCACCGACAGTAGCTTATGAGCCTATTAGCAGAATTAATACCAATACTCTTAACTGCGCCTCATATCAAGCAACATATTTAAAAGGTGGTGGGGCAACAAATAGTGTGGAAAATCTTTGTAAACAATTTTATGAACATAGTGCTAATTCTAGTGTAAACGTCCAATATGTTGCAACTTCAAACGAAGCTAGACAAATAAGTAATAATAGCGCAATAATTTTCCCGGGTAGATGTGAAGAGGCTACAGAATTTCAAGAAATATGTATGGGGAGAGATCATCCTAATTATTGTGAAGTAAAGGGCACTGGATCATCTTGTATTACTATAGATAATTTTTGGGGGTACTGCGATAATCAAAACGAATGTATAAAATGCAAAAATTATGGAGAAATTGCTGATCATGGATATCAATGCCCAAGTGCTTTAGGAGTAAAAGATCCAAATACTAATAAATATGTAGCTATTCGAAATCTTAGCAGTTCCCCAAATGTTCAGGGTCATAAATGTGGAAATAATAATGGAGGATGTATAACAAACATAAAAAAATGTAAGTGTTATGGATTGTTTTGTTATGATGAATGTATTACTAATAATGGAAACGAAGGACACTGGGGACTTACAATATCACTTACTGATAGGGAAACATGTACCAAATATAATCCTACTTACTCTGTGCCAAGAATAAGTATACCTAATTGTTCTTATTAAATTATGATTAATAAGAACAATCACACCGCCTGTTTAGGCTGTGCTCAAATTGCCGTCGCTAGACTAGTTCTTAATGAATTAGGAAGTAATCTTGTGGTTGTTAACGCCACTGGTTGCTTAGAAGTTACCACTACCACCTATCCCAATACTTTTTGGAATATTCCTTGGTTGCATTCTGTTTTTGCTAATGCTGCCCCAGTTGGTAGCGGTATTGAGGCAGCTATTAATTATTTAGAAGCCAAACAATCAAACACTATCCAGCGCCCAACTATTTTAGTGCAAGCTGGTGATGGAGCAACCTTTGATATTGGGTTTGGTGCACTAACTGCTAGCTGGGCTCGAGGTGATGATTTACTATATGTCTGCTATGACAATGAAGGCTATGCTAATACTGGTATGCAATCAAGTTTAGCTACTCCCAAACAGGCTAAAACGCCAACTAATGTTAAATATAATCAATTAAAAAAAACTAGCAAGCGAGATATGATCCAAATTGCTTTGGCTCATCAAATACCTTATATTGCTCAAACTAATATTGCTTTTCCACAAGATATTAAAGAAAAAATAAGAAAAGCTAGCCAGATTAAAGGCCCACGCTATATTCAAATATTAGTCCCCTGTCTACCTGGTTGGAAAATAAAACCACACCACCAAATGACTGCTGCAAAATTAGCTAGCGATAGCGGTCTTTATCCATTATTAGAATTTATTAACGGACAAATCCAAAAAAACCAACTCTCCCGACCAATACCACCAGTAATTGACTATATTAAAAATCAAGGCAGATTTACCAATATATTAGCAAATAAAATAGCAATCAAGCATTTACAAGAAATTGCTGATGACAATATTAAAAAATATAAACTATGAAGTTAACTGGTTTGATTAGCACTATAATTATTACCTATTGTCTATTAATTCCCTTGAAATCATCGGCATTTTTTTCAAATTGTCAAGCAACTGATCATTGTCAAGGAATGGGTGGCAATCCAGAAGAAATTTGTTCAGGCATAACTAATCAGGCGGTTTGTCAAGCTAATCAATGCTGTGGATGGACTAGTCCTTCAGAATCTCCTAGTAATGAAAGTGTCGAAACAACTGGACCAAGTCTAATTATACCAGAATTAAAAATTAACCTACCCGGACTTCTATTTAGTGACCAAAATAAAATACAAAGCAGCACTGATGGAGAAAAAACCTTTTTTTATGTTCCATGGATCGGTGAATATATTAATTGGCTTTACAATTATTCAATTGGCATAATTGCTTTACTAGCTATAATCGCCATAATGATTGGTGGATTTTATTGGCTACTAGCTGGTGGCAATGCTAGCCGAGTTAGTGAAGCCAAAAGTTGGATCAATGCCGCACTAAGTGGACTAATTTTAGCTTTAAGTTCTTACGTATTATTATTTACCATTAATAGTAACCTGGTGAGTTTACCGTCGATTAAAATGTTTTATATCCTTAAAGGAGATATTGATATTAACTACGATATCCCAACTGACCTACAAGAAGATGCCCCAGATTTTGGTCCATCAAACCATGGTGTTCCAACACATTATCAGTGCACTCCTTATGCTAAGAGCATATTATATCCAACCAAAAATGGCCAATGTAATAGCAATTTATGTACTTCTGGTTGTGGCGTTTTATCAACCTTCATGGCCATTAATAAGTTCAAAATAACTAAAAATCTCAGAGAGTTTACTCAAGAAGCTATAAATCATGGTGCTCGGGAAACATATAATGGATCGTCATGTAATGGCTCCACTCAAAATGGCTTAATTCCTCTAGTTAGATCTTATGGATTAAGATCCGGAGAAATTAGTGGCGAATCTGTTCAAATAGGTAGCTATTTAGACCAAGGCTGCGTCGTTGTTATTTCAGTTGGTGCTACTGATCATCCAAACTGTAAATTCACATCTGGTGGTCATTTTATTGTTTTAACCGGCTGGAGAGATAAAAACAAAAAAATAGTCGACGTTAATGACCCTTTTGGTAACGTTAGTTTTCCTAATAAAGGTGATAAAACATGGTTATCATTAAATAATTGGGGTAATTGTAGATTAAGCCAAAAATTTTTTGTTTGCCAATAATATTAGTTTATCTCTAATAAATAAAACGCCGCACCTTGATGGTGCGGCGTTTTAAAAATCTTATTTCTTCAATCCCGTTCCTGCCGGTATCGGCCGACCAATGATTACATTTTCTTTTAAACCTTCTAGCTTATCAATCTTACCGCTAATCGCTGCCTCAATTAAAACTCGAGATGTTTCTTGAAAAGAAGCTGATGATAGGAAACTTTCAGTAGTTAAAGCGGTCTTAGTCATGCCCAGCAATAATACCTGACCTTTAACTGGTTGTTTCTTGGCCAATTTCAATTCATCATTAATTCGGTTAAAAATTGATCGTTCAACCACTTCGCCAGCCGTTAAATCGCTGTCCCCAGAATCTGATATATAAACACGACTAAACATTTGCCTGGCAATGGTTTCAATGTGTTTATCATTTAAAGCTTGACCTTGTGATGAATAAACTCGTTGAATTTCTTGAATAATATATTTTTGAGCAGCCGTTTGACCTTTAAGTTCAAATAACTGTCGAAGGTCTAAACTCCCCTCGGTCAATTGGTCGCCTAATTCAACTATTTGTCCACTCTTAACAATAATTGAAAAGTTTTTCGGCACAACATACTCTTTAGTTTTAGATACATCCACTGTAATACTAACAAAATTCTTACCAATGGAAACTCGGCCTGGCTGATTAGCTTTGGTAATCTTACGACCAAGACTAAATAATTTAGCTTCACTAGCCACCATGTCACCATCTTTAACTGCTAATTTAACCTCATTATCTTTATCTTCAAACTTATTCTTACCAGACTTACTATCACCAAAAAAGTAATATTTATCAACATCTTCACCTTGGTAAGCAATGGTTATAACCTTATTACTGCCACCACCAATCACTTGACCAGTTTTTGGATCAATTGTCTTTTGAGCGTTTTCAACAGTAACTAAACCACCAACCTCAGCAATATAAGCCTTTCTCTTTGGTGAACGAGCTTCAAAAATTTCTTCAACTCTAGGGAGACCTTGAGTAATATCTTCTTGACTGGCCACACCACCAGTATGAAAAGTTCTCATGGTGAGCTGAGTGCCCGGTTCACCAATTGATTGAGCAGCCATAACACCAACAGCAGTACCAATTTCAACTAGCTTATTATAGGCCAAATCATAGCCATAACATTTTTTACATAATCCGCGCTTGCTCTGACAAGTAAGTACTGAATAAAACTCAGCCTGTAAAATATCTTCATCAGCTAATTCTACCGCTTTTTCTTCATCAATTAATTGTCCTTTTTTAACTAAAACTTGACCAGCTGAATTTTTTAAATCAGCACTCAAATAACGACCAGTAATTCGCTTTAATAAAGTTCGACCAATTAATTCACTATCCTCTTTAGTAATAGTCATTCCTTCTTTACTACCACAATCATCTTCCAGAATTATCAAATCTTGAGATACATCAACCAACCGACGAGTTAAATAACCAGCATTAGCTGTACGCAAAGCCGTATCAGAAAGACCCTTACGAACACCATGAGTAGCAATAAAATATTCTAAAACATCAAAACCTTGCTTAAAATTACCTTTAATCGGCAATTCAATAATCTCACCACTTGGTGAAGTAACCAAGCCCTTCATACCCAAAATTTGGGTCAATTGAGCCCAAGAACCACGCGCACCTGATTTAATCATAGAGTAAACTGAACCATCTTTATCCAAGTCCTCCATGCAAATAGTGGTGATTTTGTCTTTAGCTGCCGTCCATAATTGAATAATTTTGCCGTATCGTTCACTATCAGTTAATAAACCTTCTTCATATTGTTGTTGAACTTCTTCAACCTCAGCCTCAGCACCTAAAATTAATTGATCACGACTAGTAAAGGTTGGTAAATCACCCATTCCCCAAGACAAGCCGCTTAAAGTGATAAATTTAAAACTTTCACGTTTTAATTCATCTAAAAAATCAACCGTCACGGTCTCTCCATAGTGCCGCAAACAATCTTTAACTAAAGCTTTAACTTTAGTTCCTAAAACAATTTCATTAACAAATCGTAATTTCTCTGGCAAAATATTATTAAAAACTACTCGACCAATGGTTGTTTCGGTTAATTGATCATTTAAATAATCAATTTGAACACGAATTGGCTCGCGCAATTTTATTTTGCCACAATCATAAGCCAACTTGGCTTCCTGCCAAGAACTGAATGCCTTGGTTTTTTGAAAATCAGTGACACTATCTTTTTCTAAACTAGTTAAATAATAAACCCCCCAAACAATATCTTGTCCTGGATTAACAATTGGATCGCCGGTCGCTGGTTTTAATAAATTATGAGAAGCCAACATAATATCACGAGCTTCAGCTCGAGCTTCTTCAGTCAAAGGAACATGAACAGCCATTTGATCACCATCAAAATCAGCATTAAAAGCTGGACAAACTAGCGGATGAATTTGGATAGATAATCCTTCAGTTAAGATTGGCCGAAAAGCCTGAATACCTAAACGATGCAAAGTTGGAGCACGATTTAATAAAACGTAGGCATCGCTAATAATATTTTCCAATATTTCCCAAACTTCATCATGACCAGCCTCAATATAACGGGAAGCACTTCGAACATTATGAACAATTTCTCGTTTAATTAATTCGCTAATAATAAATGGCTTAAATAATTCTAGGGCCATTCTTTTTGGTAAACCACATTGCCATAAACGCAAATTAGGATTAACTGTAATTACACTACGACCAGAATAATCGGTTCGTTTACCTAATAAGTTTTGACGAAAACGACCTTGTTTACCCTTTAAAGAGTCAGATAATGACTTAAGTGTTCTTTTTTGACCAGTTGAGGCCGTCACGGTTTTACCATGGCGAATCGAATTATCAATTAAGGCATCAACTGCCTCCTGTAACATTCTTTTTTCATTGCGACAAATAACTTCCGGTGCTTTTAATTCCATTAATTGCTTTAAGCGATTATTACGATTGATAATTCGTCGATAAAGATCATTTAAATCAGAAGTAGCAAAACGACCACCATCTAAGGCGACCATTGGCCGTAAATCAGGTGGAATGATCGGCACAACCTTTAAAATCATCCATTCTGGTCTTAAATTATTAGCCAATAAATTCTTAAAAAATCGTAATCGTTTAACGATTTTTTCTTTTTTAGAATCAATAGCTCCAGTTAATTCAATTTCCAATTCTTTAATAATTTGCTCTAAATCAATATTAACTAATAATTCCCGAATACCTTCAGCTCCGATGCTGGCTGTAAATATGTGCCCGTATTTTAAACTAAGATTTTGATAAATATTTTCTGGCAAAATAGTCATTGGCCGTAATTCTTTTAATTCTTTTTGGGTTTGAGTATAGGCCTCTTCCAATTCACTAATTTTAGCATCACGATCATTAGTTAATTCTTTTAAACCTTGATCAATTAGTAACTTAATCTCTAATGTGGTTTTACCATCATCTTTAGCAATTTGTTTTTGCTTTTCTAGCTCAGCTAGTCCTTTAGCAAAATCATTTTCAAATAATTTTTTCTTACTCTTATATTCTTGACGAATTTGCTCGCTAGTAGCTTCTAATAATTCTTGATTAACATCAGTAATAATAAAGCTGGCAAAATAGATAACCTTTTCAATCGCCTGAACCGATAAATTAAGAGCTAAACCGATTTTAGAAGACAAGCCACGTAAAAACCAAATATGACAAACTGGGGTTTGTAAGCTAATATGACCCATTCGTTCACGCCGAACACTACTACGAGTAACCTCAACACCGCACTTGTCACAAACAATCCCCTTATAACGGACTTTTTTATATTTACCACAATAACATTCCCAGTCTTTAGACGGACCAAAAATCTTTTCACAGAATAATCCGTCTTTTTCTGGTTTTTGAGTTCGATAATTAATGGTTTCTGGACGAGTGACTTCGCCATGAGACCAATCAATAATCTCTTCTGGTGAGGCTAGTTTTAATTTAACGGCCTCAAAGTCAGCAGTTTTGATGGGATTTAACATATAGCTCAATTAATCAAAAAACTAAATAATTTCTAAACTGGGCGTGGTAGTATCTTCGGTCAATGTTTGTCCGGTTCGTCGTGAAACTTCTTCGTTAACCACTTCATTAACCTGAGCATTAGCTTCCAGATTATTATTTCGTTCATAACGATTATCAAATTCATCAGCTTGGTCAGTTAACTCAACGATATTTCCTTGTTTGTCTAATAATTGAATATCCAGAGCTAAGCCCTTTAACTCTCGAGTTAAAACATTAAAAGATTCAGGGACATTTAACTTCTTAATTGATTCACCTTTAATAATCGATTCATAAGCTTTACTACGACCAGAAACATCATCGGATTTGATGGTTAAAATCTCTTGTAAAGTGTGGGCAGCGCCATAACCCTCAAGAGCCCAGACTTCCATTTCACCAAATCTTTGACCACCAAACTGAGCTTTACCACCCAATGGTTGTTGAGTGATTAAAGAATACGGACCAATAGATCGTTGATGAATCTTATCCTCAACCATATGGTTAAGTTTAAGCATATATTTATAGCCGACTGTTGCTTTGTGATCAAATGGCCGACCAGTTTTTCCATCATAAAGTTGAATCTTACCATCTTCTGGCAATTTAGCTTTCTTTAATTCTTGCTTAATAATTTCTTCATTAATACCATTCAATGATGGTGTGGCCACCTTATAACCAAGAGTGTGAGCCGCTAAACCAAGATGAGTTTCTAGCAATTGTCCCAAGTTCATACGAGAAACAACCCCTAACGGCGATAAAATAATATCAACTGGCGTTCCATCGGCCATATAAGGCATATCTTCAGTCGCAACTATCCGAGAAATAACACCTTTATTACCATGGCGACCAGCTAATTTATCACCAGCCTTAATTTTACGGAGATTAGCTACAGTTACTTGAATTGATTCAATAACACCAGTCTGCAATTTATCACCTTGACTACGGGAAAATGTTTTAACATCAATAACCTTACCATGTTCACCATGCTCTAAATATAATGATGAGTCACGAACATCTTTAGCTTTTTCACCAAAAATAGCTCTAATCAATTTTTCTTCAGCACTAAGTTCAGTTTCACCTTTTGGAGTAATCTTACCAACTAAAATATCACCACTAGATACCTCAGCACCAATCCGAACAATTCCGCGCTCGTCTAAATCTTTCAATTTCTCTTCGCTAATATTGGGAATATCGTTAGTAACTACTTCTGGCCCTAATTTAGTATCACGAACATCGAGGGTGTAGTTTTCAATATGAATTGAACTATAAACATCATCTTTCACTAACCTTTCAGAGATAATAATGGCATCTTCATAATTAAAACCTTCCCAGGTCATAAAAGCTACCAAAACATTATTACCTAGAGCTAATTCACCATGGTCAACCGCTGAAGCATCAGTCAAAAGATCACCTTTTTTAACTGTCTGACCTGGTTGAACAATTAATTTCTGATTAATACAAGTAGAAGCATTAGACCGAAGATATTTGCTCAACTTAAAAACATGAACTTGGCCGGTTTTACCAGTTAATTCAATTTTTAAAGAATCGGCCGAAGTTATTAAGCCATCTTCTGGGGCAACAATAGCATGACCAGAATCCTTAGCCGCTCTAGCCTCCATCCCCGTACCAACAATTGGGGCTTGAGCCATTACCAATGGCACAGCTTGTCGTTGCATGTTTGTGCCCATTAAAGCACGAATACCGTCATCATGCTCTAAGAAAGGAATTAACGATGTACCAATTGATACAATTTGATTAGCAGCTACACCAATAAAATCAATCTCATTAACATCAATAATCGCTGGCTGTCCATAGCGACGTCCTTCAACTCGATCAACTTTAAAATGATTAGCTTGATCAACTGGTGCAGTAAAAGCAGTAGTAGCAAATTTTTCCTCACTAGCTGCGTCTAAATAAACAATTTCATTGGTTATAATTGGAACTATCGGTAAAGTGATTGCACCACCTAATTTATTTTCTAAAAACTTAGCTAATTTTTCATCAATAACTTGATTGGCCTTAGCTAAAATCGAAGTTTTTTTAGTTTTTTGATCAGTCCACTCAATATCTTGACGTAAAGTATGACCAACAGTAATAGCTGGATCATTTTCAATATCATGCAATACCCGACAATATGGTGCTTCAATAAAACCAAAATCATTAATTCTGGCATAACTAGCCAAGTGGCCAACTAAACCAATATTAGGTCCTTCTGGCGTGGCAATTGGACAAATACGACTATAATGAGTAGCGTGAACATCGCGAACCTCAAAACCAGCTCTTTCTCGCGCTAAACCACCTGGGCCAAGCGCTGATAAACGTCGTTTGTGCTCCAATTCAGCTAACGGATTAGTCTGATCCATAAATTGCGACAACTGCGAAGACATGAAAAATTCTTTAACCACGCTAATAACCGGACGAGCATTAATAAGCTTATTAGGGGTTATTTCACCAATATCTAAAATACTCATCCGATCACGAACAATTCTTTCCATTCTAGATAAACCAACCCGAGATTTATTCTGAATTAATTCACCAATTGCTCGAACCCGACGATTACCTAAATGATCAATATCATCCTCTGGCTCTTGAGTAATGTTTAATCTAATCACTTCCTTAATAATTGCCACCAAATCTTCGGGACGCAAAATACGAGTTTCTTTATTATTAGGAATATCAAAACCGAAACGTTGATTTAATTTATATCGACCAACTCGATCAAAATCATATCGATCAAATCGAAAAAACATTGAATGAATTAATTGTTTAGCATTTTCAGGAGTAGCTAAATCACCTGGGCGAATTCGTTTATAAACCTCCTTTAAACCCTCGGCCTCATTCTTGGCTAGATCTTTGTCAATAGTTGCGTCAATATAGCTAACATCAGCAATATCAGTATCGGTAAATAATTTCTTAATTTGATCATCTTCACTATAGCCAAACGCTCGTAATAATGAAGTTACTGCCACCTTACGTTTTCGATCAATTCTAGCCCATAAAACATTATTAACGTCAGTTTCCATTTCAATCCAAGCACCACGATTAGGAATAATTTTAGCACCATAATATTTACGACCTCGAATATTTTCAGCCGTAAAAATAACACCGGCACTACGAATTAACTGAGAAACAACTGCTCGTTCAATTCCATTAATGATAAAAGTACCATTTTGAGTCATCAATGGAAAATCACCCAAAAAGACCTCTTGAGTTGTCGATTGACCAGTTTTTTTATTAACTAGCCGAGATTTAACTCGCAAAGACGCTTCATAGGTTATATTTTTAGCCTTGCTGTCTGACTCATCAAACTTAGGTTCATCAAAATAATAATCAGCTAAATAAAGCTCCAGATCACGACCCATGAAATCACTGATTGGTGAAATTTCATCAAATAGATCGGTTAATCCGTCTTTTAAAAACCAAGCATAAGATTTTTTTTGAACTTCAATCAAATCAGGTAAGGGCATTAACGCGCTTTTATCAATAAAAAAACGACGTTGATTGATCTGATTATGATTTTTTAGCGTGTTCGACATATTTTTGACAACAAAAAATTCTCAAGGCCTAATGGCTGATGAGCTAGCTAAAACTATATAATTGTTTAATTTGAGCCGCGGATAGGGGTGATATCTTATGGCGATAATCAAAGATAGGCAATAAAATAACCAGAGACTGTGCTTCGGCCGACAGGCTGGTCATTTAATGATTTTCTCTGATCTAAGCTTAGAAATGAGATTGACAAATTTAATTTGATGATGTTAGCCAATCTAATGAATAAAATATAACAAAATAATTAACAGACGTCAAGGCCTAACTTGGCCAATTCTTCTCGAACCACTTGCCGATCATCCCAAGGCATCTGTCGACCAGCCGCTAAACAAATGGCCTGCTCACTGCCTTTACCAGTAATTAAAACAATATCACCTTTTTGAGCTAAAGACAAAGCTCGAGCAATAGCTTCACGACGATCTAAAATTGTAAAAAGATTTTTATCATATTTCTTACCGGCATGTTCAGCTCCGACTGCAACTTGATCAATTATTAGCCGTGGATCATCATCATAAGGATCTTCGTTCGTTACGATAACAAAATCAGCTAATTTACCAGCAATTTGTCCTAATTTAGGACGACGAGCTATATCACGACCACCACCAGCTGAACCCAAAACATGAATAATTTTCCTATGTGGCACCAGTTCAATGGTTTCGTAAATTTTAGCTAAGGCCACTGGCTCATAGGCATAATCCACAATAACACTAAATGGCTGACCTTGATCAATTATCTCTAGTCGCCCAGCTAAGCCAATAATAGCCCCCAGACTTGATCTTATAACTGGCCAATCAATATCTTGACTAATAGCTACAGCAATAGCATTCATTGCGTTAGCAGCATTAAATGATCCTAGAATTGGCAAATGTAGTGACTGACCTTGACAAACAAAGCTAGTCCCGCGAATATCTGATTCAATTTGATCATAATTTAATATCTTTAAAAAATCAGGCCAAGCCAGCTCTTGCTTGTCCTTCAGATTTTGAGTATAACCAAAAGCCTGATCAGCCCCAAAACTTAAAAAATAAGGAGCATAATCATCATCCAAATTGGCCACTACAATTTTAGCAATTTTATCTAAACTAACTCGTTTAAAATTATTATCAATTTTTTGTACCCGTCGATTATGATCACAATATTTATAAGAACAGCGACGTAAATGAGCAAATAAACGACCCTTGACCCGACGATAATTATCAAAACTACCATGAGCTTCAATATGTTCTGGATATAAACCAGTAAAAATAACCGTATCATAATTAATAAAACGATGACGATATTGCAAAATTCCCTGAGAAGTTGTTTCAATAATGGCATAATGACAACCATTATCAACCATTTGACGCAATAATTTTTGAGTAAAAAATCGACCAACCATGGTCATTTTTTGATCATTGAGCCAATTACGCTGACCATCACTAAACATAGCTGTTGAAGTATAGCCAACCTTATAACCAGCTGAGCGCAATAATTCAGCCGTCAATAAAACACTAGTAGTCTTGCCGGTAGTACCAGTAATCCCAATAACAATTAATTGTTGACTAGGCTGACGATAATAAAAATCGGCCAGCCAATTTATAGCAAAATGATAACCAGGAATTAATCGTTTTAAAAAACTATTATAAATTAATCGTTTACAGCGAACAAAAAACTTATTCATAAAAATAAAATTAACGCAATAAACGTCGCAAAAGACGTAAAAATCGATATAAATAATAAGCTAAATTAGAAACTGGCCAATCAAAAGTTCCTGGAAAATTAATAATCTCACCACCAAACCCTTGTTTAAAACGAGTAACTCCAGGCCATTTAACTTGATCGATACCAAATAAATCATAGCGCTGACAGCCCTGCTGACGAGCCAATTTAATCGCTTGCCACTGAATTAAATATGGTGCCATTAATTCTCGTCGTTTATTGCTAGACGCACCATGTAAATAAACAGCTGTTTTTCCCCAATAGACAAATAAACCAGCTGCTACTAGCTCATTATCATATTTAGCCACCAATAATTTAACATTGGGTAATTGAGCAATGGCTCGATAATATTGCTGACTATGGAGATGAAAACCATCTCGCTGCCCAGTACAAAGCATTAATTGCCAAAAATCATTAAACCCAGCTAAACCAGATTCAATAACAACCCCTCGCTTACTAGCTAGACGAATATTATAGCGAGTCTTGTGGTGCATTTGAGCTAGAATCTCTTCCTCGGAGCAAGTTATATTCAAAATACGACTCTGACTTGGCTGAATATCACGACTTGATTTTAAACCAATTGATAAAAAATCAAAATTATTAAAATCACTACCTGGTTCTAATCGCCAAAATAAAACTTTTTTTGAGCTTAACCACTGATTGAGCTCATTAATAATAACTGACCAATATTTTTGATTATTACGCACATAATCACTAACAATCGGACCACGAGGTGAATAATAATAACAATATCTCCCCAGCAATGGTCGTCGAATTAAGGTAGCAACTGCCAATAATTGAGATTTATCATAATAACCGAGTCGATTGACTGAATAAAATTGTTGTTGAGCCGACAACCAAATTGAACTTTGCAAAAATTCAGATTGACCAAATTTATGGACAAAATCATCAGCAATTACCTGGTCAATCTCTTGCCACATATTAACGTAATTGTTGTAAAGCTGATTTTAAGCGTTGAGCCGGATCAGTAATTAATGGATCAACCTTAGCTAAAGCCCGTCGAGCATCTTGTGATCCATAACCAAGAGCCAATAAAGCTTCTAAATCATCTTGACCAGATAAAACCGTCGGCGATGAATTATCAACTGTAATAATATTCATTTTATTCTTAAGCTCTAAAATCAAACGCTGAGCAGTTTTTCGACCAATACCAGAAACTTGAGTCAGCATATCTTCATCACCAAGAACTATTGCTTGTTGAATTTGTTTAATATCAGCTAAAGATAAAACATTTAGCGCTGATTTAGGACCAACACCAGAAACAGAAACCAATAACTCAAATAAAGCTAATTCTTCTAAATCAGCAAAGCCGTATAATTCTTCCGAATCTTCTTTAACATTATGAAATGTAAAAAAATCAGCAGTTTGACTAATTGTTAAAGAATTTAGAAGTCTTTCTCCAACTAAAACCTGATAACCAATATTATTATTTTCAATAATAACCGACCCCAATCGTTTAGCAATAATTTGTCCGCGCAAAAAAGCAATCATAAAAATTAAATTCGACTAAATCTAATCAAACCAGAAGTCGGCACCACGGTAATACCCTGCTTAACCAATTCATCTAAAAATAAATTCATCCCCAATGAATCACTAGCCATATGACCAGCAATAACAACATTTATGTGATTTTTTTCAGCTTCCCGACGATGTTCCTCGCTCATATGCATACCAATAACTGTGCCAATACCAAAATTAGCCATTTTTTCATAAATATCTTTTGAGCCACTAGTTCCACCAGTAAATTCAGTAACAGCAATTTTTCCACAATGATTATCTGGTCGTCCAGCAAATAAGGTTGGTCCAGTTTTATGTTTAACAGCTTGAGCATATTCCGGAATATTCAGTAATAATTTCAATAAATCACTAACTCGGTTGAGTTTTTTTTGTTGCTTAGCAATCAAATCAACTAGATAGCGTGCCCCCAAATTATCGGCTGGAGTATGAATACAAATAAAATCTAAAGATAATAATTTAGCCATATCAACTGCCCGATCATGATTAGCCGGTGAAACACCACGGTGCACTTCATCAATTCTTAATTTAATTAAAGATTCAGCAATATTAATCGGGATACCATAATCAGCTAAAACATCAGCTTGTAGATCCATAACTTCAGATAAACCAGCTAAACCAAGACCCTCAGGATGATGAGCAATAACTAAATCAATATCATTAAGCTGTTTAGCAGCCAATAATTCCGGCCCCTCCATATCAATACCAACTAAAACTTTTTTAATTGAACCAACCTGATTGTCAACTAAAACTCGACTATCAGCATAAGGATTAACCAATTTTTCTAAATCATAATTAATTTTATCTACCTTAGATAATTGCCGATATTGCCGTTTAGCTTGTCGCAAATGCTCAAGCACCGTCCGATAACCTCGTAAATCAGCTTTTACACCCAAATCAATCGCTAATTGATAAATTTCAACTGTAGTCATAATTTTTACTTTAAAATATCACCTTCAATTATCGCTCGTTCACTCTTATTCTGCCATTGCTGAAAATCTTGCGGCCATTTCTTAACATGATTTTTAGCCTTAATTAACCAATTACTAGAGCCAGAACTAATCGCTGGCCAACTAACCAACAATAATCCACCAATAACGATAATTGCTAGAGAAACTCCAGAAATTAAATAAATTTTGCGCCAACGCCTATGTCGATCTTCAAAACTCCAAGCTTGTTGCAAACCACCAGAAGCACTATTACTCAAATCATCTTTAATAACTGGCCAATTAATTTTATTCATACTTAAAGATTAATTTGTTGCAAAGCCGCAATTCGTTCTTCAACCGGTGGATGACTCATAAACATTTTAGCAAAAGCTGGCACTTTTTGTTTATTTTGAAATGGAGAAGCAAAATAAAGATGAGCAGTAGCTCGATTAGCCACCTCTAATGGTTCAGAGTCACCACTTATTTTACGCAAAGCATTAATCAAACCATCTGGATAGCGAGTTAATAATGCCGCATCGGCATCGGCTAAAAATTCACGACGTCGCGAAATAGCCATTTGAATCATCCGAGCAAATAGTGGAGCTAAAATAGCTAAAATAATAGCAATAATTGTTAAAATAAGTTGTAATTGACCAGCCTCTTGATTATTACTTCGTCGACGACCACCACCCCAAAATGACCAACGAGCAAACCAGTCCGCCAATAAAACAATAGTACCAACTAAAACTGAAACTAGTGTTGCTAATAAAATATCCCGATTACCAATATGAGATAATTCATGAGCAATAACCCCTTCCAGCTCAGCTTTGTCTAGTTTGGTTAATAATCCACTAGTAAAAGCCACTGCTGCCCGTTCAGCGTTACGACCAGTTGCAAAAGCATTAGGAGCAGAATCATCAATAATATAGATTTTAGGCGTAGGCAAGCCACCAGCAATACATAAATTTTCAACTAAACGGTAAAGCTGGGGCGAATCTTCTCGTTTAACTAATTTCGCTTTACTCATGGCTAAAACTATCTTATCACTCCACCAATAACTGACGAAACTAGAAATTATTGTATAAACAAAAGCAGCATAAAGCCAAATTGGATTATTATAAACTTGACTAAAAATAAAACCGACAGCCACCAGTAAACTGGCAGTTAGACTGATTAATAACCAGGTTTTGCGACGATTACTACTGATTTGCCGATATAGATTCATAATGACTAAAACTTAACTTTAACTGATTCCTTTTCGGTTAAATCAATTATCTCAAAAAAATCAGCGGCTATAAAACCCATTTTTTTGGCCAATATATTGGTAGGAAAAACTTGTAATTTAATGTTAAAATCACGAACATTGCTATTATAAAAACGTCGTGCTGCCTGAATCTTATCTTCGGTGTCCGTTAATTCACGTTGTAATTCTAAAAAATTCTGACTAGCTTTAAGATCAGGATAATTCTCACTAAGAGCAAACAGGTTTTTTAATAAACCTGATAAGTTATTTTCCGCTGAATTTTGAGCAGCCACATCACCACTTTCATGAGCTGAAACAGCCTGATTACGAGCTTCAATAACTTTTTCTAAAGTTTCCTGCTCGTGGGTAGCATACCCTTTAACAGTTTCTACTAAATTGGGCACTAAATCATAACGACGCTTTAATTGAACATCAATATCACTCCAAGCCTCAGCCACATGATTCTTACTAGCAATCAAACCATTATAGACAGCAATCAACCAAATAATGATGATTGCCGCAATAATTGCTAACAAATAAACAATCCAAACCATAAAATTATTATTAAATAAATTAAACCTTATTAATTCCTATTTTTATTAACCCATCATCTAAAGATAAATCTTTAACTAATAAAATTTGTTCCGGCCAATCGTTAATCACTTCTGAACTAAGAGTTTCTTGTTGCAATGTTTTCGACCACTCTGCAATAGCTAAAGATCCGGTTTGACTATGACTTTGCCAATAAATAATAGTTCTATCTTCCAAACTCAAACCAGCTTGTTTACGCAATAGATTAATGTTGCGAACCAATTCCCGAGCTAATCCTTCACGAATTAATTCTGGTGTCAAATTGGTATCTAAACTAATTTGCCAATCGCCAGTTTCAACTGCTTGCGGAATTATCTGTTTTACATTCAATTCATCAGCTAAAATTAACCAGCTATCCGATCTAATAGAATCTAATTGTTTTTGTGAAGCTTGGACAGTTAAAGAAGCCAAGACTTGACGAACCTTAAAACCAGCTAAATCGCGTTGAGCTAAAGCCAATTCAGCTATTTGACGAACACTAATCATTTCAGTCAAGATTGATTCATCAACCGCTAATTGTTCTGGCCAAGCCAATAAATGAACTGATTTATCTGCTTGCTGATAATTATAGCCAATTGCTTTTTGCCAAATAGCTTCAGCCAAGAATGGAACAAATGGTGCTAAAGCAATGGCCAGATTTTGCAAAACATAGCCAGTAGTCAATAAGGCCGCCTGCTTATCCTTATCATCATTATCTTTAAATCGATCCCGCGAACGACGTAAGTACCAAGTAGATAAATCATCAATAAAATCAGCAATTGGTCGAGTAGCCTTAGGTAAATTATAACTCTGCATCTGTTGACTGATTTCATTTAATAACTGGTGGAGACGAGCAACAATCCAGCGATCTAAAATATTATCTGATGACCAATCCTTATTTGACAATATTCGCCTTTCATTGCCTACATATAAATCATAGAACTTATAAACATTCCAGGTTGGCAAAATAATTTTTCTAACTATTTCTTCTACTCCCTTTTCACTAAAATTCAAATTCTCAGCCTGAGTAACTGGTGAAGCCAAAAGATAATAGCGCAAAGCATCGGCCCCAAATTTATTCATTAATAATCCCGGATCAGGATAGTTTTGTAAACGTTTAGACATTTTTTTACCATCTTCGGCTAAAACAATGCCATTAACAATAACATTCCGATAAGCTGCACCGAAACCTAAACCATTACCGATAACATGTAAATAATAAAACCAACAGCGAGTCTGATCAATCCCTTCGGCAATAAATTGAGCTGGAAAATTATCAATAAATTCTTCTGGGTTATCAAAAGGGTAATGGGCTTGAGCATAAGGCATTGAACCACTATCAAACCAAGTATCCAAAACATCAGGCACTCTATGGGCAATACCACCACAATCCGGACATTTGATTGTAATCTGATCAACAATATGTTTGTGTAAATCAACAACCTCCTGTCCACTAGCTTGAGTTAATTCACTAGCCGAACCAAAAACTCGCTGCCAACCACAAGAACATTGCCAAAGCGGCATAACTGAGGCCCAATAACGCTGACGACTAATTGACCAATCCCGAGCCCCTTCCAACCAATTACCAAAACGACCATCTTTAATATAATCAGGCGACCAATTTATCTTCTTAGCCTCCTCTAGCATGGCTGGTTTTAATTTGGTGATATCGACAAACCAGGAAGAGGTCGCATAATTAATTAATGGAGTATCACAGCGCCAACAATGCGGATAACTATGTTCATACTTTTCTTTAGCAAACAATAAGCCATGACCAGCTAAATATTTAATAATCTCAACATCCGTTGAGCTATGATTATCTTTTGGTTTTACATTTAATCCAGCTAATTGACTAACCTCATCCTTAATTGTACCATCCATACCAACATGCTGAATAAATGGCAAATGATTTTTCTGACCTAATCGCAAATCATCTTCACCAAAGGCTGGGGCAATATGAACAATACCAGTACCATCTTCAGTATTAACAAAATCAGCCGCATAAACCTGCCAACCATTTTTTTTATTTACTAAATCAAGTTGGTTATAATAGGTATCAAATAATGGTTCATATTTGAGGCCGACTAATTCAGAACCTTTATATTCTTTAACTATCTCTAGGATTTGATCTTTAAAAATATCAGCCAAGCGTTCTTTAGCTACAATATATAGCTGTTGTTCTACCTTAATTTTAACATATTCAATGTCAGTCCCAACCGCCAAAGCCACATTACCAATCAATGTCCAAGGTGTTGTCGTCCAAGCTAAAAAATAAGTATTTTCTTGATCAGCAACGGAAAATTTAGCAATACAAGATAAATCTTTAATCTCTCGATAGCCCTCGGCGACTTCTGATTGTGATAAAGTTGTTTCACAACGCGGAC
>JAEWTE010000027.1 GCA_023459655.1 Candidatus Parcubacteria bacterium | reverse complement strand
GCTGGCTTGCTCTTTTTAATTGTTTCTAATAGTGTTTGAAAATTATCGGCCAATTGTTCGGCGCTAAAAGAAACTTTACCAATAGCGACATGTAAATTAGCCGTATCATCATTTTTAAAGCTAACTTTACCTTTCTTTAATTCAGTAACGGCCTTGGCTGGATCAGTGGTAACAGTTTCATTCTTAGGGGATGGCATCAAACCACGAGTACCCAAAATCTTAGCAATAACTGCCAAATTTCTCATCAAAGCTGGCTCAGCTACAGCTACCTGAAAATCAGTCTTTTCAGTCTTACGAATTTCTTCAATCAAATCATCGCCACCAACTAAATCAGCTCCAGCTTCTTTAGCGGCTGCTTCATTAGCCGGACTAACAAAAGCCGCCACTTTGACAGTTTTACCAGTACCATGTGGCAAGCTAACGGCGCCACGAATTTGCTGATCACCCTTACGAGGATCAATCCCTAAGCGCAAATGGACCTCTACTGAAGCGTCAAACTTGGTGGTGCTAGTCTTTTTAACTAAATCCAAAGCCTCAGCTAAAGCGTAAGTTTTGGTTTTATCCACCAATTGACGAACTTCAGCCTGAGCCTTGCCCTGTTTAGTGGTTTTAGTTTTCTTTTGAATCTTTTTAGCCATACGATTGTGGTGCGAGTGCTAGTCTAGCTAGCTCCCACGATCTTATTTAATAAATAATTAGTCTTTAATCTCAATGCCCATCTGCCGAGCAGTACCAGCAATAATCTTCATCGCTGCCTCAGTATCACGAGCATTTAAATCAGTCATCTTAGTCTCAGCGATTTCCTTTAACTGAGCCGTAGTCAAACTACCAACCTTTTCTTTTAAAGGATTACCTGAACCTTTACCAACTTTAGCAATTTTTTTAATTAGTTCAGAAGCTGGTGCAGTCTTGGTAATAAAATCAAAGGTGCGATCAGCATAAACAGTAATAACAACTGGAATAACATCGCCCATCTTATCACGGGTAGCCTCATTGAACTTGCTGCAAAAATCAGCAATATTTAGACCATGTTGACCCAAAGCTGGTCCAACCGGAGGGGCTGGATTGGCTTGGCCACCTTTAATCTGTAATTTAATTTGAGTAATTATTTTTTTAGCCATACAATTTTTTAGGGGCGGTGTGCGGAGAAGCGCGCCGTTACCGGCCCGCCACCAACCTGTGCAGTAATTAAGTTATTAAATCTTATTGATTTGTAAAAAGTCTAATTCAACTGGAGTTTCACGACCAAACATGGAAATCAGCAATTTAACTTTACCGCGATTTTCATCAACCTCGGTAACTTTACCTTCCAAGTTTTTAAATGGTCCATCGATGATTCGAACCGGGGAGCCAACTGACACATCAATCTTGAATTTTGGTTCATCAAGACCCATTCTTTTCTGCAATTCCTTGATTTCTGATTCATCAATTGGAGTTGGCACCGTGCCAGTTCCGACAAAACCAGTAACATTAGGAGTATTGCGAATAGCATACCAAGAATCATCGGTTACAATCATCTCGACTAAAATATAGCCAGGGAAAATCTTTTCTTCATAAACTTTACGCTTGCCGTTGACAATCTTGATCTTCTTTTCGGTTGGAATCATGACATTAAAAATCTTGTCTTCCATGTCCATCGATTCAATGCGTTGTTTAATATTCTGAGCTACATTTTCTTCATAGCCAGAATAGGTGTGTAGGACATACCAGCGCCGTCCTTGATTAAGAGTTTGTTTAGCCATAGGAATGAACTAAAAATTAGTGGTTATTGCTTAATTAGCAACTTCAAGCCGGCCGCAAACAAAGCATCTAGGCCACCCAAAAAAATGGCTGTGCCCAAACTAATGCCAATGACCAGTAAAGTGTAGTTATAAGTCTCTTTTTTAGTTGGCCAGCTGACCTTTTTGATCTCAGCCCAAGCCGAACGAAAATAAGCAGTGATTTTCTCCATAAATCTTGATTTTAAAAACAGCCCTGGCGGGCGTTTTATTGATAACTCTATTGTACCAGAAGCGGTTTTGGTTTGTCAACTATAAAATCATTAATCAATAACTTTCCTGGACCATTAGGATTATAGCCGCCCTTAACTTCGTCGCCATCTGAATAACCATCGCCATCACTATCTGGATTAAAAGGATCAGTGCCATAAATATTAAGCTCATCGCCATCACTTAAACCATCATTATCAGAATCATTATCTAATGACTGTTCAATAATTGATGTTGGTGTCGAACTAGTCGTTAGATTCAAACCAGAAAACATTGGAGCAAAGCCACTAAACAATTCTAGTAACGATTTGGTTGGTGTTGGAATATCAATATCAACTGACTGATTAAAATTACTAAACGATATAATTTGACTATTTTTCCACAAGACCTTTGTTTTATCAGCCGTTGTGGTTATTAGATCAAAAGAAATTCGACGTGGTAATAAATCTTTTTTACCAATCCATAATTTACCAGCTAATAATTCGTTTCTTCCATAAATTTCCTCGTACATTTCATCAACCTCAATTGAATTTAATTCTTCATCCTCAACAATTTTAACAAATTCAACTAAAAATAACTTTATTCCTTCTGGATTAAGAATAAATTGATATTGATAATTATCAACTCCATCAATTTTTTCATTAGGCAGTCTCTCTGTTATTTTTAAAATGTCAGCTTGTTTAATAGCTGTTGCTAATTTAATTATCTGATCTGAAGATAATTGGTTATTCTCTAATTTAGCTATTGGCTGATTAGTCGTGATTTGTTTTTTAAAATCATTAGTATCTATTCTGATCCATTGATCTTTTAATGAACTTAAGTCAAAAAAACCTAAGTAAGGAACTGCACTAAGCTTAGTATAAACGACCTGATTAATAATTCTTGATTCCAGGCCAAAAGAAATATCGGCAGGCGTTAAAGCATTTGTTTTAATATCAAGAGCTAATAAAAACTTAGGCTGATCAAGTTCATTAATATCAACCAAACCATTAAAACTAACAATTGTCTGACTGGTTTTTTCATCCTGATTAAGGGGGATCATTAATGATAAATCTGCTTGATTGGTTAAAGAATCTCCCAGATTACCTTCGGTTTTAATTTCACCAGAGTATTGCCAAGTTTTGACATTAGACAAATTAATAAACATTTTTTTAATAATCTGCTCTGGTGATTGCGAATAAGCTTGATAGACAAAAAAACTACCACCAATAATTAAGGCCGTAGCTATTATTAATAATATCAACCAAGGCTTCTTTTTGCTCGACTGATGATTTGACGATAAAGAGAAAGGCTGAGACGAAAGATTATTGGAATTATTTAATTCACTCTGTTCGAATATCGGCAAATCCGTCATATATTTTTTAAAATCGACTGACAATAAATAATCAGTTTAATTTGGTACCACCACGGGGAATCGAACCCCGGTTACATGGATGAGAACCATGCGTCCTAGCCGCTAGACGATGGTGGCGTCTATAATTCGCTAGTAATATAACAAAAACTTCTGGCTTTGTCTAGCACTATTATACCCAATATTCTCCCAAAACAACTGGTTGACCGATTAAAAATTCAGCCCCACTAACAGCTTGCCGACCAGCTAATTGCAATCGCTTAATTATTAAGCTACCTTGGCTAGTGCCAACAGCTAGTTGCCCATCAATCAAACCAACTTTACCAGGACTAAGCCAACTCTGATCAGATAATTGAGCAATTATAATTTTTAACCGCTGATCGTGCCAAGTTGTCCAAGCACCCGGGGCTGGCTGCATCGCTCGAACCAATCTCTCAATTTCAATGGCTGATTTTTGCCAATCAATTTTAGCATCAGCAGTCATAACTAAACCAGCATAACTAACCTGATTATCAGCTTGTGCTTGAGGTAAAAGATTTCCCTCAATATACCCTATCAAGGTATTTGGTAAAATAGCTGCGGCCGTATCACCAATTTTACTAGCTAAACTGCCCATTGTTTCATCAATAGACAGAGGAATGGCTTGTTGGAAAATAACTGGTCCAGCGTCCAGTTCCTTAACTAATTTCATTATTGAAACTCCGGTTTGCTGATCGCCATTAATAATTGGTGCAGATAATACGCCAGCTCCACGATATTTAGGCAATAATGACCCATGAACATTAATCCAACCACGCTTTGGTAAATTCAATAAAGACTCAGGGATTAATTTACCATAAGCAATAACTACTACGATTTCTGGATTAATCTCAGTCAAAACTGGTAGCCATGTTTTTAATTTTTCTGGTTGCCAAATTGGTAAATTATTTTCTTCAGCCCAAATTTTAGCTGGCGGGGGAGTCAATTTTAAACCACGACCAGCCGGCTGATCTGGTTGAGTTAATAATCCCAATACTTGAAAACGGTCATCATCAAGAATAGCCTGAAAAGCCGGCACAGCCAATTGTGGTGAACCAGCTAATAATATTTTAATCGGCAAAGAAGCCATGCTTATTGATTTAAATGATCAATAAATAAAACGCCGTCTAAATGATCGACTTCATGTTGAATAACTCGAGCTAAATTTCCTTTAGCTGGCAAATGAACCTCTTGTCCTAAATCATTAATATAATGACAAACTAATTCTTTAGCTCGTCGCACTGGTCCAAAGACATTAGGAACTGACAAACAACCTTCTTCTGCGACTAGAGTTGTCGAACTAATATCAGTTAAAACCGGATTGATTATTGGCCAAACACCTTCATCAGTATTAATAACAATTAGCCGCCAATTGCGACCAATTTGTGGGGCAGCTAAACCAACACCATCTTTGACCAACATGGTTTTAGCCATATCAATTATTAGTTCTTGAAATTTTTTATCTTTAAGCATAGTTAAATCAACCGGCTGCGCCAGACGACGCAAACGGGAATCGGGATTAATAACCAGCCGTCGAACACGGCCGCTAGCGATTTGCTTTTGATCCATAGCTTAGTTATACTTTAAGAGTCTTTTATATTAAAACTTTTATTTTATTTTAGCAATATGCCTCGTGATGTTCGTCAATTTACTGACATCAGCCAATTAGTCAAACGGCCTCGGCCAGTCATTAAACCGACTGCTCACCCTTGGCAACAATTAGCCTTAGAGGTGATTGAACGTTTGCGTATGCCTGATTTTAAGCGTTCAGCCACTTTTCAAGCCTGTCAAAAATTTCCTGAATCAGTTATCCGCCAAGCGGTGATTGATACTCAAGAGCTTTGTGAGCAGGGCTCACGCTGGCAATATTTTTTCAAAATTCTTGGCAATTATCGTCAAGATCGACCTGATCGCTTTAATTAAGCCGCCTGCCAACGCCAAATAGCGCCACCAACGCCAAATGGCGCCTCATAAACCAAATTCTGCCAAGAGCCATTCTGACCATCCATAGCTGCCTGCAAGGTCAAATAACTCAACCAAGCACATTGACCAGTTTCATTGGCCATATCAACCGATAAATCCAATAATGACTGGCTATTATTCTGGCGCAAGGCTTCTTGTAAACGCTGATCAAACTTATGACCACGAGCTTGTAAACCATTGGGCTGATCAGCTCCCAAACAATGAGCCAAGTCACCCGAACCAATTAAAGCTACCTTGCCTGACCATTGACGCAAAAATTCACCCAATCGTCGACCAAATTCAACCTGCCGTTCTGGCTGATTATCGATATAACCAATTGGCAAAATTCGCACCGGTTTAACTGCTTCACCCAATAATAACAAAGGGACAGCTGTCCCGTAGTCTAATTGTGTTTGACTATACAGACGCAATTGTTGTTCTTGTCCTAAAAAATCTTGTAAATCTTCAGCTAAATCCAAAGCACCAACCCATTCTTCTTTAGTTAATAAATCACCAAATAAACTTAAATCTGGTTGATATTTTAAACAAACATTAGCATTCCACCAGGCCGACCCACTAGCGGCGTGCGAAGAAATAATCACCAAGGCTTCTGGTTGGGCTTCAATTAAGTCTTTAGCTAATAAATTATAGGCCTCCAGTGTTTTAGCTAATTGAGATCGATGTTCTTTACCGATATTTGGCACCAAAAGCGGTGAATGCGGGACTAACCCAGTTAAGACTAAAGCCATATTATTAAGGATTAGTTGAAGTCGAACTGGTCGTTGCCTCAGTGCTAGTCGGCATAGTAATTGTTGTTGTTGAAATAATCTCGACTGGAGTAGTCGTGACCACTGGTTGACCATAATCAACCGGCAGATTATCTTCAATTATTTGTCCTAAAGGATATAATTCAAAATGTTGTTGATTAATAGTAATTATATTATGCCAATTATAACCTAAATATTTAAAAATTCGTCCACTAGCAATCAATCTTTTTTGACCATGATCTAGTATATAAACATTGGCATCACCATCAACTTTAATTAAATTACCATCATCAAGCACAATTGGGTCACCATTAGTATAGGCCTCTAAATCTTTCTCATCGGTTGGAATAATCCGTCGATTAACAAACTTAGTTGTTAACAATATTCTATCTAATAGTGGTTTTTTCTGTCCCTCTTCTACCCAATAGACACCACCAGTTTTCTTATTTTGCAATAAAGCTCCGGTTGGATAAGTCGAAGTAGTGGTAATTGGTGTTGATTCTTTATAAGCAGCTAACTCTTCCCAAGTACCTTTGACAACTTCTTGCCGATTGAACCCCATTTTAGCAAAAGCTTGCTGACTAACAAAGCCACGGCGTTTATCATCAACTAGCAGATAAACAGCCCCCGATGGAGCCTGAACCAAAGCATATTGCTGGAATTTAATCGGCTCGCCAGTTGGATAACCCTGTAAATCAGCTGCTTTGACCACCACAATTTTACGTGGATCAAATCTAGAAACTAACGCTCCTCGACTAGCAAACGGCCTTTTTTGACCAGATTGAATTAAATAAACAACTTCATCATTTTCAGCCTGCAGTAATGATCCATCAGGATAAACTTGAGTAAAATAACGCTGCCAAATTCTCCAAAAATTATAATTTCCATTATAGACATGGGGGGTATAATTATAAAGAGCGGCCGTGGCTCGATTGGCAGGCACAATAACCATTGGATCATAACCACTCCCAGCATTACTAACTGTATAACTTTGACCAACCTGATATCGATAATGACGGGGATTAACCATATAATCATAAAATTGCAACGCCGCCGAATTGACTTGTCGACCAAAACCACGCCAACGCTCACCACAAGGAGCATTATCTGGACAACCATAACCAGTCGCCCAGTCTAATTGGCTTGATCTAGGACTCTTGCTTTCAATCAAGCTTTGTTCTTTTTGTAATAAAACCAATAAAAAGCGGGGGTTAATCGATATTTTCCGACACTTAGCTTTGGTTTCTTCAAAATCTTGTGGATTATTAACATTAATTCCACTACAGTCGTAATTATTAGTTGCAGCATTATAAATAATCTCAGCAGCACTACGAATCACTCCAAAATAATCAGT
>JAEWTE010000026.1 GCA_023459655.1 Candidatus Parcubacteria bacterium | reverse complement strand
GGGGTGGCTACTGGGAGTTGAACCCAGACTGACGGGACCACAACCCGCTGTTCTACCGCTAAACTATAGCCACCATAATCTTTACAATTTATAGACTCTTAAGTAATTAGTCAACCCCAACTTGATTTCTTTAATTGGTTCATAACCTGGTAAATGAAATTGATTACTAATCAATATTGCTCCACTCTTAGCCTCCTGTTTAAGTTTAAGCGATAATCTAGCCATCAAAGCTGCGTTCAAATAGCAATAAAAACAATCGCCATCCTTTAAAGACATCTTCAAAAAATCTTTACGAACCAGTTTAATTTGACTACGCAATAATGATAATTGAAGCCTAGCCAGTAAATAAACCGAGGCAATCAATTCAACACCAATTAAATCATATTTAGCTTGACTAGTTTTTTCTAATTTTCTTAAAAAACCAGCCCGACCACAACCAAGTTCATAGATCTTAGCACCGTCAACCAATCTAAGCTCGTTAAATTGTCTAACAGCCTCAGATAAAACCTTGTTTTTACTGCTAACCACTGGTGCATAACCTTTAAACATTAAGTTGAAAAATTCTTCAACCAAAAAGATCAAAACCAGTGAAACAATAATCAAACCAATTAATAAAAACCAAATCATATTTTTATAAATAAAGTTGTACGCCCAGAGGGAATCGAACCCCCATAACCAGCTTAGAAGGCTGGTGTTCTATCCATTGAACTATGGGCGCCAGCTACAATAAATTTAGCAAGCGATAGGCCTTTTGTCAATTTTAAATCGATAAATAAAGGTTAATCCGTTAACATTACTTGCCTAATAATAGTAGTTTGACCACCATATTTTTTAGTAGCCGTTATGTTAAAATAATTAATACCCGAACGCAGATTAACCAATTGACTAAAACCACCCAATCGATCACTAAGCACCGCCTCACCATTAATATCTAACTGAACCTCGGGATCAGTCTGCCCACTCAACCAAAGCTGCCGTTGAGTAGTAGAAATATCACCAACAGGATTAACAATATTTAACCAGGGCGGAGAAAAAATATTTTTTAAAGACAAGCCAATATAAACAGCAATTACAATAATAATTAGGGCCACTAAGCCATTACGAACAATTTGTGGAAAAGACCATAATTCTTGACGACTAATTAATTTTCGACCAAAAAAATTATGATGATCAATTCGATCAGTTTTTTCCCAATTATTAATAATAACCGCCGCCTCATCATTAGCAAAACCCAATAATCTCAAATAATCTGACAAAATTTTGACCAGCCTTGATCCTGTTGGCAATTTATCGGTTCGACCTAATTCTAAAAATTCAACTTGATCTTTTTTTATTTTTAAACGACGAGCACAAAACAAGGTTGACCAACCCTTAGACAATCGACGGTCTCGAATAATTCGATTAAAATTATTATGAAGCTGTTCACTCATGCCATTAATTATCAACCTGTATTACTTGATCAATCTTGCCCCTAGTCCATTCTTCTGCCCCAACCAAATCAAGAACAAATCTGATTATTATATAGCTACAAAATATTATAACTAAACCAATCAAAGCATTAATTAATGTTTGCTGCCCCTTTTTAAAGCTCTCACTATTACCCGCAGCCGTGATCATTTGAATACCACCAAATACAAACATAGCTAAAGCAAACGTCCCAGACAAACCTAAAATTGCTCGAGCAATAAAAATACCCATCGCTTCAAAATCTTTTATCTGATAATCTCCACTTTCATAATTTTCAATTGGCACTAATTGTGCTCCTGAATCTGCCAATGAAACTATTGGAAAAATTAAAACAATCGCTAATAAACTTAAAAATAAAAATCGACGATATTTCATATGGTTTAATTATTTAACTATCGATAATGTTTGCTTAAGCTTATTAGCACCAAGATTAGCTACCGCCTCTAATTGATCTGGGGTTGCCAAAACACCATCAATCATTTCCGCCATAGCCTTGTGAGCTGATTTAGAATTATAACCCTTATACCAACTACGAGCAGTTAATAATTGACTAGCAAAAATATCTAAATATTCTTCTGATAATTGTTTTTCAATTAATCCCCGTAAAGCAGTCGGCCGTTTAGTTTTATCTAAATAACTAACTACATTTTCCTGACTAGTTATAAATTGAATAAAATCCCAAGACTCATTAATGTGCCGACTTTTTTTAGAAACTGTTTCTACCCAATAATTAGCAATATTAACCGGTTGGCTGGTACTAGAAATCTGTGGCAATTTACTAACACTAATATTTAAATCTTTAAGATATTGATTAGCATTTCTGCCATCAAAACCCGAGCGCCGAGCTGCTACAATTAAAGGAATATGATAACTATAGCCAAACATTATCGCCGATTGACCACGAATAAACATATCTAGTGAATTGCCTAACGATTTATCCCAACAATAAACTTCTTTATTAACATTAGCAAAATCACTATAAAAACGAAGCGCCTCTAAACCTGGACGATAACCACCCGATTCTTTAACAAAAACAACTTGTCCATTTTCAATAATAGGCGTACGACTTTGTAGCATCAAAGCGGCTAAAATATCAGCCGATCGCTCAACATTACTACCACCACCAAGTGAGGCCCCGGATTGAATAATTTTCCCCTGAACATCTCGCTTGGTTAAACGTTTAACAATCTCTTGAAAATTTTTATCCCAATAAGCCGGTGGATTAACAATCCCCTCATTATTAAATAGGTCTTTTTGATAAAACATAGCCAAAGTATCAACCGATAGAGGCAAGCCTGCTATTTTATTGCCGATAACCACATCATCGGCCACCACGTCAACAAACTTAGCTCGTAAGTCTTTAATTGATAAGCTTTTACTGGTTTTTAATTCATAAATAACTTCTTTTTTGATCGCCCCTTTTTCAACCGGATAAACCATCGTAATTGTTTCTGGTAGCGGTGCTATTTTATCTTGATACTCTGGTAACCAACTACTTTCAATTGAAAAAATATCTGGACCACGATCCTCGGCTAAGGCATTAATCATCTCCCACTCATATTCATCATAACGCAGCTTACGATAATTAATCGTAACATTAGGATGCAACGCCTTATATTTATCTAATAGTTCTTTAAAATCATCGGGCTCATCCCAGGCTCGCCAATAATTTAAAGTAATCGGTTGCATGGCTTGCTTGACCTCAGCTGATTGAAAACGACAACCGAAACCACTAGTCATTAAAAAAATGGCTAATAAAGATAACGAGCTAATTTTTTTCCACATAAATTAACAATTAGAAAAACGATATTGAGGGTCTCTCCCTCTCCTAATACTAAACCTTAATATCTATATTATAGCTGAAAAAGAAAAAATCGGCCAATTTGACCGATTTTTTCAATCTACTAAACTAATTAATCGCTTTATTCACAGCTAGCCTCAGCACTAGCTGGGCCACTATTATCTATAGAAAATCCAGCAACTGGACTCTGGCTAGATAATTCAGCTGAACACTCAGCTGGTGGATTATTGAAAGCTGAACAAATAGTTTTCAATAAACTAGCACTATCTCGATTACTACTAATCTCTTGACCATTGATAACTAAAGTTGGTGATCCCTGAACACCATATTTCTCATTTTCAACCTGATCAACATTAAATGGGGGGAATTGACCTTTCCAGGCGTTCTTATCATTAAAACTATCAGTAATTTTATATTGCTGATCAGTCTCATTAATACAAGCCTTAAGAGCGGTTTGATCAATCTTAGCTTCACTATAGCATTCCTCAGCCTGACCAGATTTAATAAAACAATTCAAATAACTAATCAATTTATCTGGTTGACTTTTCTGAATACAATGTTGCGTCAAATTTTCATCAATCTCTAATTTGTCATGCATGGCGTAATCACAAAATCTAAGCTTAAAATCAATTTTATCACCCAACTGCTCAATCACCGGCAAAATTCCTCGTTCCATTTGCAAACCATAAGGACAATAACTCATGGTGAATAATTCAACAACCGGCTTATCACTTTTTTGTTCAACTTCAACAACTACCGCCTGACCACCATCAGAACTACCAGCTAGCTGGCTATTAACTTCGTCGATATCCATTGCTTGTGGAAAAAATAATTTACCATCCAGACTTAAATATGAATCAATTAACTCACCACTGCCAACATCAATTTTCATTTTATAAAAACCAGTTACCTCCTCTAATTCCTTAACTGAAGCTTGACTACCTGGTCGCATCAAAGCAGCATTAATAAATTGCTCGGCTCGTTCTTTAGCTTGATCGGGCTTGAGATTTTTTGTTCGGCTTGAACAACCGGTCAATATTAGAACGGCGGCTAAGCTTAACAATAATAATTTTTTCATAAATTATTAATAAATTAAATAATTAATATCTAAAGCCAGGTGACACCAACAACCTGGTCATTATTTTCTTTAAAACGCATCAAACAAACACCTTGAGTATCTCGACCAGATTCATTAACTGATGAAAATGGCATGCGAATGACCTGTCCTTTTAGCGACATAATAATTAAATCTTTATCAGTCATGGTTTTTTTGTTTACCAAGAAAGCATTAATTAACTCACCAGTCTTATCATTTATCTTAGCCGTCTTGATACCAGAACCGCCTCGATTTTGAATCTTATATTGAGCTAAATTAGTTCGCTTACCATAGCCATTAGCCATAACTGATAAAACCTGATAATCTTTCAATTTTTCCGAATCAGCCTTAATCACTCCCATACCAATTAACTGATCTTTAGCTCTTAATCGCATACCAATAACACCACTAGCTCCTCGCCCCATATCACGAACATCTTCTTCATGAAAACGAATAGCTTGACCATGGGCTGTAACCATTTGTATTTGATCATTGCCAGTAGTTGGCTTGACCCAAATCAACTGATCATTGCCTTTTAATTTAATGGCAATCAAACCACTCCGCCGCACATTAGAAAAAGCATTAATTCTAACTTTTTTCACCAATCCTCGGCGGGTAGCAAAAAACAAATATTCTTTATTAGCCATTTTATCCAATGGTAAAATAGCTGTAACCTGTTCACCACTAGCTAATTGCAAAAAATTAACGATAGCCTGTCCTTTGGCTGTTCTTGAAGCTGGTGGCAATTCATAGGCCTTTAATTCAAACACACGACCTTGACTGGTAAAAAACAATAAATCTCCATGAGTCATGGTGGCAAATAAAAACTGAACCGAATCCTCTTCTTTGGTGGTTAAGCCAATCACTCCTTTTCCGCCACGGCCTTGAACCTTAAAAGTATCACTGGACAGACGTTTGATATAACCATCTCTAGTCATAATAACCACGGCTTCTTCATTAGGAATTAAGTCCTCAGCTTTAAAATTCTTAACACTTTGATCAATTACACTAGTCCGTCGATCATCACCAAATTTTTCAGCAACCTCTTGACACTCTTGTTTAATTATCCCTAAAACTAAACTATCTGATGATAATATTTTTTCTAATTCAGTAATAGTTTTTAATTTATCTTTTAATTCAGTTTCAATTTTTAAAGTCTCTAAATTAGCCAGAGTCTGCAACTTCATTTCTAAAATAGCAACGGCTTGTCGATCAGATAATTTAAATTGCTTAATTAAATTATTTTTAGCTTGCTCTTTATCTTTAGAGGCCTTAATAATAGCAATGACTTCATCAATATGAGCTAGAGCAATCATCAAGCCCTCTAAAATATGAGCTCGATCTTTAGCCTTGGCTAAATCATAGGCAGTTCGACGACGAATAATTTCCTGACGATGCTTAATGAATTCTTCCAAAATAGTCTTGAGATTTAAAACACGAGGCTGAATTCCATCAATTAACGCCAGCATGTTAACATGAAAAGTTTCCTGAAGTTGAGTCTGCTTATATAAAACATTAAGAATTTTCTTAGGATAACTATCTCGTTTCAAATCAATTACCACTCTAATTCCATCCTTATCTGATTCGTCTCGCAAATCTCTAATACCTTCAATTTTTTTATCTTTAACTAAGTCAGCAATTTTTTCAACTAAAGTCGCTTTGTTCACTTGATAAGGGATCTCACTAATAATTATTTGAAAATTTTCATGACCATTCTCAACAATTTCAGCACGACCACGCATGACTATACCGCCCTTACCAGTAGTATAGGCTCGCAAAATATCTTCATGATTATAAATCAAACCACCGGTTGGGAAATCTGGACCTTTAATCTGATTCATTAACTCTTCAATAGTTGCTTCAGGATTGTCAATTAATTGCAAAATAGCTCCAACTACTTCTCGTAAATTATGTGGCGGTATATTGGTAGCCATACCGACCGCAATACCCATGCAGCCATTAAGCAATAAATTGGGAATTTTAGCTGGTAAAACTTGCGGCTCTTGTTGTGATCCGTCAAAATTAGGGATCATGTTAACAGTCTCTTTTTCTAAATCAAACAACATTTCCTCAGCAATTGTTGACAACTTGGCCTCAGTATAACGCATGGCCGCTGGTCGATCACCATCAACTGAGCCAAAATTACCCTGACCACGAACTAACATATAGCGCATAGCGAAATCTTGAGCCATACGCGCCATTGAATCATAAACGGCACTATCACCATGCGGATGATATTTACCCAAAACTTCACCAACCACTGTCGCTGACTTCCTAAACTTACCTGTTGATCGCAAACCCAATGACCACATTGCGTAAAGAATTCGACGGTGAACTGGCTTCATGCCATCACGAACATCAGGCAAAGCCCTAGAAACTATAACACTCATGGCATAGTCCAAATAAGATTGACGCATTTCGTCAATAATCGGCTGAGCTAAAATCAAACCATGTGGAGTAACTTCACCAGGTTGATCAGCTTGTTTATCGACTGGATTGATTGGTTGTTTTTTTTCGGCCATAAACTTTGATTATTCGGTTGGTTGATTAGGTAATTGGTCTAATTTTTGACGCAATTCTTCCAATTTAAGCTTATTTTCTTCTCTTAATAATTCATCCTCCGAACTGGTCGCCTGAATTATTTCAATTTTTTTAAGTGACTGGCTATTTTGTTCAACTTTTTCTAATCCATCACTTAAATCTTGACGAATTTGCTGAATGTCTAGCAATGGTTGAGCATCTTGCTCTGAATCAGACAATAAAGATAATCGCAAACTATAGAACCAAAAAACTAATAACACTAGCATTACCGTGGCAACGCCCAACCATAAAACAAGACGACGTTGTTCGGTTGGCCATTGATTAATACGCAGTAATTCTTTATTTTGTTTAGCTGACTTTTTCATAATTAAACCACCGGCGATAAAACAACTAATTGCATATTTTCATTATCCATATCTCGGCGAGTTACCTTAAGCTTACTCTCATTAACCACTGGCAACCCAACCGCTTTAACAAAATCATCAATTGGATTAAGTTCAAATTTTAAACCTGGTAATTGATAATGCATTGGAATGACCATTTTAGGCTCAATTTGATTAATCACTTCGACCGCCTTTTTAGCGTCTAAAGTATAATGACCGCCAACTGGCACTAATAAAATATCAACACCGGACAATCTTTCTAATTGATTACCTTCTAGTAATCCTCCCAAATCACCTAAATGGGCTATAGTTAAATCACTAAACTCTAAACGAAAAATTAAATTATGACCGCGCTCTTGGCCAGCCTGTTGATCATGATAACTATCAATTCCATCAATCGAAATACCACCTATTTCATATTCACCGGCCATATCCACTAAAAATGGTTGGCCAGTTACCGCTTGAGAAAAATTATGGTCTTGATGTTGATGACTAATAACTAAAATATCAGCTGATAAATCACCCGACAATTTTAGACCAGTATAATCTGGATCAAATGGATCAATCACTACCGCCATATCACGGCCGTTGACCTTATCTTGAAATTTAAAACATGATTGTCCAAACCAACTAATAATCATAAATATTGTTCTAATACATAACGAAGCCCGAAAATCGGGCTAGCTTTAATTTAGCAAAAATAAAGCCAGCTGTCAAAGTAAATAAGCTGATTTTATTAAAATAAATCACCTAAACTTGACGAAATTGGCAAATGGATCGAAAATCACAATAACTGCACAATTGACTGGGCTGAGCTGGGAAAAAACCTTGTTTAATGGCTTTAATCTCAGCAACTACTTCCTGTCGAATCTTATCTAAATCGGCCGGCTTGGCTTCAAAACTCAGGCTTGTTCCATTATTCAGATAATGAAAAGATAGACGACCAACTCGCCAACCAAAAACCTCTTCCACGGCCAATTGATAAAGCATCAATTGTCGCTTGGCTTGATAGTCTAATTTTTCCTTGGGACGACCGGTTTTATAATCAATAATTTCAACACTACCATCTGGCAATTGATCGATTCGATCAATTACTCCATGCAAAATAAATTCACTAGTTTTCCAAACAAATTTCTTTTCTAAGGCTAAAACATTTGGCCAACCATTATTTTCAATTTCCTGCCAAACAGCTGCTAAGCTTTGTTGGCCTAATTGTTGATATTTATCTCTTTCTTCAATAGAAGCATAACCCTCATCAACCCAATTACTCTTATATATCGCTAACAAGCCATCTCGGTCAACTAACTGCCGAGAATTAGTTGATTGACCAAATAAATCAATCGGTTGATCAGAAATTAAACAGGGCAAAAATAATTGATAAAGACAGCGATGCATTAATCGTCCATAAATCATATTAGCCTTTTCTGGAACAGGAACTTTTAAAACAAAGGCAAACTTATACTGTAAAGGACAATTACCATAACCCGCTAATTGACTAAAAGAAAACTTATGATTAACAAATTTATGATCAAGAACAGAAGACTCGTTATTTGGTTGCTTTAATGATTCAACTTCACGAACTAATTCAAAAACTCGACCAGATTCAAACTGACGTTCAATCGCCCCCTCATCTAAACCAAGTTCTTTCAAAAAAATTGAGGGGCGACGTTCTTGTGCTCCACCATAATCACGAGCATAGGCTAATATCAATTTTTCTTTAGCTCTAGTTATTGCCACATAAAATAACCGACGTTCTTCGGCTAAATGAGTGTCACCAGACCCAATTGATTCAGCAATTAGTCCAATCGGAACTGGCAAACTATCACTATGTCTGATTGTGGGAAATTTTTTATTAATTAAGTCAGGCAAAATAACATATTTAAATTCTAAACCTTTGGCCGAATGAACAGTCATAATCTTGACCACATCGTCATCATCTAGTGGTAAACTTAAATTGCCAGTTTCACCAGCCTCCATCTCTAAGTCCATTAAATCAACAAAATCCTTAAGTCTTAGGTCGTGACCAGTATTTTCAAAATCTTTAATTTTTTTATAAAGTTGATTCAAATAATGAAAAATTAACCAATCAATATCTTGGTCTAATCCGGCTAATAAACCTGATCGATACACAAAATCAACAAAAACCCGACTGGGTGTTTGCTGAGAGGCGGACAGCGACTGTTCATTAATTAATCGCATTAATTTTTCAATAATCTCTCGACCAGCTTGGCTAATTTTAGGAGCTAAATTATTATTTTTAGCTGCTTCAAATAACGACCAAGCTTTGCGACGAGCCAGGGCCGATAACTCAACTAGATCGGTAGCTGATAATAAGAATGGTCGAGAATTAAGAACCCGATACAGGGCGGCCGATTCATGATAATGATCTAATAATTTAAAATAAGCTAAACAATCTAAAATGATTGGCTTATAATATAAACCTCGCATCGACATAAATTGACAAGGAATGCCTCGGCGGATAAATTCATTAATAAATTTATCCGCCTCGCGATTAGATCGAATCAAAATAGCAAAATCAGACCATTTAATTTCTTCAGACCGACTATATTCATCTTTTATATAATCAATAATAGCGACAATCTCTTCAGACTCACTAGCTAAAGACCAAGTCTCAACGCTACCATCGACTACTCCGGCTGCTGTTAATTTTTTATTTAAGTTTAATTTAACTTCCAAACGATCAGGATTATTGTTTTGAATAGAACGATAAGCTTGATCTAAAATAGCTTGTCCCGAACGATAATTAGCTGTCAAAACTACTTCTTGAGCCTGAGGAAAATCATCCTTAAATTGAAGAATATTAGCCAGAGAGGCTCCTCTAAATTTATAAATACTTTGATCATCATCCCCGACCACGGTTAAATTATTATTCGGAGCAGCTAATAATTTTATTAATTCATATTGAGACCAATTAGTATCTTGAAATTCATCAACCAAAATAAATTTAAATTGACGACGATAAATTTCTAGAATATTGGGACGCTGTCTAAAAAGTCGCAAAGTATAAGTAATTAAATCACCAAAATCTAAATAAGAATTATCTAATAATAGCTGATTATAGGTCTGGTAAGCCAGAGCTAATTCTTTTAATTTAGCTGTTTCTAATTGCTCTATATCACTAGTCTCACTTTGATCTAAATTATCAATAAACTTTAAATAATCATCCGGCGATATATCTTCATCTTTAAGATGACTAAAATATTTAATTAAATCACGCAAAAACTTGGTCTCATTACCAAGCGGTCGATAATAATCTAATGATAGTCGCTCCAAATTACGCCGCAATAAAATCCATTGAGCGGTTTCATTGAGCAATTTAAAATCAGTTGGCAAGCCGATATCTAAGCCATGTTGACGCAGTATCCGCTCGCCTAAACTATGAAAAGTCTGAATCCATGAGTCAGTATAACCATACGGCAACAAACGGTCAGCTCGCTCTTCCATTTCACCAGCCGCTTTTTCAGTAAAAGTAGCCAATAAAATCTCCTCTGGTTTAGCTTGACCAGAAATTATTAAATGCAATAAACGATTAACTAAAACAGTCGTCTTGCCAGTACCAGCTCCAGCCACAATCAATAATGGACCAGTCTTGTGCTCAACCGCTTGGCGCTGCTGATCATTTAAACCAGCCAAATAATCAATTGGTTGAGTCATATTTATATCAATTAAAAATCAATTGACTGGTCAATTCAGCTTGATTACTAACTTGACCAATGATAGCCAAATTAAGACCTTGATTAACAAAAATTAATTGAGCGGCCTGACGAATTTGTTCAGCATTAATCGCTTGTATTTCAGCTAAATATTCAGCTGGTTTTTTCAAATTAGCCTGAACATTATTTTGAGCCAACCGCAGCACCTGTTGCCGAGCATACCACTGAGCTAAATCATCCGATCCTTCCAAGCCCAAAGCTAACCGTCCAGCAATAAAACTCTTAACGCGGCTTAATTCAGCCTGACTAACTAATTCCTCAGTTAATCTTTTATATTCATTAATAATAGTAGTGACCGCCAGTGATAAAGAATCTTTTTTGATGCCGGCCGAAGTTACTAAATAGCCACTATCAGTATAGCTTTCAATATTAGTGCGAACATAATAAGCTAATCCCTGACGTTCTCTAATTTGTAAAAATAATCGTGAACTCATTGATCCACCTAAAATAATCGACAATAATTTAACTGGTAATTCCTGCTTATGGCCATAGGGAAAAGACCTAACTCCCAGTGCCAAATGAGTTTGATCGGTGTCTTTATTAACAACCAGCAAATTTGGTTGATCTTGCTGTTCACTAACTGCCAATTTATCTTGAAAAGTCGATTGATCGGGCCATTGAACAAAATATTTATTCACCAGGTCATCAACTTGATCAGGTAAATTACCGGCTAAACAAATAACTGCTCGAGATTTACCATAATAATTACGCCAATAATTTATAAAATCAGCTGATTGAAAAGCATTAACCGTTTCTTTCGATCCAGCGGTGTCTCGACCAGCTGGTGTATCACCATAAAGAGATCGCTCAAAAACATCTTCTAGATGCATCATTGGGTTATCCTGATACATATTAATCTCTTCAATAATAACCCCTTTTTCTCGCTTGATCTCTTCACTGGAAAATTGTGAATTAAGCAGCATATCACTCAAAACATCAAGCGCCACTTCCGCCCGATCAGCTGAGCATTTAACATAATAACCAGTATATTCTTTACCAGTAAACGCATTAAATTCACCACCAATTGCATCAAGCTCGCTAGAAATTGCTAAAGTTGATGGTCGCTTAATGGTTCCCTTAAAAAACATATGCTCTAAAAAATGAGACAACCCGCTTTGCTGGTCTGTTTCAAATTTTGAACCAACCGCCACCATAATTAAGGCAGTAAAGGTTGGACAATTATCTAACGGAATTTTTAAAACCAAAGGAATATTAGCTGCAATTTGTCTTTGCCACATAATCAATTAATAATCTAATTTAGAAGATAAAAATTTCACTAAATCATCAGTCCCAATCGTAACCTGCTCCATAGTATCTCGATCTCTGACTGTGACTGTATTTTTTTCTAGAGTATCAAAGTCAATTGTTACACAAAATGGTGTACCAATCTCATCTTGACGACGATAACGCTTACCAACATTACCACTATCATCAAATTCACAACGCCACCGCATTTTAAGCTGATCAAGAATTACCTGAGCAGCCTTAACTAATTCTGGTTTATTACGCAATAGTGGAAAAACCGCCACTTTAACTGGAGCCAAAGCTGGTTTTAATTTCAAAACTATCCGCTTATCACCACCAGCCAGCTCCTCCTCGTGATAGGCTTCACTTAGCAGCATCAAAAAAACTCGGCCAACTCCAGACGATGATTCAACAATATGCGGAATAAACTTCTGATCAGTCGTCTGGTCATAATAATCCAATTCTTGACCAGAAAACTGCTGATGTTGACTTAAATCATAATTACCACGAGCATGAATTCCTTCAATTTCTTGAAACCCAAACGGAAATTTATACTCAATATCAAAAGCGGCTTTAGCATAAAAAACTAATTTTTCATGCTCATGCCAACGCAAATTTTCTGAATTAATACCAAGAATATTAACATAATAATCCCAACGACGTTGTTTCCAAAGATTAAAATCAGCCAGATCATCAGTTGGACGAATAAAGTATTGTAATTCCATTTGTTCAAATTCTCTGGTCCGAAAAATAAATTGACGAGCGGTTATTTCATTACGAAAAGCCTTACCAACCTGAGCAATACCAAACGGTAATTTTAGGCGGGTACTATCCATAATGTTCTTATAATTAACATAGATGCCCTGACAAGTTTCACCCCGCAAATAAACCGGTTCACTATCATTACCAGTAAAGTTCCCCAGATTGGATTGAACCAATAAATTAAACTTACGAACTGTCGTAAAATCTTTGTGGCCACATTCTGGACAAACAATAGTGTGACGATAATCATCAAACAGCTGATTAATCTCAGCTTCAGACATAGTTTCACTAGCCTCTACACCAACTTTTTCTAAAAGATGATCCACTCGCAGTCGAGCGTGACAATCACGACATTCAGTCAATGGGTCGGAAAAACCAATTACATGACCACTGGCTTGCCAAATTTTTGGATTCATAAAAATGGCACTATCCAAACCGCTAATATTGTCATAGCGATAAACTAATTCTCTCCACCAAGTCTGTTTAATGTTGTTGGCTAATTCAACTCCATAAGGACCATAATCATAAACCGCAGCTAAACCACCATAAATTTCAGATGATGGATAGACAAAACCACGGCGCTTACAAAGGCTAACTAAAGTTTCTAAAGTTACTTCAGACATAAGATAAAATAAGGCATTAAAGCCTTTTTAGTCTATCACTGCAGTTAATTTTTGGCAATTGGCCACAGAAGGCTGACTTTTTCTTAGCCAAACATTGACAAAGCACCAAATAAATCTTAACCTAATGATTGTCCTAACGGATAAATAAAAACAAGGAGGCTCAGAATGAGCTTTGAAGATTCAACCAGAGTATTAGGGGCCGTAATTTGGTCCAAGTGGCTCCACTTTGTAGTGACTGATCGAAATGGCCAAAGAGCTATGCTCAAGGCCGATGGTCTGGAAATGGCTATAAAATCAAAACTAGGAGTAAAGCGCCTGACCTGTACCGAATGTCTGTTCATGACAGATATTTTAACAAAAAGAGAAATTCTTTTAAGTAGAGAGGATATCTCCAATCAAAATTTCTCTCCTATCTTGGAGGTCTTACCTCCAATGAAAAAAAGAAAAAAGGAACCAAAAAAACGCCGCTAGTGGCAGCGGTTCCGACAATAAGCTTTGGCTGACACCTTTGGTGCCAGCCTTTTTTATTATCCAAAATTAAAACCGCCAGTCTATTAGACTGGCGGTTTTAATCCCCCTCCTTATCATCAACTAGTTGATGGTTTTAATTAAGCCGGCCTGACGAAAACTATAAAATCCCCGGCGACTAAAAATAACATTATCTAACATCTCCAAACCAAAAGCCTGACAAATTCGATAAAGCTTATTAAATAAAATCATATCCAACTCATTTGGCTCAGCATCGCCAGATAGATGATTGCTAGCGGTAATTAATTGTTGAGCTGGTAATTTCAAAATCGGGTCAAAAATCTGATTAACCATAAAATCTGGTTGACGCATCCGTTCAAATAAAAAGTTCTTGCGTCGTAATTCATGACAACGACGATCTAAATAACCAATAGCCAGACGCTCCTGAGTACAAGATCTTAAATATTTAAACTCCTGATAAATAACTTCCTGACTATAATAAATATTCTGAAGCCGCTGTCGACAAAATCGTTTAGTTATTTCAGCTGATGCTAATAGATTGTTAGCTTGCTGACTAGTCAGTCCAGCAGCAATCAGTTCTTCAAAACTTGATCTAATTAAACATGGTGCTGGAATCTTTTTAAGAATTAATTTAGCTAGGGCTGTGGAAGATTTTAAATCTTGACCATGGCTGATCACAAAGGCTAATAATTCACTATTACTAAATTTAGCCCAATCAAACTTCAGCCAATTAGCCGCATCCGGTAGCTTAGCCGGAATTAGGTAAATAGACATGACATCTTGATTAAAAACTAATTGGAGGCGGCAAAAGGCAAATAGTTTGACCATTACCATAATAACATTTTTATTAATCACAAAAAAGACAGACCCCTAAGTAAGGATCTGTCTTGCTTTATGTTCAATAAAATCAACTAATCTTAGCAATTAATGAAAATCACGTCGTCTGGAGTTATCCCCATGTTGAGGCCTAGATGACCTTGGTCCAGAAAAACCAGCTGGCCGCTCCATTGGTAATCCTTTAGCCTTATAACGCTCCCAGATTTCTTGATTAGCTGGTAAATCTTTCATAGTTAAATTAACTCGACCCTGATCATCAATTGCTTTAATTTTAACTGTTACTGTATCACCATCTTGAAGCATATCCGACGGCTTACCAACATAAAATGGTGCTAATTCACTAGCATGAACCATCCCATCACGATTAGGTAATAATTCAATAAACGCACCAAAATCTAATAAACGCACCACTTCACCAGTAAATTCTTCACCAACCTCTAGTTTACGAGCAATATCCTGAATCCATTTAATTGCTTGATCTAGTTTTTCTTGATTGGATCCACAAATCATCACCTGCCCGGTTTGTTCAATATCAATGGTAACTTCACAGGCAGCAATAATCTCATTGATAACTTTACCACCAGCTCCAATCACTTCCCTAATTTTATCAACATCAATGAAAAAACTAACAATTTTAGGAGCATAGGGTGATAATTCAGCACGAGGCTCAGCGATGGCCTGACTCATAACCGTTAAAATCTGCAAACGTGCTTGGCGAGCTTGATTAATGGTGGTTTCAATTATTTCCTTGGTTAATCCCTTGGTTTTAGTGTCTAATTGGATCGCGGTAATACCCTCTGATGTTCCAGTAATCTTAAAATCCATACCACCCTGCCCATCTTCTAGATCTTGTAAATCAGTCAACACTTTCCATTGGCTCATGTCTTGATTAGAAGCTAATCCCATAGCAATACCAGCTACCGATCGCTTAATTGGTACACCGGCATCCATTAAAGACAAAGATGAAGCACAGGTTGAACCCATTGACGAAGATCCATTGGAACCCAATGTTTCACTAACCACTCTAATGGTATAGGGGAAGTCAGCTCGATCAGGTAAAACTGGCAGTAAGGCCTTTTCAGCTAAAGCACCATGACCAATCTCTCGCCGACCAGCCGTTCTAATTGGCTTAGCTTCACCAACACAATATGGAGCAAAATTATAATGATGCATATACCGCTTAGTAGAAACTCCTTCTAGTCCTTCTAACGATTGTTCATCGCCAGGTGCTCCCAATGTAACAATGGACATAACTTGAGTTTCACCTCGAGAAAAAAGACCAACCCCGTGATTCCTTGGCAAAATACTAACATCAGCCGAAAGTTGACGAATTTCATCAAGTGCTCGACCGTCAACTCGGCGATTATTTTCTAAAATATTTTTAGTAACTAATGCTTCAACAATTGGTTCAACTGTCTGACCAATAATAACTTTCCGAAGATTTTTATCAATTCCTTGATTAAATAAATATTCATCTAAACCATCTTTAATCGCTTCAACAGCTAATTTACGTTGACCCTTAGTATAATAAGTCTGATTAAATAAAATGGCTTCGGCCTGCTCAGCCAACCATTGCTCAGCAATTTTTTGAATGGCTTGCTTATTTTCATTGGCCTGTCGATCTTCTTCTGATAATCTAATTGTTTTTATTGGCTTTTGCTCTTTTAATTGAACAGCTTTATAAAGCTGTTCAATTAAATCAACTGATCCAGCTAACGCTTGCTGTCCCGACCAAATTGCTTCAATCATGTCTGTTTCGGATAATTCCTGAGCACCAGCTTCAATCATAATCACTCGTTCAGCCGTACCAGCTACAATTAAATCTAAATCACTATTTTCGCGTTGTTCATAGGTTGGATTATAAACCAATTGACCATCAATTCGGCCAACTCTAATGCCACCAATTGGTCCACACCAATCAACGCCGGAAATTCTCAAAGCAGCTGAAGCAGCTACTAAGGCGACAATATCATAATCATTAGTCTGATCAACCGATAAAACAGTTAAAATGACCTGAACATCACGTCGTGATGATTCATCAAATAACGGTCGGATTGACCGATCAATCATTCGGCCACTCAAAACAGCCTCATCAGTCGGCCGACCTTCACGCTTAACCCAACGAGATCCTTTAATAATGCCAGCGGCATAAAGGCGTTCTTCAAAATCAACCATCAGTGGAAAAAAATCGCCACCCTCTCGAGATTCTTTAGCTTCCACCACTGTGGCCAAAACCACAGTATCACCATATTGAACAGTAACGGCCGCATCAGCTTGATGAGCCAATCGTCCAGTTTTAATTGTTAGCTGACGGCCATGCCAATCATTACTAACCACAATTTCTGGTTGTTGCATAAATTTGTAATCGCGCTGGCCGGCAAACTAAAGGACTATGATTATTCATAGCACTCCCTGTCTGCTGGTCAAAGCGAATAAATTATTATTTAATTAATTATTAACGATTGATTAAAAATCGCCGATCACTTAAATTAATAAAATCATCAGCAATTTCTAAAAGCTTAGCCGAAGTCGTTTGTCGAAATCCTGCCACCTCAACTAAACAACCGGTGGTACTCTGAATGTAATTAACTAACGGAATATAGTCACCATCACCACTAGCCAAAACAATAACATCTAACTTATGCGATAATTTAATAGCATCAATACTAATACCAACATCCCAATCACCCTTTTTGGCACCACCAGCAAAAATTTGCAAATCTTTCATAATTACCTCAAAACCTTGC
The DNA here is from genome assembly GCA_023459655.1 of Candidatus Parcubacteria bacterium. Lineage (GTDB taxonomy): Bacteria > Patescibacteriota > Patescibacteriia > Patescibacteriales > Patescibacteriaceae > UBA1359. The sequence goes on along the minus strand of JAEWTE010000026.1, from coordinate 7,242 downwards.
TGGCTCAAAGCTTCAAAAAAAGCAACTTCATCTTCATTATTATCACTACTAATAACATAAGCGGCCGCTCGAATTAATTTTCGATCGGCCACTACTTCAGCTAAAACTTTACGAAAATTGACCTTCTTACTATAAAGGTTACGAGCTGAATGATAAAGATTAGCTACATCCACTAAAACACCAACTCTTTGCTCTGGGTGCTTAACCATAAATATTAAACAACCTCTTCAACTGTTGATTCATCAAATTCTCCGTCGACCACATCATCACCATTCTTGGCCATCAATTCAGCTTCTAATCGTTTACGATCTTCTTCTTCGGCTGCCATTTTTTTAGCAATTCTCAAATTAAGCTTAGTAGCTAATTCTAAAAAAGCTTGCTCGTCTTCTTTTTGTATATATTTTAATAAACGACGACGCTCACCAACTTTACGCAATAAACCACGTCGTGAAGAAAAATCATGACGATGTTTTTGCAAATGATCAGTTAATTGTTTAATCTCTTCGGTTAAAATAGCGATTTGAACCTGGGTAGATCCAGTGTCTCCTTCACGTTGACGAAATTTCTCAATAATCTGCTGCTTTACTTGTTTGTCTAACATACTGTTTGTCCCCAACCGAGAAGAGGGTCTAACCCACATCCAAGAGGAGGTAAATAATTAATTATTAATTGCTCGATTTAGAGCCTTTTTGTTATACCATTGTTGGAAAATAAAATCAAGATGTCGTATAATGTTTATATGATTAAAGAATTTATTAATAAATTTTTAGAATATCTAGAAGTAGAAAGAGGTCTAGCCAATAATACCTTGGTCGGTTATCGTTTTTATTTAATTCGTTTTTTGTCATTTGCCAATAACCAAGGAGTTAATAAGGTCGATCAAATTAGCCAAGAATTAGTCCACCGCTATCGCTTGCATCTAAACCGCTTAGCTAATCGAGATCATGATAATTTAAAAAAAAATACCCAAAATTATCATTTAATTGCTTTACGCCAATTTTTAAAATATTTGAGTAAAAATAATATAAATAGTTTAGATTCAAATAAAATTGAACTGGCTAAACAAGAGCCTCGGCAAGTTAATTTTTTAGAGGGCTATGATTTATCTGCCCTGTTACAGGCTCCATTAACTACCAAACAAGCCAATAATTTAATAAGACTACGCGATCGAGCAATCTTAGAACTTTTATTCTCAACTGGTCTGCGGGTCAGTGAATTAGCTAGATTGAAAATTAATGATATTAATCTAAAAAAAACCGAATTCACCGTGCGTGGCAAAGGTAGTAAATTACGCCTAGTTTTCTTATCAGCTGATGCCAAATTAGCTATTAATAACTATTTATCGGCCCGACAGGACACCGAACCATTTTTGTTCATCAGTCATGGTAAAATTAATCTTGAAACCAGTCCTCAGTTTGGCCTAACCCCACGAACAATTGAGAGGCTGGTAGAAAAATATGCTTTAGCTGCGGGTATTACCAAAAAAATAACACCACATACCCTTCGACATAGCTTTGCTACCGATCTATTAATTAGTGGCGCTGATATTCGTAGCGTTCAACAATTATTAGGGCACGCTTCAATAACTACTACCCAAGTCTACACCCACGTTACCGATCAACAATTACGACAAGTTTATCAAAATTTTCATGGCAAAAGCCGAAAAATTATTAAAAAACAAAACCACCTCTAGACTATTTAATACCTTTTGTTATAATAAGCCAATTAATCTAATATTATAAATTTATGCCTTTAATTCCAACAGTTATAGAAACCAGCGGACAAGTTGAGCGAGCCTACGATATATATTCACGATTATTAAAAGATCGAATCATCTTTCTAGGCGAACCAATTGATGATCATGTTGCTAATTTAATTATTGCTCAATTATTATTCTTAGACGCTGAAAATAGTAGTAAAGATATTAAATTTTACATCAATACGCCTGGTGGATCGGTTACCGCTGGTCTAGCTATCTATGACACCATGCAATTTATTAAGGCTGATGTTAGCACAATTTGTGTAGGCATGGCCGCTTCAATGGGAGCAGTCCTGTTAGCGGCTGGATCCCCTGGTAAACGCCTAGCTCTGCCTAATAGTGAGATAATGATTCATCAAGTTATGGGTGGCTTTGAAGGACAAGCCACTGATATTAAAATTCGCTCAGAACATATCTTAAAAATTAAAGAAAAACTAAATAAATTACTCGCTCAACACACTAAACAAGAAATTAAAAATATTGAAAAAGACACTGAACGAGACCATTATTTAAGTCCTCTAGAGGCTAAAAGCTATGGATTAATCGATAAAATAATCAGTCGTTAAGTTAACTAATAGCTAGATATTTCAACTTGCCTTTTTAGGTTAGTCGTGCTAGGATAATCATAGTTTATTTTATATATTTAACTGAATTTTGGTTTAGTCAGTATTGATTGATTACCGGTTGACCTCTACAGATTTTGAATTTCATTTCTTAAAAAATACTTCACTTCCATACTGAGCCGTAATAAACCGGCTAAACTCCATACTGGCTCTAACCAAAGCCACCATTATTTATGAATTATTTAATCGGATTAAGCGGATTGGCGGCCGGATTGGCGGCCGGCTATTGGTTGCGTCGACAAATTGCCATTAACAAAGCAATCGGCGCTGAAAACAAGGCAGAAAAAATAATTGACGAAGCTAAAACTAAAGAAAAAGAAATCTTACTTAAAGCTCAAGATAAAGCTTTAAAATTAATCGACGAAGCCAAACAAGAAAACGAAAGTCATCGTAAAGAAATAACTGGCTGGCAAGCTCGACTAGAAAAGCGAGAAACCGCTTTTTCTCAAAAAATAATGGAGCTACAAGACAAACAACAACAGCTTTATGACAAAATAACTCAAGTAGAAGAAACTAAAGAAAAAATAAATCAAATTAAACAAGAACAAACTGCTAAATTAGAAGAAATTGCCAAACTCAATACTGATCAAGCCAAAGATTTATTACTAGAAAAAGTCGAACAAGAAGCCTCAGATAGTCTTATTTCGCGACTAGATAAATTAAACGAAGAGGCTAGCGATCAAATCGAAGAAAAATCACGGGAATTAATGGCGGCAGCCATGCAACGACTAGCTTCAACCTTTACCGCTGAAATAACCACAACCGTGGTAGATTTGCCTAACGATGAAATGAAAGGTAGAATTATTGGTCGTGAAGGCCGTAATATTAAAACAATTGAACAATTAACTGGTGTTGAAATTATTGTTGATGATACCCCTAATGCTATCACTGTCTCTGGATTTTCTGGCATACGCCGACAAATTGCTAAAAGAGCTCTTGATCATTTAATAAAAGACGGACGAATCCATCCAACTAAAATTGAAGATGCTATTGAAAAGGCTAAACAAGACCTAGCTATTGATATTAAAAAGGCCGGTGAGGACGCTCTTTATGAGCTTGGTGTAACTGGCTTTGAAACAAAATTGGTTCAAATTATTGGTCGTCTTAAATATCGAACCAGCTATGGACAAAATGCTCTTCGTCATAGTGTCGAAGTTGCTCACTTGTCTGGTTTGTTAGCTGAAGAACTAGGAGCTGATACAGCTTTAGCTAAAAAATCTGGCCTACTACACGATATCGGTAAGGCAGTTGATCATGAAGTCAAAGGAACTCATCCACAAATTGGTGGGAACATCGCTCGAAAATTTAATCTACCACAAGAGATTATTGATCCAATTGAGACACACCACGATGACCATCCTCGAAGCTTAATTGCTGTAATCGTTAAAGTAGCTGATGCTATTTCATCATCACGACCAGGGGCTCGTAATGACAGCCTTGATCAATATATCCAACGATTAGAAGAATTAGAAAAAATCGCCAATAGCTTTGCCGGCGTTGATAAAACCTATGCCATTCAAGCTGGTCGTGAAGTTCGTGTTTTTGTCAAACCAGAAGAAATAACTGACTTGTCAGCCCATGAATTGGCTGTTAAAATGGCTAAACAGATTGAACAAGACTTAAAATATCCCGGTGAAATTAAAATAAGCGTCATTAGAGAATTAAGAGTTATTGAATACGCTCGTTAATCAAAATGTCTATAAATCGACTAATCAAAAAACTTAAGCCTTATCGATTTCGATTAAATAAAGCAACTGATCACCATCTTCTTGATCAACAAGTTGTCTTTCGATTAGCCAAAAGCCGTTTACCTGGTTGGCGACAATGGCGATATTTACCTAAATTTTTATCCAGAAAAGAAAAAATTATAGTCATTGTCTGTCTACTATCACTAATTACTAGCCTAACGATTATTGCTAATCATTATTATCGACGCTACCGTTTAATTACTCCTAGAAATGGTGGATATTATGTTGAAGGATTAATTGGTGCACCCCGCTATATAAACCCAATTTATTCAGCTATTAACCAAACTGATCGCGACTTGACTCGTCTAATTTATAGCAGTTTATTTACCCGAGATAGTCACGGACAAATAACCGAAGATTTAGCTGACAGTTATGAAATTAGCCCTGACCGGCTCATTTATACGATTCGACTTCGTAACGAATTAAAATGGAGTGATGGTCAGAATTTAACAGCTGACGACGTCTTATTCACCTATGGCTCAATAATTGATTCAGCCTATGGTTCACCACTACAAAGCTCTTTAGTTGGCCTAGATATAACTAAAGTTGACGATCTAACAATCAAGTTTACTTTAAGCCAGCCCTATAATTCATTTTTAGATTTATTAACCATCGGCATCTTACCGAACCACCTTTGGGGTCAAATTCCAGCCGAAAGTGCCAGTTTAGCTGATCTTAACCTTAAACCAATTGGCAGTGGACCATATAAATTTAAGTCATTAAATAAAGACCGGTCTGGAAATATCAAGTCATATCAGCTGACTCTTAATCCAAATTATCATAAACAAAAACCATATATACCAGAAATAACTTTCAAATTTTATACTGGCTATGAAGAATTAGTAGCTGCTCTTAATGATGGATCAATTGATGGAGCAGCTTATTTACCACAAAAAATTGCAGAAAAACTAATCACCACTAGCCGTTATAATCTTAAATATTTAAATACTGCCCAATTAATTGCTGTCTTTATCAATGAAGATGACCAGACTTTAAAAAATAAAATGATTCGCCAAGCCATGGCCAAAGCTATTGACAAAAATCAAATTTTACTAGATAATAATAACCTAATCGGCCATCTGGCTAACGGACCAATTTTAAAACATCACCCTTACTACAATACTAGCCTAGTAAGGCCAACTTTTAATCTAGACGAAGCCAAAAAAATATTGACTGATGATGGCTGGCAACCTAAAACTATCAACACCGAAGAAGTCACCAAGGCCCAAGAACAACTAGACAGTGGTCAAGGTGATCAGAATGAAAATAAAGTCATAGTTGATATGGGGGCCGGACAATGGTTACAAAAAAATAACCAATTTTTAGGTCTAAATTTAACCACTACTAGAGAACCGGATTATTTGAATATGGCTAATCAGATCGCCCAAGCTTGGCAAAAACTGGGTATCAAAATAAACTTAGACATTGTTGACGCCGAAAATATCAATAGTCAAATTATTAGAAGAAAAAATTACTCCCTATTGCTTTATGGCCAAAACTTAGGTCCAGAAAATGATTTAACTGCCCTCTGGCATTCAGCACAAAGTGGACCAAATGGTTTAAATTTAAGTAATTATCGAAACAGCCAGGTTGATAAAAATCTGGAAACTATTAGAACAGCAACTGAATTATCCAGTCGACAACAAGCTGCTTATGAGTTACAAAAACAAATCAATGATGACTTACCAGCAATTTTCCTGTATAATCCAACCTATCTTTATACTCAAAATAAAAAAATTAAAGGACTGACCACCGAGCTAATGATCGAACCAGCTGATCGTTTTAATCAGATAAACCAGTGGTATATCAAAACAAAAATCAGCTGGCAATATAAAAATAAATAAGCCCAAGTGGCGAAACTGGTAGACGCGCAACGTTCAGGTCGTTGTGTTCGCAAGGACGTGGAGGTTCAAATCCTCTCTTGGGCACTAAATAAACTCTTTATTACAAAAGCCAAACATTAATTGGCATTAATTATTATGATTACTAAATACCGAACAAAACAAAGCGCCAGCCAATCAGCTGACGATTCTCAAACTGTGCCGCGCCGACCAATTCAGCGGACTAATTATTCGCGACCAATGGTTAGATCAAATTTTGAAACCGAAAAACTCAGGGTTATTGTCCTGGGCGGTTTAGAAGAAGTTGGTCGCAATATGACCCTATTAGAATATGATAAAGAAATTATCATTATTGATATGGGTCTACAATTCCCCGAAGAAGACATGCTGGGGATAGATTATATCATTCCTAATACCGACTATTTAGTTGGCAAAGAAGATTGGATTAAAGGGGTAATTATTACTCATGGTCACTACGATCATATTGGGGCTATTCCTCATCTAATGGGAAAACTCAAGAACCCACCAATGTTTATGGGTAAATTAACCGCTGGAATAATTGAAAAAAGAATTAGAGAATACCCACAATGTCCAAAATTAAAAATAACCAGAATTGAAGAAGATAATCGAATCCAACTTGGCAAGAATTTTCGTGTAGAGTTTTTAAGAATGAATCACTCAATCCCTGATTGTTTTGCTCCAATTGTCCACACGCCAATTGGTACAATAATGCACACTGGTGATTTCAAAATTGATTATTCACCAGTTAATGACAAACCGGCCGATTTACAACGCATCGCACAATTTGGCAGCCAAGGTATTTTATTATTAATGGCTGATTCAACTGATTCAACCCACCCAGGTTACCAAGTATCCGAATCAACTATTGGCGATGAAATGGGTCGATTATTTGAAAAAATTGATGGTCGAATTATTATTGGCACTTTTGCTTCACAGGTCAATCGTGTTCAAAAAATATTTTCTTTGGCTGAAAAATTTGGCCGAAAAATTTATCTACAAGGCCGAAGCATGAACGATAATGTTGAAATCGCCAAACAAATCGGCTATATGAAATTCAACGCTCAAACAATCATGAGCGATCAGGAATTAAAACACCTACCAGATAATAAAATAATCATTTTAGGCACTGGTGCTCAGGGTGAAAATAACGCTTTCTTAATGCGCGTAGTCAATAATGAACATCGTACGGTCAGATTAAAACCAGGTGATACGATTGTTTTTTCATCATCAGTTATTCCTGGTAATGAGCG
>JAEWTE010000025.1 GCA_023459655.1 Candidatus Parcubacteria bacterium | reverse complement strand
GGATCTGGTTTAAGAAAAGTATATTTACCGCCGCGCCGAATGGGAACCCGCATAAAATATAGAAATTATTAATTAACTTAATAAGTATAACAAATACCTAATTTAAATAGCAAAACAAACGACTAAGGCCGCTTGTTTTGCTATTTAAATTAAAAATTAAAAAATAATAAAACTATTGCTTAATCTCCAATGATCGACGACCTTGACCAAAACCAGGCCTATTACCAAAGTTATTAACTTTGCTTCGATCAATTCCTAATTCTTGATCAATTAATTCAGCTTGCTGACGCAATCGCCAACTGGCAACATAACGATCAAAATTATCTTTAGTAATCTTAGCTAATATTGGACAATCTTTATCAATAATCTGCTGGGCATTAACCCAAGCCTGATAATCACCAGCCGTCAAAGCCGCTTCAATCGCCTCCTTTTGATTCACCATAGCTGCTCGCTTGGTTTCCAGCTCAGCTTTTTGTTCAGTAGTTAATTCAATTGGCTGACGATTAATTTTCTTTAATCCTTGATTAATTGATCTATTACTGGCGGCCAGAGCCGTACCACCGGCGGCCAGGGTAATAACCATAATCAAGCTAGCTAAAACAATTCGTTTATTCATAGGCATTTAATTTTATTAAGTAATTTAAGTGGCCACATTAATTAATACGCGAAAAATAAATTATTCTTCAAAAATAATAAAACCCCCAAAACAGTTAAGTCTCAGGGGTGGTTGGTGAGGCACAAATTAGCCAAGTTCGCGGTTGACTAACCTGTTTTTAAGATTGTCATAATGAACAAGCGGCCAAACAATGCTGACCCAGTCCAGCATGGAGTGGCTCAGTGCCGACCTGCCAAATCTGCCGGCGATTGTCCCAGTATAAACAAGGGACGTGTACGACTTTTTGGGAACCTTCCAGTATTGTTCCCCAAAAGAAAATAACCCATGGCTGAAACTCAATCGGAATAATTGACTGGTTCAGCAGTAAATATTCAATAAAGCCAGCGTGCAGCGGTTTTTTTTGACTATCACGCACAGCGATATAAATTTCATGGGCCATCACTATACTTTTACGATGGTTATTCAACTGATAAAGACCAAAGCTTTGATTCGGCAACTTCTTTATCGGTCGATTGCTTTTAATACTCAAGCCTGGTAAAACCATGGTCTGAGCAACTTTACCGGAGTAGTCAGCCGGCATTTCCATTGATGCTACTAAAGTAAAAGACATCAATTTACCTCCATTTTATAGTCTGTAATGTGCTTGATTACAAGATATTAGATTAAACCAGTCTTGTCAACCGATTAATCACTCGGTCTCGGCCCATTACTCGCATAACTTCAAATAAATCAGGTGATTGATTGCGACCAACCAATAATACTCGAATTACTTTAGCTACATCACCAAAATTACCCCGATATTGCTCAGGGTTTTGTTTAAAAGTTTTCATATCTGGCGCATAACCCAATGATGAACCAATCGCCCGCATTTTATTTAACCAATTGTCCTTATCATCAGCTAAATCATATTGTTTGGCCACTGCCCTAGCGATAGCCTGAATCTCAGCTAATGGTCGATCAATTTGTTGTAAAGCTAATTCTAATGAATTATCAAATAAATCATCAAAGAAAAAACTAATCTCTGAACGCAAATCAGACCATTTAGCAATATCTTTACGAGCCTGATCACCTTGACGATCAATATTTAAAAGTTGACTAGTATAATCTAAGTCCGTCTTCATCGCCTTGGCTAATTCAGGATCATATTGCTCAGCCCAATGCAAACTTCGCCTAATTATTTCATCAACTGACCAATGACTAATCAGTTCTTTACTAAAGCTTGCCAGTTTAACCATATCTAGTAATGCTCCTGCTCCTTTTTTTAATTCGTCAATTGACAAAGAATAATCAGTCAAAGAATCATTAGGATGATCAACCAACCATTGCTCAAAACCGGCATTAGCTAAATTTAATAAATACATAATCACTGCCTCAATTGGATAACCAGCCTGATCATAAAAAGCAACGCTAGCCTCAGGGTCGTGACGTTTACTTAATTTACGACGCGATTGACCAACTAATTTTTGAATTGGGGCTAAATGACCAAAAACTGGCGGTGTCCAACCAAATAATTGAAATAATTGCAGATGTAAAGATAGTGAGGACAACCACTCGTCACCGCGAATAACATGAGTAGTCCCCATTAAATGATCATCAATGGCGTGAGCAAAATGATAGGTTGGCAGTCCATTAGACTTTAAAATAACAATATCTTGATGACTCTCAGGTAAAACTAATCGACCCTTAAACAGATCTTGGACTATAATTGTTCGTTGTGGATCGCCAGTTGAGCGCAAACGAATAACTGGTGTTTGGCCAGCTTCAAGAGCAGCAAGAGCTTCAGCAGTTGGTCGATCGCGCCAAGCCGCCCATTGACCGTAATAGCCAGGAGCAATTTTAGCCGCCGTTTGCTGAGCATTGATTGCTTCTAATTCTTCAGCTGTTTCAAAGGCTGGGTAAGCTCGACCATCAGCCACTAATGTTTTAATAAAGGTCTGATAAATCGCCTGACGCTGACTTTGACGATAAGGTCCATAATCGCCAATTTCTTGACCAATGGCTACCTCACCTTCATCTATATTCAAACCAAATTGTTTCAAAGAATTAATAATCAACTCCG
>JAEWTE010000024.1 GCA_023459655.1 Candidatus Parcubacteria bacterium | reverse complement strand
CGACGAATCAGGCGGCGTAAAATATAACCCTGGTCTTTATTACTAGGAGTAACCGCCTTTTCATCAGCTAATAAAAAAAGGCTAGCCCGAACATGATCAGCAATAATTCGTAATGGTCGAGGATTATCATTGTATGCTTGTCCGCTAACCTGCTCCAAATAAGTAATCGCTGGCTGAAATAAATCACTTAAATAAATATCCGGCTGATTATTTAAAATAGCCAAAACTCTTTCCAGCCCTAGTCCAGTGTCGACATTGCACTGATCCAACGGCTGGTAAGATCCATCGGCCTGTCGATTATAAGCCATAAAAACATTATTCCAGATCTCTACCCAGCGCTGATCGGTTGGATCATATAACTCTGGAGCCGGTTCAATACCAGTCCAATAAAATATCTCAGTATCTGGCCCACATGGCCCGGTTTGACCAGCCGGACCCCACCAATTATCTTTTTTACCTAGCTTGGCTAAACGATTGGTTGGCAAACCAACCTGTTGCCATAAAGTATAAGATTTTTCATCAAATGGTGCATCATCATCGCCAGCAAAGACAGTAGCGGCTAACCGCTCCGGGGACAAATTTAACCAGGTCGGTGAAGTTAAAAATTCCCAACTCCAAACAATTGATTCTTCTTGAAAATAGTCACCCAACGACCAATTACCGAGCATCTCAAAAAAAGTCAAATGAGTAAGATCACCAACCTCTTCAATATCGTCGGTTCGAAGACACTTTTGAGCATCAGCTAATCGACGACCCAATGGATGAGCCTCGCCCAATAAATAAGGCACTAGTGGCTGCATGCCGGCGGTATTAAATAAAACAGTTGGATCATTATCTGGTAATAATGAGGCACTGGGAATAATAATATGTTGTTTGCTAGCAAAAAAATCCAAAAATTTTTGCCGCAATTGATTGGAAGTAAATGACATATTCTTGAAGACTAAAGCGGCCGCCATATTCGGCCGGCCGCTAAACTAAATCTAGACTAAATTAAACTACTGAGACAATAAATCACCAAATTGCTGTTCAATAATTGGCTTATCACTCTCTTGCACTTTACCTAATAATTCATCAACTGTTTGACGAGCTAAATCAAGCTGATTAGAATCACGATAAACCATTGCTAGAATATAAAGAGCATTAATATTATTGCTATTGACTGACAAAACTCCCTGCAGTAATTGTTGAGCCTGACTATGTAAATCAGTTGCTAGCTCAACTTCATTTTTAGCTCGTTCATTTAATAATTGAGCTAACGGTAAAACATAATCAGCCGCTCCATTAGAGTAATTAACCGCCTGAACTAAATCTTGGGTAGCCTCTAATGCTTTTTGAACTGCTTGATAAAGAGCCGCTCGATAAAAATAAGCCTCGGCCCAATCAGACTTCAATTCAATGGCTTTTTGATAATCATTAAGCGCTTCAGCTACTAATTTATCTTTAGTTTCATCGTCAGTTGCTTGATAGGCCTGAGCAACCTTAATCTGAGCAATTTTAGCATAAGACCAGGGATTATTAACATCAATGATTAATAATTGCTGATGAACCATTAAAGCTCCATCCAGCTCATCAATCATTTCATAAAGAGCGGCGGCCGTCTTTAAACTAGCTGGCTGATGTTTAATTGATTTATAATTATTATCTAACAATTGTTTAGCTTGTTGAGCATAGGCTCGAGCACTATTTTGAGCTTCAAGAGCTGGAGTTCCAGTAGCCTGAGTAGCTTCACCAATAATTTCATTAGCTTTAAGCCAAGATAATTGAGCCAAACCAAAGCCATACATTTCTCGCCAACTAGCTAAACTATGAGCAGCTGCCATTTTAGTAAGTTGTTGATCAGTTGATTGTTGTTTAATTGATTGTCCCGCTAAAACATCAGCCAAATAAACCTTGCTACCATAGGCCAATCCAGACAATAAACCAATTGCCACTATAATAAAACCGGTTGTCCAGATCGCACCAACATTTTGTCCAGTTTGTCGCCAATTAATAACTGGCTGACGCCGAGGCCAATCAAAAGTGGTAATTATTAATAATACCCACAATAACCCAAAGATTAATAACAAATTATTGCCAACCGGTAATAATAAGCCGCCAGCTAGCAAAACACTAACTGCAGCCAAAAGACCAACTCCTAAATTTAAGTCAGCCGTTGACAAATCAGCTTTAACCGACAATAACCGTCGCCAAACTAAAATTAAGCTCCACAATAAAAAGGCTACTAGCAAAATAGTTCCCAGTCCACCAATAATTACCAAACTCTCTGCTAAATAACCGGCTGGTAAATCAAAATCAAGATTCCAAAGTGAAGCTGAATTGAAGTCAGTCGTTTTATATCGGCTAAAAACACTATTAAAACTAGCCAAACCACTACCTAAAATCGGCCGATTAACCAGACTAGCCTTAGCAATCTGCCAAGAAAAACCACGAGATAAACTAACTTCACTAGGTAGATTTAAGCGAAGCCAACCAAAATTACCAATAATTAATAAAACAAAGCTCAGCGCCAAAGCACCAACTGTCAATAATAATTGAGTTGGACTAAACTTAATTAAACGAGATAAAGCAAAGGCTAAGATAATTAAAAGCCCCAGAATAACCATTAGCCATAAAGTAAAAGAACCGAGCACAATCATAGCAACAACAGCGGCAAAAGCTGAAAAGCCTAACCAAATATTCCACAATAAGCGACCACGACTAGACAACGCTCGCCGACTAAACTCATCACCACGATCAATCGACAAAATAAACAAAGGTAAGGCTGCACCTAAAAATAACGCCAAATTAGACAAAGAACCGATTGGATTAAAACCAATGGTTTTAGTAAAACCTAATGGAATAATAAATAAACCAAATAATTGACTAAGCGAATAAACAGTAATAAAACTAAAACTAACCAAAATTGACAACCAGGAAAATTGTCTTAGTTTAGCCGACCAATTATTAACAACTAAATAATAAAACAATAATAATAACAAGAAAAAAACTAAACTACGCATTGGCTGGCCATAACCTCCCAATAGACTATTGCGCCAAGTCGGACTCCAAAAAGTAGCCAAGCCAGCAACTAACATAACCACTAATGCTAACCAGTCTACTTTTCTCCAATGCCAAATCAATGAGCCAGTCAATAAGACCTTGGCCAACCAAGCTGCCCAACCAATAATTACAATTAAAGATAAAACAAATAACCGATCTAAACTGGCTCCTTGCCAGCTAAAATTAAAGAAAAAGGTCGGTAAAATAAAAAAAGCAGCCGGTATGATAACATTAATAATCTTATCCGGCCAAGAAGTTCGCGATGCTCGCCCCAAAAAACGCGAGGCCTTACTGGTTGTTGCCATAGTCTTGTTTTTATATAATCTAAAAATTAATGAGTTATTATAAGTTTAACAAAAAGTATTATCTAAAGCAATAACCCCCCCACCCAATAATTGATCACCATCGTAGAAGACGGCACTCTGTCCCGGAGTGACTGCCCGTTGAGAACTAGCTAGTTCGACTAACCAACCTCGATTATGACGAGTCAGACGACCACTAACCGCCTGATGATGATAACGAATCGCTACCTGACAATCAATTGGTCGACGAGGTCGATTACCAGACAACCAAAAAAGACGAGGTAGAAAAAATTTATCAACAAAAAGTTGCGGGTCATTAGCCTGATCAGTAACTACTAAGGTATTATTAATTAAATCTAATTTGACAACATAATATGGTCCAGTACCACCGATTTCAACACCACGACGCTGACCAATCGTATAAAAAGGTAGGCCACGATGCTGACCGATTTGACGACCAGTTTGATCACAAATCGGACCAGATTTAAATTTTAAACGACGAGCTAAAAAATTAGCTAAACTATCCGGCACAAAACAAATTTCTTGACTTTCAGCCTTATTAGCCACTGGCAAATTAAATTCAGCTGCCAAATTACGAATAGTCGATTTCTGAAAATCACCTAAAGGAAAATTAAGCATGGCTAAATCATGTTGATCTAGCTGATATAAAAAATAAGATTGATCTTTGGAATGATCAGCTGCCCGCCATAATTGATAACCCTGATCAGTCGATAACCGTTTAACATAATGGCCACTAGCCACCGCATCAAAACCAATCTTTTGAGCATATTTAATCAAACGACCTAGTTTAACCTGTTTATTACACAAAACACAGGGATTTGGGGTTAGACCTGACTGATAAGCAGTTAAAAAATTATTAACTACTCGTCGTTTAAATTCTTGAGCAAAATTTAAAGCATAAAGCGGAATGCCCACTTGTTGACAAACCGCTTGAGCATCAGACCATGATTCTAATGAGCAACAATTATTATCAGCTGAATTAAACCCATCGTCTTTCCAGAACTGCATAAATACCCCAATAACCTCATGGCCCTGATTTTTTAATAATTGAGCGGCCACAGCTGAATCAACCCCGCCAGACACTGCCACTAAAATCTTTTGTTTTTTAATAATTGATTTATTTTTAGGCATACTAATCAATTCGGCCCCCTGGCAAAAAATCTTTATAAAGCGGCTGATAAATATCTTCATCAGCCGATAACCACAATTCAGCTGAACAATCTTGATCAGTAAAATCAAGACCAGCCGCACCACGAATAATCGCTGCTGGAGTTTGTTCAGCACATTCACCCATAGCGTAAACAGCGGCCGCTGCTAAAGAATCAACAATATTGGATTGAGAAATTTTTATAACTCGACCAAATAAATCAGTCTGACCACGATAATCACGCAGTGGATGAAAACCAGCAAAAGCTAAACCAACTCCAACTACCCCCGACCGCAACGGTGTTGAGCGACTATCGGTTAAAATCAAGCCAAGTTGTTTTAAATTATAATGAACGACTAAAGACTGCCGCCATTGTTTAGCTAATTGATTTGGCTGACTCGGTAAAAAAATATAATGATCAGCCGCATTACTTTCATCAATTCCTGAAGATGGAGCAATTAAATTATTCTTAATAGTTAAAATAGCATAACCATGTGGAACAGCTTGACGCGGTAAATAATAATCAGCTTGCTCAATAATTAATTGATCTTTAACCTGATCATCACTAATAGCTACGGCTCGGCCTTGTTGTAAGCTAATAATTTTAGAGGTAACTGCCAAAATATCCCCTTCACGCAAACCGCCCTGACTATCTAAAGCCTCTAATAAAGCGGCTAAGGCTTCATCTTGTGGTGGAATCAATCGCCGAGTGCGAATAGTAATTATTTCCATATTTAAAGTTGGCCGTCAGCAATAGCCTGACGAATTGCCGCCATTAAATCATAATAAAATTCTAAATTATTTAAACTAGCTAAGCGGCGGCCCAAAGCTTCATCGATCTTATATAAATAATGAAGATAGGCTATTGAATAATTACGAAGAATTGCTAATTTAGAATCCGGATTGATTGGTTGATCCAATTCAGCGAATTGGCTATTTTTAATATTTTCCGTCCGATAAAAATCTCTAACCAAGCCTTGTTGATCGACTAAACGGCGATCAGTTTGCCAAATAAAAAGTCGGCCATGACGCCCCTCTCGGGTTGGAATAACACAATCAAACATATCAACCCCGCGACGAACTGCTTCAACAATATTATCAGGATAACCAACTCCCATTAAATAACGAGTTTTATCAGTCGGCAAATCAGGAGTTAGCCAATCTAAAACCTGATACATTTCTGTAGCAGTTTCACCAACCGATAATCCACCAATATTATAACCATCTAGATCAAGCGATAATAAATCATCTAAGCTACGCCGGCGCCAAGCTTGATCTAGACCACCCTGAACCACCCCAAATAATAATGGCTTAGATTCAGCTAACGATAAATGATGCTGTTTAGCCCGCTTAGCCCAAGCTGATGATCGCTCAACCGATAATTGAACATCATCAGGCGTGGCTGGTAAAGCCAAACACTGGTCTAAGCAAACAGCAATATCAACCCCACAGGCCACTTGCAAATCTAAGGATAATTCCGGTGTTAAGTATTGTCGACTCCCATCCCAAGGCGAATTAAATTTGACTCCATCAGCGGTTATCTTAACTAAATTTTGACCACCTGATCGCTGACCAGCTAAAGAAAACACTTGAAAACCACCGCTGTCGGTTAAAATTGGACCAGACCAGTCCATAAATTGATGGAGACCACCGCGTCGCTTAATTGCTTCTAAACCAGGCCGTAATAATAAATGATAGGTATTAGCCAAAACTACTGGAGCAGCCAATTGACGCAATTCTTCGGTAGTTAAGTGCTTGGCAACCCCTTGAGTGGCCACGGTCATAAAAAATGGCGAATCAACTAAACCATGAGCGGTAGATAATTGGCCCAGCCGAGCAGCTGAACGAACTGATGATTGTATTACTGTAAACATTGCTGATTAATCGCGTTTAATTTTTTTAACCGCCAAATATATAATCTCTGGTTGTTGCGGATCAACCACTAATGACCAACCCGCTCGAGCGGTTGGCAATTTTTTAGCCGACCAATTAACACCACCATCGAGCGACCGATAAAAAGTAGTATCGGTCGCATAATAAATTTCTTGACTATTTTTAGGATTAATAGCCAAAGTATTAATAATTGTTTTCTCACTGGGTGTTAATAAGCTAATCATGGTCCAATTATTGCCATAATCAATTGATTTAAACAGGCCATAATCAGTGGCTAAATAAGTAACCGGCTGATCTTCCAATGAAATAACTAAATCACGAAATTGATTACCAATTTTAAATTCATCTAAAGATTTACTAAGATTCTCCCAATTTGCTCCACCATCGATAGTGCGAAATAAGCCGCGCTTGTCAGTGGCAGCAAACATAACTCGACTATCGCGTGGACTCATTACAATTTTCTTAATAACATCATCAAAACGCTGAACTGTCTGCCAACTATTACCACTATCGCCACTACGCAAAACATCACCGCGCGAAGTTCCTAAATAAACAAAACCATTATTATGGTGATCAGTCAGTAAACTAGTAATAAATACTTTAGGCTCATTATCATAATAAGCTTGGCTCCAATTACGGCCACAATCACTAGAGCGTACCAAGCGATTGGCCGAAGCAGCAAAAATAACACATTTATTATAATAATCAACCGCTGCGGCCCGAACATCAATTCGCCCTAAACTATTAGCTACTTGCCAATTCTTACCACCATCATAAGTAAACATTAGCCCATTACCAACACTAGCAAAATAAAGAGCATTATGATCACCAGGATCAATCGACAACATATTGACATCAAGCGAACTAATACTGCTCGGTCGGCCAGTATTAGTGGGAATAAGATTGGCTGCTTGCCAAGATTCACCATGATTGCCGCTCCGAAAAACTCCACCAACATCAGCTGAGCTAGGTTGGTCAGCGTTTCGATTAACACTAATTGAACAGCCACCCAAAAGAGCTACTAATGATAAGCTCAAAATTAAGTGACGATTGATCGATGAAAAATTAGTCATAAAAAATTATGTGCCAACCGCCAAATTATGAAAGACCAAGTTCGGCTGAACATTGGCTGACAAATACTGCTGGGCAGCACCTAAATTAGTAAATATTGTTAATAAATTGAGCCAATTTATCTGGTCAGCAACAACCGACAAACGCTCTCGTAAAAACCAATGTTGAATCAAGGGCAATTGATCCTGTTTAATCAATAATAAATCACGAGTCAAACCTAACCAAATTTGCCATAATCGCCACTCCATTGATCCAGCTGAAAATGATGCTCGAGGATAAACTAATTTTAAACACTCTAAACGCTCAGCTAAAGATGAGCTTGCAATTAATTTTAATAAAACCTCGGCCGTCTGGCAATAAGCACTAAATAAGTCTGGCTGCTCAAAAAAACGAATAGCTAAATTAGGTCGACCAAGACAAACTTGGGCTAAATTTTTGGCTAAATCACGATTAGCCTGCCAATCATCAACTAAATGATCATAAATCAAATCAGTTGAAACTGGATAAAATCTAAAAACCTGACTACGCGACACAATTGTTCCTGGTAAAGCTGATAAATTCTCAACCAATAAAATAAAAACCATTCGTGGACTAGGCTCTTCTAAGCTTTTTAATAAAGCATTAGCAGCTGATTCACTTAATCGATCGGCCTGCCTAATAATGGCTACCTGATAATTATCAGCAAACGACGATAGTCCAACCTGATCAATCAAATGACGGATTTGATCAATGCCAATTTTTTGCTTATCCGGCAATAAATCAATTTCATAAAAATCAGGATAAATACTACGAGCCGTCTGCCGGCAAGCGGAACATTGTTCACAGGGCCAATCAGAACCAGCCTGATCACGCTGTTGACAAACTAAAGTCCGAGCAAAATGCTTAGCCACAGTGGCTTTACCAATATCAGCCGGACCAGCCAAAACATAGCTCTGCGCCAATTGGTGAGAGGCCAAATGAGCTGCCCAACAACGGACTACCCGCTCATTACCAATATGTAACCAGTGCAGCTGATGACCTTGAATTTCCATACTACTATTAGATTATCACGGCCAGAGCGGATTGGCAACATTCAATTCTTGACTTAAAGTTAATTGTTAAATATAATAACTATATTAAGATGAAAAAGAATCCAAACGG
>JAEWTE010000023.1 GCA_023459655.1 Candidatus Parcubacteria bacterium | reverse complement strand
ATATGATAAATTAAAGAATAAATAAAAACCTCATTCCAACGATAAACAAAAAGTTTATCGCTAGAACGAGGTTTCTAATCTCGCGGTTCCATCTAGCTTCCCGTTGACGGGCTCTTGATTTTAGATTGACGATTTAGGGCCGATAGCCGATTTTATCCTACGCTTGGTGGACGTAGCAATCATCGTTATAATCTTTTTTAATAATAATTCTTTAGATTAAAAAGGTCAAGTTAATTAGGTCTTGACATTTTTTAAAAAGATGTTAATATCTAGACAGATTTGCCTCCATAAGTGAATCTGGGGGATAAGCCGAAAGCAACGGACGCTTCTAAGTTGAAGCAATGTTCGGGTTCTGTAATTATGAGCTGCTGCTTATTCCCCACCAATTTTTGTTCTTTTCTTTTTTTAACTAACATCTTCTCCGAAACGATCGACCCCGTTTTGGAGGTCCAACTCCTGCCCCCCCATCACACCTCTGCAGGGGTTACTCTACCCTACTCCGAGCCATTCTGATCAAATCAGGTGGCTCTTTTTTTATTTTTGACGCTTATTTCTAGATCGATCTAACTCGGTTAAATATTGTTTGCGCAAACGAATATTTTGTGGGGTAACCTCTAAATATTCATCATCGTTCATAATACTTAAGGCAATCTCTAGGTTCAATGCTAGGGGTGGAGTCAATAAAATAGCATCATCAGCTCCAGAAGAACGCATATTGGTTAATTGTTTACCCTTGATCGGATTAACCGCTAAATCATTACCTTTAGACACATTACCAATAATCATTCCCTCATAAACATCAATATTGGGGCCAATATATAAAACGCCCCGCTCTTGTAAATTCCAAAGCGAAAAAGCCAAGGCCTTACCAGTCATCATCGAAACCATGGAACCAAGTTGACGACTATCAATTTCACCAACATGAGGTCGAAAGCCTAAAACATGGCTGCATAAAATACCTTCACCACGAGTATCAACCACAAATTCAGTCCGATAACCCAATAGTCCACGAGTCGGAATTTCAAAACTTAATCGAGTTTGGCCATGATGTTGTTTTAAAGCTGTCATTTGACCACGCCGACGAGATAATTTCTCAATAACAACACCAGCAAAATTATCTGGTAAATCAATGGTTAGCTCCTCAAATGGTTCTAATTTCTGACCGTCAACCTCTTTAATGATTACTTGTGGTTGAGAGACCTGCAATTCGTAACCTTCACGGCGTAAATTTTCTAATAAAATAGCAATATGCAGCTCACCACGACCAGATACCTTATAGGTTGCCATATCAGAAAAATCAACCTTAAGACCAACATTAGTTTCTAATTCTTTTTCTAGACGCTCTTTAATTTGGCGACTGGTAACAAATTTACCCTCACGACCAGCAAATGGTGAATTATTAACTAAAAAATTCAAAGTAATAGTTGGTTCATCAACATGAATAGCTGGCAGGGCTGGTTGACTAGCATCAGCCGCAATTGTCTCACCAATATAAATATCAGATAAACCAGCCACCATCACAATATCGCCAGCCAAAGCCTCACTAACTTCTTGACTTTGTATTCCTTGATAAGTAAATAATTTAGTAACCTTACGGCGACGTTGAACTCCTTCCAAATCAGTAATCACTACTTCCTGAGCAGCACGCAAGGTACCATTATAAATACGACAAATAGCACAACGACCCAAATAATTATCATAAGACAAATTAAACGGTTGAGCGACTAGTGGCTGGTCAGCGGCTTGTTGAGTTGAAGCTGGAACAACATGCTCCAAAATAACGTCTAAAATAGCCTCTAAATTGTCAGTAGACTGATCTAATTCACGGACTGCCCAGCCTTGCTTACTAGAAGCATAAACAATTGGAAAATCTAATTGTTCATTACTAGCTCCTAGATCAAAAAATAGCTCATAAACAGCATCAACCACCTCTTTGGGTCGAGCTGCGGGCTTATCTATTTTATTAATAACAACTATCGGTTTAAGCCCAAGTTCCAAAGATTTTTTCAAAACAAATTTAGTTTGCGGCATTGGTCCTTCTTGGGCATCAACTAATAATAAAACACAATCAATTGACCGCAGAATCCGTTCTACCTCTGAACTAAAATCAGCATGACCGGGAGTATCAACAATATTAATTTTAGTGTCTTTATAAAAAACTGAAGTATTTTTAGAATAAATAGTAATACCACGCTCTTTCTCTAGGGCGTTACTATCCATACTGATATCACTGTCAACTAAACTAGTTTGACGCATTAAAGTATCAGTTAAAGTGGTCTTGCCATGGTCAACATGAGCGATAATAGCAATATTACGAATTTCCATAGTGAAATAAAAAATACGCCCGAGGCGTAATTCTAAGTTAGAGAATACTTCTCTACTATAATTGTTTTACGGCAATTAGTCAATAATTTTAATGTAAATTGGTTATCTTTTAATTTTATGATAGAATAAACATAATAAAATAATTATAAATTTATGCCTAAACGATTGATATTCATCAGTTTATTATTTATTATTGCTAGCGGATTTTCTTATTATGTTTTAACCAATCATAACCAACATAATGATCAACCAAATAACCAGCAATTAGCTAAACCAGAAGACGTTAATCAAGTCAACCAACTTATCTTTTTTTATGGCGATACTTGTCCACACTGCCATGTTGTTGATGATTATATCAGTGATAATAAAATAAACCAACAACTAAATATAATTAATAAAGAAGTTTATAATAATCAGAAAAATGCCGAAGAATTACGTAATATTGCTAAACAATGTGGTATACCACTTAACGCACTTGGTGTTCCCTTGTTATGGAGTGGTCAAGATTGTCTAGTCGGCGATCAACCAATTATCAACTTCTTAAACGATCAAATAAATAAATAGACTATGAATAAAACAATCAGCCTAGTAGCGGTTACTACTTTACTGACCGGATTAATCGCCAAATCAGCCGCCGCCGTCTGCCCAATTTGCACAATTGCTGTTGCTTCTGGTGTTGGCTTTTCTCGTTACCTAGGCATTGATGATACTATTATTGGTCTATGGATTGGTGGCCTAGCTGTTTCTATGATTACTTGGACAATTTATTGGCTAAGAAGAAAATCAATTCGTTTTTGGGGCCGCGATTGGTTAGTAATTATTGTTTACGCTGCTATGATTATTATTCCACTATATTTTTACGGAATGTTTAGTAATGGCGCCGATTGTGTTTGTGGTATTAATAAATTATTACTCGGCTTAATCAATGGGTCAATTGGTTTCTGGGCTGGCGCTGAGTGGTATAATTATTTGAAAATAAAAAACGGTAACAAGGCCTACTTCCCCTTCCAAAAAGTAATTATGCCAATTACCCCTTTAATTATTCTAAGCTTAGTTTTCTATTGGTTAGTTAAATAAAAATATATGCAAGCAAATAAAATCACTGATCTTAATGAATTTATCGCCAAAGTTGATGAAATGAAAAAACAAGACAAAATGGATTTGTCATCTGACCAAGATTTAACTATTGCTATAATGAATTTAGTTGGTATTGAAGAACATTTCTTTTTCTCTGGAGCTAAAACTGGTAAAAACGAATATTACGATTTAATTAATGAAGTTAGAGAAATACGCAAAGAATTATTAAAGAAAATAATTAAAGAATATGAGGGTGAAGTTTGGTGTATCTCTAAACACTTATTAGCAGCTAGCTATCGTTTAATGGAGGTTGGCACTAAACAATTATCGGCTGGACGCAAAGAAGAAGCCTATGGCTTCTTTAACAAGGCTTATGAATTATATTCTCTCTTCTGGGGTTTAAATATGAAATTAATCGTCACTGACGATATTAAGAAGATTGATGAACAAGCCATCAATAAACACGATACTTCTAAACAAAGCCTAGCTAGCAAACTAGGGGCAATGGTTAAAAAAGCAATTGATTGTTGTATTGAGTAGTTTAAAGATAATAATGCTTGATCGGTTGAAGCTGATCATCTAATTCATAAATCAATGGCTGGCCAGTTGGTATTTCTAGCTCGATAATCTCTTTAGGAGTCATCTGGTCTAAATATTTAATCAAGGCTCGCAAACTATTACCACTAGCCACAATAATAATTCGCTGATTATTGCGTAATAGTGGTTCAATAACCTCCTGCCAAAAAGGCACGACGCGAACTACTACGTCAGCTAAACTTTCAGCACTAGGCACAACGATTCCTTGATATTTAGGATCGTTTTTTTGGTTATATTGATTGTCTTCACTAATCTCGGGTGGCCGAACATCATAACTTCGTCGCCACAACTGAACTTGTTCAGCACCAAATTGTTCAGCAGTCTGTTCTTTATTCAAGCCTTGTAAATTACCATAATGGCGCTCATTAAGCCGCCAATCAGCTCGCCAAGGAATATCGACACCCATGGCTTGTAAAGTTAGCTCCATGGTCAATTTTGTCCGCTTTAAATATGAAGTAAAACCTAAATCAAAAACCAAGCCAGCGGCTTTTAGTTTTTGACCGGCTTCTCTAGCTTGCTCTCGACCAAATTCAGTTAAATCAACATCAGTCCAACCAGTAAATAGTTTCTGTTGATTCCAGAGACTTTCACCATGACGCAATAAAACAATTTTGTGCATAACCAAATGATTGACTAATCAACCTTGTGGTGATCAGTTGTTTTATGATTGGTTTTCTTTGATTTACTGAAAATAAAAATGTAAAGAATCTCTAGAATTCCAATAGTATTAATTATTAACAGAGCAATAAACCACCACTTTTGCTTCTGTCTGGCTGATTTCCATAGGGCGACTCCTTTCCAAGGTAGAGTCCATAAACCTAAAATGAATAATAAATTAGGATTAGTGCTAATTGCTTGAGCGATATCAAACATAAATTTAATCTAAACTATTATTTAATTTCATAAGTTAAGGTCACTTCAACCCTAACTTCATTTTGACCAGA
>JAEWTE010000022.1 GCA_023459655.1 Candidatus Parcubacteria bacterium | reverse complement strand
ATATTGCAATAGCAACGGGCTTGACCACCAATTGATGGACCAACAAAAATTACTTCAGGTGCCTGACCAGGTTGTAATTCCTTGAAATAACTGGTCGCACCAACAATATATTCAATCCATTTAATATAATGAGCTGCCTCCATCGGGTGAGGTTCTTGACCAATTACCACCTTAACACCGCCATCAACAACGGTAATAACTGGAACATGTTTCTCTTGACTAGCATCAACCGTATTGGGCACTAATAGTTCCATTGGTTGACCACAACAAACTAATTCACCAGCACCAGTCTGACGGACTTCAGTGATATTGCCACAGATATTGCAGCGATAAACCTGACGCAGTTCAGTCATATTAGTAAGTTTCAACAAAAACTTCAAAATGAGCTCGTGGATGCTGACAAGACGGACATTCTTCTGGTGCTTCCAAGCCTTCATGAATATAGCCACAATTATTACATTTCCAGCGAACTGAATGATCTTTCTTAAAAACTTTATCATTATCTAGATTAATCAATAATTTACGATAACGATCTTCATGAGCTTTTTCCGCCTCACCAACTTTACGAAAAGCTTCAGCTACTTCACTATGTCCTTCCTCCTCAGCTTCTTCAGCCATTTTAGGATACATAATCTGATTCTCATAATTCTCACCACTAACCGCTGCTTGTAAATTGGTAGCAGTATCACTAATCAAACCCAGGGCCTTGGCCCAAAGCTTGGCATGCTCTTTTTCATTACTAGCACTTTCTTCAAAAATATTAGCAATCTGGACATAACCGGCCTTACGAGCCACCGAAGCAAAATAATTGTATTTATTACGAGCTATCGATTCTCCAGCCAAAGCATCTTGCAAATTTTTAGTAGTTTTTGGTCCAAAATTTGACATAAAATAAACTTAAAAATAAATGAGAATAAAGTGGTGGGCCGGGTAGGATTCGAACCTACGAAGACATAAGCCAGCAGATTTACAGTCTGCCCCAGTTGACCGCTTTGGTACCGACCCAAAAACTAGGCGCAAGCGCCGTATCCCTAAATTAGCATAATCAATTGGCTTCGTCAATGCTAAATTGACTATAACGTCGACCACTAAAAATATCTAAAATCAAGGTCTGAGCCGCCTGATGTTGACGATTAATTATTGAACATTGACTGTCGTTAGACTCAGGATAACAAAATTGATATTCCCCGGCTTGACTCTTAATTACTCCCGGTTCGCCCAACGAATCTAGCGGCCGCCAACTAGCACTAGAACTAGCTGACCAA
The DNA here is from genome assembly GCA_023459655.1 of Candidatus Parcubacteria bacterium. Lineage (GTDB taxonomy): Bacteria > Patescibacteriota > Patescibacteriia > Patescibacteriales > Patescibacteriaceae > UBA1359. The sequence goes on along the minus strand of JAEWTE010000022.1, from coordinate 3,583 downwards.
ATAGCAAACGGACTATTAGGCCAGCCCAGTTGTTGCCAAAGAGCATCGGGCAGTTGGTAAAAGGCCAGTTGTCGATCTTTGAGCCAATAATCATCGCCCTGACGAGCCCATAGTGGGGTAATTGACCTTTGCCAAATCTGTTCAGCGTTTAATTCCCCGTCCGGCCACCAACCGCCTTGACGATAGCCTAAATTATTATCACCTAAAAACGGCCAATGATCACCAACCACTATAACCAAAGCTGATGGATCAACCTCTTTGAGTTGGTCTATAAAATCAGCTAATTCTTTGGTGGTATAATAAATAGAATTAAAATAACGTTCGGCTACAGTGGCAATGGTCGGTGTAGTACTAATAATTACTGGCCGACTAGCATTGAGCGGATAACCTAAATGACTAGAATAAGTTAATAAATAATTAAAAATAGGTTTAGTTTTATCTTTGGCTTTAATCTTATCTAATGTTTGCTGATAAAAACTACTATCAGCCATAAATTCACCATTCATGTCGTCTTGACGATAATCAGCTAAACTATAGAAATGATCAAAACCAAGTAAAGGATAGACATTTTGCCGATTCCAAAAAGCCGGTACATTAGCATGAAAAGCAGCGGTCTGGTAACCTAATTGCTTTAAATAATTAGGCAAACAGGGTGCCTGATATTTGATCCCACCATTAAAAATGGTACCGGCCTGAACATTGGGCCAGCCACAGAGTAGCTCAAATTCGGCGTTAGCCGTCTTACCACCGAAAGTTGGACTAAGACCCTGACCCGAGCCATGGTTGGCCAAGGCTTGCCAATTATCGGCCCAAGGTGAACGATTAAATTGCAGGGCTGGCAAATTAATCGACCACAAAGATTCAACCACAATCAAATAAATATTGGGTTGTGAATTATTAGCTATCGCCGACTTGACTGGCTTATAATTTAATTCTGTTACTGCTTGCTGAACCGCAGCTTGCTGCGGTATTTGAAAAGCTAAGTGCTGACGCCAACCTTCTTGCAATAGATAAAGCCAAGGACCACGCTGAGCATAATTAGTTTTTTGATCCCAATAAGAATTACCAAAAATTTTATCTAAAACTATCAACGGTTGAGCTGGATAACGACATAGAGTAATTATAGTTAAAACAGTCACTGCCAAGCCAAACCAAACTCGTGACCTTGGCCAACGCCAATTCAAAATAATAATAACTAGCCATAATAATAATGGAGCAACCAGAGCTAACTGCCACCACCAGCCAATCTTACCTAGAATACGCCAAAAACTACTAGCCGCTGAAAAATCACTAGGCATCAACGGCCAGCCAAAAAACCGTAGTTTAATAATTTGACTAATATAAAAATAACTAGCCAATAAACCTTGTTCAATTATTAACCAGCTCGAACGACGACTAAATGGTCGACGAATTAAAACCAATAACCACAGAACAATTAAATCTGGCAAATAAGACCAACGAGTCAAACCCAAACCAGTCCAATAAAAAGTAGCTAAATGACCGGCATAAGCCCAAACAACGGCAGTTAATGTTAAAACAATTGTCCACACAAGCACAAATTTTAAAAAACAGACCTCAGCGGCCTGTTTTAATGGAGCCGTCGTCGGGATTCGAACCCGAGACCTCTTCCTTACCATGGAAGCGCTCTACCAACTGAGCTACGACGGCAAAATAATCTTATAACTGGCGAATTTGCTGACGGTAATCGGCTAAACTACCATTATCTGGATCGACTTCGGCTAAAGTATCAAAAACAGTCACCGCCGTAACCCGATCTTTTCTCATTATACTAATTTCCAACCGAGTGTCAAGATAACGCGGATTCTTTGGCTCTAATTTAAGAGCCTGCTTTAAACATTGGTCGGCTCGTTCTAAATGTTCATTGCGCAAACACAATTGACCCAACGAGCATTGATATTCAGCCAATTGTCGACCAGTTTCTTTAGCCTCAATTCGACCACGTGATTGCTCAGCTAAATATTTTTGACTCAATCTTTTAACCACATAAAGCCAGGTTTCTTCAGCTTCTTGATATTTTTTTTGATCTTGATAAGCCTCGGCTAAAACAGCAAAGCCATCAATTTGTCGTTTATCTAGTTCTAATGATTCCAGGGCTAACCGTTCAGCCTCAGCCGCTTCACCTTTGGCTAAAAATTCTTCAGCATCGGTTAATAATTGTTTAGCCCGCTGCCAATTTAAACCCTGAGCCTGTAATCGAACTTTAGTTTGTTGACGCTTTAAATTATGTAATTGTCCATAAATTTGCCAAAAAAAATCTTTCAGCCGCTGATAAATTGGTCCTAATAAACTACGCCACCACCAACCATGTTGAGTTAATTGACGATTGATTCGCTCAGCAATAATAGCCTGTTTCTTAGCTGCTTCACGTTCAGCTGGCAAATTATCTACATCAATATTGGCTAAAATTGGCATCTTATGCAAGAAAATAAAAAACAACACCACCACAGCAATCATTATTAAAATAAGACTAAACCAAATCAATAACATAGTTTTGATTAAGCGTAAACTATTGACCAAAAGCTCTCGGCCGATAAACTAGCGCCACCAACTAATAATCCATCAATATCGGTCATTGCCAATAGACTAGTCGCATTATCTGGCTTAACACTACCACCATATAACAAGCGACTATCCATATAGCCTAAATTCTGCAATTCTTGACGAATAAACTGATGCATAGCTTGAGCTTGCTCAGGAGTACTAGATTGACCAGTGCCAATCGCCCAGATCGGCTCATAAGCAATAATCAATTCTCGATCAATCGGTTTAGCAATACCAGTCAAAGCTGCTCGTAATTGTTGGCTAATCTTTTCTTCAGCTTGACCAGCCTGACGAGTGGCTAAATCTTCACCCAAACAAATCACTGGTTTTAAGGTTGTTCGTTCTAAGATGGCTCGTAATTTAATATTAACTAATTGATCAGTCTCATTAAAAAATTGCCGCCGCTCACTATGCCCCAATAAAACAAAACGACAATCTAGTTCAGCTAAACTTTCTAGACTGGTTGCTCCAGTCAAAGCACCCGGCACTGATTCATTAACATCTTGAGCTCCCCAAAAAAGTGGCGTGCCTTCTAAAATATTAGCTACCGAAGAAATAGCCACTAAACTAGGACAAACCACAACATCAGCCAATAAAGGTCGATGCGGTTGATTAAGTACTAAATTTTCGGCCAACTCTAAACTCTGACGATAACCCAGCGCCATTTTCCAGTTGCCAATAATTAATTTCTTCATAACTGCCAAATTAATGGTTGAATAATTATTATTTTATCACATAACCAAAATAATCAATAATATTTTTCAGTCACATAATCTAAAAGATCGCTAGTAGTGTGAAAACGACCATCTTTGGATGGCGAACCGAGCACAACGCTAATAACCTGTTGACCAGCTTGATTTTGCCATAAAGCGGCAAAACAATAACCAGCCTGATCAATATAGCCAGTTTTACCCCCTAAAATTTGCCAGCCATCAGGCAAAGGAATTGCTTGACGAATAAAACTATCAGTATTGGTCACCACCTGCCGCCGTCCCTGTTTAGTCTTGATTTCATAACGATC
>JAEWTE010000021.1 GCA_023459655.1 Candidatus Parcubacteria bacterium | reverse complement strand
CCATAAATCATTAATACTAGAAAAATAACTCCAACTAAACTAAGGATCAGGCTAATAATTGTGCTGATATTAACCAATAGATTACTTGGCTTATAGCCCATTTCTAGACTAGTTTTTTGCAGACTATTTTGAAAGGGACTAATGGGGGTGTCTTGAGCTAGAGCAATATTAAAATAACCGGCAAAGCCAATTATCAATAAACAAACTAGTATTGATATTTTTTTAAGCATAGTTTATGTGCCGAGTGCTCCACCTAGGAAAGAGGTAATGGCGTAAGCTGACAAAATAATTATTAGTCCACCGATTGAGGCAGTTAAAATTTGTTTAGCTTTTTTGATGCTATTTTCATTACCAGCCGCCGTCATCCAAGTAATACCACTATAAATCATCAAGACTAGAAAAATAACTCCAACTAAACCTAAAACTGATCCAACAATTTGTCCAGCCATGGTCGGTAAATCAATATCTCTTTTAAGACCAGCCGATTGGGCTGCTGTTTCTAGACCATAGCCATCATTACTTTGGGCTAGAGCAAATTTAATGGGAAGAATGTTTAGGACAATTAGACACAGGAACCAGTCAAAGACCTTTTTTATTGAATTAATCTGATTGGTCATGAAGATTGTTTTAAAATTTTGTCTTAGTCCAATAATTTAATTGGGCCAAGACAAAATTTGCCAAAGGAAGCTTTGGCAAATTTATTTTTATTTAAATAGCACCAACTACTGAGTTAATTACAAAACTGGTTAAAGCAAAGGCCATTAAAATAATAACTAAACCAACAACAGCGGCCGACATTAATTTTTTAGATTCAGCAATTTTATCTTCATTACCAGCGGCTGTCATCCATTTAAAACCAGCCAAAACAATTAAAATTACAGCAATTGATCCCAAAAAACCTAGACCTATTTTAATAATTCTGGAAATCGTTTGACGGGGGTCAGTTTCAGAAAAACCCTCATCAGTATAGGTGTCAGCAACGCCTTCTCCCCATAAATCAGATGAGTCCATTTGGGCACTAACTCCAATCGGAGACATCATTGTCAGACCCATGATCCAGACTAAAGACATAGTGCCAATTAACAATTTTTTCATAATTTTTTAAATTAAATTTATTTGATTAAATTAGACTAAAGCATTACTAAGGGCTTGAGTTATAAATAAGGTAAGGCCGTAAGAAATTAAAATAATTACTAAGCCAGTAATGGCTGCTGACATAATGCTTTTGGCTTTTTGGACATTGTCTGGTTTACCACCGGCGGTCATCCATAAGAATCCAGCATAGATGACTAAAACCACCGCAATAGTGCCTAAAAAGCCCAGCATAATTTTAATAAGGTTGGCGACAATTTCTCGGGGATCTTTTTGTTTAAAGCCAACATTATTAAAGGCATTGGTGGCGATATTATTTTCGCCCCACAAGTCAACCTGAGCGCTAGCTGGAGTAATAGCTAGTGGGCTAACTAGTAAACACTGTGCGGCCAGAAAACCGAACAATAATTTTTTAATTAGGTTCATAAGTTTGTTTTAACCAAAACAAGGATTAAAAATAAAGTTGATATTATTATAACACACCTAAAAAAAGTCAACAAGACTGGGCTGATTGATAAGCTGTTGTTTTTGATTATGTTGAATTATCTGCTATAATTAAATAACTAAATAATTATTTATGCCTATACCAAAATTAGTGGTTCGTAAATCAACACCAACTCGTCGATCAATTAATCAAGCTGGTAATCGTTCGGCTTTGATTGTTAGAGCCAAACGTTCTGATTATGCTAGGCGACCGTCTCATCGACAAATTAATTGGCCCAAAATAATTAAATTTTTTGGTGCCCTGTTTTTATTAATGTTATTGGTTGGAATAATTTCATTTCTTTGGTTATCACGTGGTCTACCCTCCCCTAATAAATTACTAGATCGTCAGGTAATTCAGAGTACCAAGATCTATGATCGTCAGGGAGAAACTATTCTTTATGAAATTCATGGTGATCAAAAAAGAACTTTGGTTGATTTAGAGCAAATACCTGACCACGTTAAACAAGCAACTATCTCAATTGAAGATAAAGATTTCTATAAACATGGCGGGTTTAGCTGGTGGGCAATGTTTCGTACAGCAATAACCAATGTTTTATTGCGACGTCATGCTGGTGGATCAACACTTACTCAGCAATTTGTTAAAAACGCCCTGTTGACTTCAGAAAAAACCTATACTCGTAAAATTAAGGAATTAATTTTGGCCTATCGGATTGAAAAGAAATTTTCTAAAGATGAGATTTTGCAAATGTATTTAAATGAGATTCCTTATGGTTCTAATGCCTATGGAGTTGAAGCCGCTAGTCAAAGATATTTTGGTAAAACGGTTAGTCAAATTAATTTGGCTGAAGCCGCTATTTTAGCAGCCTTGCCTCAGGCACCTAGTCGTTATTCTCCTTATGGTGTCAATAAAGATATATTGATTGCTCGTCAGCAATATGTTTTAGATGTAATGGCTAAACAAGGCTATATCAGTGAGGATGAAGCAATTGTTGCTAAAAATTTTGAGTTAGTTTTTAGACCGTTGCAAGAAAATGGCAACATGATTGCTCCACATTTTGTTATGGCTATCAAAGATCAATTGGCTGAAAAATATGGAGAAAAAATGATCGAACAAGGTGGCTTAAAGATTTATTCAACTCTAGATCTAGATAAACAAAAAGCAGCGGAAGAGGTTTTAGTGGAACAAGCTGAAAAAAATATTAAAAATTTTGCGGCCAATAATGCTGCATTATTTTCTATTGACGCTAAATCTGGCGATATTTTAGCTATGGTTGGTTCACGTGATTATTTTAATGATGATATTGATGGACAGGTTAATTTGGTTCTTCGACCTCGTCAACCGGGTTCATCATTTAAGCCGATAGTTTATGCGGCGGCTTTTATGAAGGGATATACTCATCGAACAGTTTTATTTGATGTTTTAACTAACTTTTCTTTAGATCCAGACAAACCCTATCAGCCTAGAAATTATAACGGCCAAGAATATGGTCCAGTAACCATGAAGAAGGCTTTAGCCGGGTCATTAAATATTCCAGCAGTTAAAACTCTTTATTTGGCGGACTTAGATAATGTTCTAGCTATATCTAAAAATTTAGGATATACAACACTGAGTGATAAAAGTCGTTTTGGTTTATCTTTGGTTTTGGGTGGTGGTGAAGTTAAGTTATTAGAACATGTTGGAGCCTATAGTGCTTTTGCTCGTGATGGTGAGATGGTCAAACCTCGTTATATCTTAAAAATAGAAGATAGCCACGGTAAGACTATTGAGGAAACCAAGCCAGAACACAATAAGGTGATGGATCCGCAGATTGCTCGAGAGGTTAATTATGTGCTTAGTGATAACAATGAGCGGGCCTATGTTTTTGGTGCTAAAAATCATCTGATCTTAAGTGATCGTCCGGCAGCCGTTAAAACTGGAACCACTAATGACTATAAGGATGCTTGGACCATTGGTTATACTCCTTCAATTATTACGGGCGTTTGGGTTGGCAATAATAATAATAAATCAATGAGCAAAGGAGCTGATGGTAGCGTGGTGGCTGCTCCAATTTGGCAGGGTTATATGAATCGTATTTTATCAGGCAGTCCAGTTGAGTCTTTTAAAGAGCCGGAAATAAAAGAGACTGGCAAAGCTATTCTTGATGGCGTTATTCCAACCACTACTGCCTTTAAGATAGATAAAGTTTCGGGATTATTAGCGAGTGATCTAACTCCTTTAGATATGGTTAGAGAAGACCATTATTGGCAGGGTCACTCGATTCTTTATTATTTAAATCGAGATGATCCACGTGGCCCTGAACCAAGTAATCCTTCGGCGGATTCACAATTTTCGCTTTGGGAGGCTGGCGTTAAAAGCTGGGCTGAGCGGCAAAAATTTAACCTAGCTGAACCCCCGTCTGATGTCGATAATTTACACACAATCGCTAATCAGCCTGATTTAACAATTATTAGCCCATCAGCTGGTCAGAAAATCAGCGGCCAGCAATTGCCAATTAATATCAAAGCAACCGCTAATCGTGGTGTTAAGAGTATTGATTTATATATTAATGGTCTACTGTTTAAGTCAGTAGCTAATGACCAGATTGAGGAAGCAATAATTTTAGATTTTTTACCAGTTGGTCAACATAAATTAGCAGTTGATGCCTGTGATGATATTAAAAACTGCACCAAACATGAGCTAACTTTTATTTTGGAAAATATTGATGAAAATAACCTTCAAGATTTGTCGATGTCATGGTTGTCACCCGATGACGGTCTTACCTATCGTC
>JAEWTE010000020.1 GCA_023459655.1 Candidatus Parcubacteria bacterium | reverse complement strand
CCAAATTTTTATTACTCTGCTCAATGGTATAGCTTAAAAACTCAGTCCGTTGAATCTCCGACAATCGTTCAATTGACTGGTAATTGCCAGTCAAAGCATTAATCATCGCCGAACGACTGTCGCGAACTAATGGTGAACCAGCGGTATGAGCCTGACGAAAAGCCGTCAAACTATCCATAGTTTTACCACTATTTAATTTAATAATGCCGTCAATCGTGCCATTGAGCATTTTGATGGTAGTAAAATTAGCATACCAAGCCACCCAGGCCAACAACAAACCAGCAATAATAATCACGACTATTTCATTCCGATTCTTATCCGATTCAGAACGAGGTTGATCTACCTGATGATGATTCAAGTTGTTAATAAATCCTAAAATAATCATCAGGAACAGATAACTAGCCAAACAGTCAAATAGGGCCAAATTCTGAACAAAATAAGCGGTCAAGAAACCAGCTAAAGCAGCAAATTCGGGTAAATCAATCTTTTTATGCCGGTAAGCTCTAATTAGATAAATAACTGCCCAACTAAACACAAATAAATAGGCAGCCAAACCGAGCAAGCCAGTGGTGGTGGTAATTTCAACAATATTATTATGGGCTCGGTCAAAATAATCTTCACCTTTGGAGAATTTATAAAACTCACCTTTAAATTGACGATCAAAAACAAAGGCATAATTACCATAACCAACTCCTAAGATTGGGTGTTTGGGCAAATCACGCCAAGCCCAAGTCCAGGAATAAAGCCGTGTATTAAGAGTATTGTTTTGCAAAGAGAAATCACGAAAAACCTTACCCAGCTGACTATTGTCTAGAGCTGGCGACCAACGCAAAGCAAAGACAGCGCCAATACCGACTACCAATAATCCCAAACTAATCCAGCCGATACGCCTAGCAGTCTTATGCTTACTTAAAAAAGTCATTAGCCCGGCATAGAGCAAAGCACCAGCCGCTAAGCCAGCATAGGCCCCAGAGATATCGGCTCGAACTAAACCAATAAATAAAATAATTAAAACAACTCCATAAGGCAAGGCCGTCAACCAATGCCGACTACGACCAATCAAGATGGCGGCAATAAACATTGACATTAGCATCAATGTGCCCATATAGGCGGCATTACCTAAAGTAGAGGCGCTATAATTTTGAAATAAACCAACAATACTAAGTAAGGTACCAGCCCCAACCATAGCCATCAGTAATGGTTGCCAATCGCGCCAACTGCGAAAAACAGTAATAACAATCAAGAATAATAAGAAAAAATGAAGTAAGGGGAACCAGCCTAACATCCGCTCTAAATCACCCCAAAAACTAAGGTTAAAATCAACCCCAGTCAAGCTAGTTAATAATACTACCCCCAGATAAGCTAGCCAACCAAAAGTCAACCAAGATCGTTTAGGCCGTTCCGATGGATATTTCCAAAGATAAGCTAACCAAATAACCACTAAAGCTTCTATTAAAATGTTAAAATAAAGCTGTTTAGAAGTAATGTACGGAAAATAATAATTCTTGTTAACCAAGAATAACGAGACCAAACTAGCATAAACCCCTAGCTTTAAAATAAAACGATACCACGGTCGCGACATAATATTGAGTAATAATTAAGCAAAAAGCAGCGCCAAAACGCTGCCTTAAGTATAGATAAAAATCAGAGGGAAGGCAAGAAAAACCAATGATCAGCTCAATAGCAACTCATCGTGCTGTAAAAAATCTATTATACTATAATGTTTTACGCCTTGATAATCACTACCCAACATTTTATCCATAGACACGACAATTTTTTGATAATTATCAGGGATTTCCAATAAATTACCAAACTCTCGATCTTTGACCGCCTGATCGCTAATCAGATAAGCAACTTGAATATAAACCTTGCGACCGTCTTTTTCAGCAATAAAATCAATCTCCTTATTATCCAGCTGACCAACATTAATCTTAAAACCTAGCCGCGCTAAATGTAAAAAAACTAAATTCTCCAACATCTGCCCAATATCAGCCGACTGATAGCCGACCAAAGAATTCCTAAGGCCTAAGTCTTGCCAATAATATTTCTCATTAATTTCAAAAACTTTCTTTCCTTTGATAGCGGCCCGGTTAACCTCATAAATAATAAAGCTCGAGGTTAAATAAGATAAATAATTTAAAACTATATTGGGGGTAGTTTTAATCTTTTGCGACTTTAAGAAATCACTAATACGGTTGGCCGAGACTAAATGACCTATATTATCGGCAACATATTCTAAAAGCCGATTTAAAAAATTGAAATTTCTAATATTAAATCGAGCCACCACATCTTTCAAGACAATAGTATTATAAACCCCCTGCAGATAGCGATAAACCACTTCATCATTAAGCTCCAGGTTTATTATAAAAGGCAACCCACCAAAACGAATGTATTGCAAAAGAGTAGCCTCGCTAGCAACTAGCTTATGGAATTGTAAAAATTCTTGGTAAGATAAACCATAAATTGGTATTTCAATATACCGACCAGACAAACCAGTGGCAATTTCCGAAGATAATAATTTAGCATTACTACCTGTACAATAAAGGTCAAAATCATTCTTAGCCGTTAGATGACGCAAAGCTTTCTCAAAATTTTCAATATCCTGGATTTCATCAATGAATAAATAGTTTTTAACATTTTTAATAATTCTTTTCTCAGCGTAAATAATCAGATCACGATAATTAATAATCTCGTCGTATTGATTGTCTTCTTTGTTGATGTAAATAATATTAGCTGTCTTATCATCAACTTTAATTTCATCCATTAGCTGCAACAAAACATAACTCTTACCAACTCGGCGCTGACCAACTAAAACCTTAATTAAATTTAATCCGATGAAAGGTTTAATCTGGTTTAAATAGTATGGTCTTTTTTGATATCTTTTTTTCATACTTAAAAGTTATTGTATTTTAATAGAACATTTTAAGTATACTTAAAACTATTCATAAAGTAAAGCACTTCAGTTGTCCGCCAAAATAGGTTAGTAAGTCAGTAAGTCAAGCATTTTGACAAAATCGGCAAAATCGTCTAAGCCCGCACAACAAAATACTCTCATCTGAGGGTGTTTTTGTATTAAAAAACCGCCAACCAACAAGGGCTAACGGCTCGGAGACCACCATGGGATGGTGGAAAGTTTGGGCCGCCGACGGAGAGCGCCATCGACGGCCCTGTTACGGAGGTTATGGCAGGTAGAGGGTAAAAAATCAGCCAGTGATTAGGGGCTGAGGTTCAGGTTTGGTGGGCCAGTGATCGGGCCAACAAAACGCGACAGTAGCAACGATAGCAAAAATTACTATTACTGCTAAAACCAAAATTATAACCGCATTACGATTGCGGTCGTTTTTATTTTGTTCTTCCATTCTTCCTCCTAAAAAGAACATTAATACCAATTGACCAAATCAATGCTGGCGTTGGCCGGCTTGATTCTTTGGGATTTTTTTATTTTGATTGTCGACGACGGCAACTTGTCTTTCTTCATAAGTCACCTATTCCGTAACCATCTCTGTGATAGCCGATACAACTAGCCAAAAAAAAATAACAGGCTAATTATTCCTAAAATTATAACAGCAATTTTTCCTGCTGTTTTCATTGTTACCTCCGGCGCTCAGGCGCCTTTTTTCTTGTTATTACCCTAATAAAAACAGACTAATCTGTCAAGAGGATGAGGTAATGTGCACACACATATGGCGGTTTTCCAAAAACTATGCCAACATCGTCAGGTATGTGTACAAAACTACCAATCAGCGCTCTGGAAGAGCGATTGCGATGGGTTTTGCCCATCGTCAATAAAGAGATTAGATTAAAAGATGCCGCCAGGGTATTCCCTGGCGGTCAAAGGACTCTGGAAAGATGGGTTGCTAGATATAATCAATCCGGCGAAGCCGGAT
>JAEWTE010000019.1 GCA_023459655.1 Candidatus Parcubacteria bacterium | reverse complement strand
TTTTAGAAACCTTGGTTCGCTCTAATGCGGTTGATGTGGTGGTAATTGATAGCGTTGCCGCTTTGGTACCAAAAAAAGAGATTGAAGGTGATATGGGTGATATGCAGATGGGTTCACAAGCCCGATTAATGAGTCAGGCGCTTCGTAAATTAACCGGTATCATTGCCAAATCCAAGACGATTGTTATTTTTATTAATCAGCTGCGGATGAAAATTGGGGTGATGTTTGGCAATCCAGAAACTACCACTGGAGGCAATGCTTTAAAGTTTTATGCTTCAGTGCGCATCGATATTCGCAAACTAGCTCAAATCAAACAGGGCGAAAAGATGCTGGGTAATCGAGTTAAGTGTAAAGTGGTTAAGAATAAGGTCGCTGCGCCCTTCAAGAGCTGCGAGTTTGATATTATGTATAACGAAGGCATTTCTTTAGCCGGTGATTTATTAGATACTGGTGTGGAGATGGAAACAATTACCAAGAGTGGCAATTCATATAGTTTTGGTGAGATTAAATTGGGTGTAGGCCGAGAAAATGCCAAAACATTTTTGAAACAAGACAAGGAATTGATGAAAAAAGTTAGAAAGCAGGTTTTGATTGATTTAGCCGCTAGACAGGAGTAAGAGAGATAAACTAGATATATAAAAAGACCTAACTGAAAAGTTAGGTCTTTTTATATTGTAGTCAAGAATTTAATTAACTCTTTCTACATATTCCTCAGTGTCAGTATTGACTCGGATGATATCACCTTCATTAATAAATAAAGGGGCATTGAGTTTGGCACCAGTTTCTAACTCAATTTGTTTCATGACATTACCAGCAGTATTACCTTTGACTCCTGGTGGAGCAGTGGTAACTTTGTATTCAGCTTTGACGGGTAATTCGACAGTGACTGGTCGACCTTCGAAATAAAGAATGGTTACTTCTAGACCGTCTTTAAGGAATTTTTCTTTACCGCCCAATTCTTCTAAGTTGATAGCAAATTGTTCATAATTAGTGCTATCCATAAAATTAGCGAACTGGTCATCGGCATACATGAAGGTGGCTTTGCGTTTTTCAACATCGGCTTCGTCAGCTCGATCATTGCCTTGCCAGGTTCTTTCTAGAACTGAACTACTGATTAAATTGCGTAGCTTGGTTTTAAGAACGGCACCACCACGACCCATTTTGTGATGGTCGGCACGGATGACCGAATAAGGTTCACCATTGATGGTGATAATTTTGCCTAGCTTGATTTCATTTAACGATAACATAGACTCAATTTAGCGACGGACAAACATCAGCATGGCCATGATACGGGCTCGCTTGATGGCTAAAGATAATTGGCGTTGATGTTTGGCGCAAGTGCCAGTGCGGCGTTTAGGTAAAATTTTACCCAAAGCATTAGCATAACGACGGAGTAGGAAGGTGTCTTTGTAGTCAATTTCCTTGATGTCGTTTTGGCAAAAATAACAAGGTTTACTGCTATTATAGCTGTTCATAATAAATACTTAATAATTTAGAAAGGAATATTTTCAATTTTGATTTCTTCTTCGTTGGCATGATCTGGGATTGGTTCTAAAGATGGTTCGTCGTTGTCAGTTTGTTCAGTAGTTGGAGCAGAAAATGGTCCACTAGCTGAACCGGCTCGATCTAGCATAATTAGGTTATCGGCTACCAATTCGGTCCGATAGCGCTTGGTATTATCTTGAGCTAACCAGTCACGAGTCTGCAGGCGACCGTCAACATAGACTTTGGATCCTTTGTGTAGATACTGGCGGCAGATGTCAGCTAGGCGACGCCAAGCGACGATATTGTGGAATTCAGCTTTTTCCTGACGCTGTCCGGCCTGATCGGTCCAGACATAATTGGTAACTACTGTAAATGAAGCCACCGGCTGACCGCTAGTTGTGCTGCGAACTTCTGGATCGCGAGTTAGATTGCCGATGAGCATGGCTTTGTTTAAGTCCATAGGTGTAAATTAGAGAATTAAATTTATTTAACCAGGGGCTCTTCGTTGATCAAGGTATCAATTTTGGTATCGATGTCTTGATCATGTTTTTTAGCGACTTCTTCACTATCGCTAACTGGAGCGACGGCTTCTTTGTTGGGATTGTTTTTCTTGGCTTCAGCTTCAGTTTTGTCTGATTGTAATTTAGCTTCGCGTTTAGCGATTTCTTCTTTGGCTTCTAAAATTTCAGCCACGGTTCGTGGTTGACGCTTGACGATTTGGTGACGCAAAATATCGCTGGACAAGCGTAAGTAACGTTCAATGTCAGCAATTTTTTCAGCGGCCAAATCGCACTCTAATAAACGATAATAGCCGAATGAAAAGCCTTTAATCGGATAAGACATCCGCCGTTTGCCCCAATCTTCACGATAAATAATAGTGCCGCCGTTGGCGGTAATTAGATCCTCAATTTTTTGAGCGACCGGCTCGGTTTCTTCAGCGGTGAATTTGTTGGAAACAATGTACAACAATTCATAGCGTGGTAGCCGAGAACTTTTGTTTTTAGCCATAGGTAATGGATAAAGAATAATTAATAAAAATAAAACCCTCAACCATAAGTATGCAGGCAGAGGGGTAACTGCTTTCAGCCTGCCTTTAGTGCGATTGCTAAACAACGGCACTATTTAAACCAATGGTTGATTTAAACATGGGAAAGGCAAATATTGTCTTTTTGTGTCCTTACCCTAACATAACGACAGAAAAATTGCAAGACTGGCGGTTTTATGTTAGCGTAGCGATATATGAATTACTTTTTTATTTTAGGCAGTCACCCGGCTTTGTCATTATCTGAATTAGTAGCCAAAATTACTGGTCAGTGGCAGGTGATTAATGATAGTCTAGCAATAGTTAGTGGTGTAACTGACTTATCAACCGATTTATTGGAATCCTTGGGTGGAACAATTAAATTTGGTCAGATTATTGGTCAGTTCAAGCAACTTGATGAAATAGCTGCTCAGCAGGCCGCTGAACAATTATTGCCTTTGGCTCCAGCTGATAAGAAAATTTACTTTGGTTTATCTAATTATGATCAGCGGCCACTTAGTCGTGATTTTGGTATTAAAATTAAACGGCAGCTGCAAGAGTCAGGTCGGGCAGTGCGCTGGGTAATTAGTCGTGATCCAGCTTTGTCTAGTGTTGTAGTTGAGCAAAATCATCTATTGACTAGTGGTGGTGAAATAGTATTGTGGCGACAAAATAATTATTGGCAATGGGGTTTAACCATGGCTGTGCAACCTTTTAAATCGTTGTCAGCTCGCGATTATGGCCGACCGGCTCGGGATGATCAATCGGGAATGTTGCCACCCAAGCTAGCTCAAATAATGCTTAATTTAGCTGGTTTAGAGCCTGG
>JAEWTE010000018.1 GCA_023459655.1 Candidatus Parcubacteria bacterium | reverse complement strand
TTATTGAGCGAGAACGTAATTTGGGTTATGGCGGTAAATGTGTTCAGGTGGTGCCTCATATTCCAATGGAAGTTCGGGATCGCATCAAGGCGGCAGTCAAGAAGACTGGGGCAGAGATTATGATTATCGAAATTGGTGGCACAGTTGGTGAATATGAAAACCTATTATTTTTAGAGGCGGCTAGAGTAATGCGCTTACAAGATCCTAAAAGTGTTTTATTTGTCATGGTTAGTTATTTGCCAGTGCCTAATAAGATTGGTGAAATGAAAACTAAGCCAACTCAACATGCGGTTCGAGCGCTTAATTCAGCTGGTATTCAGCCTGATTTTATTGTGGCTCGTTCAGACACCCCAATTGATGAGCCACGGCGTAAAAAGATTGCCATTCATTGTAATATTCATAATGACGATGTGATCGCTGCACCAGATATTGATTCGATTTATGATGTGCCAGCTAATTTTGAAAAGAATCATTTATCCGCTAAGATTTTAAAGCATTTTGGTCTCAAGCCACGATGTAATGATTCAGCGGCTTGGCAAACTATGTCTGAGAAAGTCAAAGAAGCCAAGCGCGGCCAGCAAACAGTTAAAATTGGCGTAGTTGGTAAATATTTTGCTTCTGGCGATTTTTGTCTGACTGATTCATATATTAGTGTTATTGAGGCTTTGAAACATGCTGGAGTGGCCAATAATTGTCGACCGCAGTTGGAATGGCTTAGCGCCGAGGAAGTCGAAGACAAGGGGTCGGTTGTATTAAAAAGTTATGACGGGATTGTTGTGCCGCAGGGCTGGGGTAGCCGCGGTCATGAAGGTAAGATTAAAGCGATTGAATATTGTCGCACTCATAAAATTCCTTATTTTGGTCTATGTTATGGTATGCAGATGGCAGTGATTGAATTTGCTAGAAATGTTTGTGGTCTAAATAAAGCCAATAGTCAGGAGGCCGATCCCAAGACTAAGCATCCAGTTATTCATATTATGCCTGGTCAGGCTGAGTTATTAGCTAAAGGACAATATGGCGGAACAATTCGTTTGGGCGGTTGGCCTTGTCAGCTACTTCCGGGGACCCATTTGGCCAAGGCTTATGCCAAAAAGTTTGGTCCAGATGCCAAGATAATTAGTGAACGACATCGCCATCGCTATGAATTTAATAATGATTATCGGGAAATACTAGAAAATAACGGGTTAACGATTGCTGGTACTTCGCCAGATGGTCAGATAGTCGAGGCGATTGAAATTACTGATCATCCTTTCTTTATTGGTACTCAATTTCATCCCGAGTATATCTCGCGGCCACTTGACCCACATCCTTTATTTATTGAGTTTATTAAGGCCTGTCTGAAAGGGAGAAAATAGATATTTTCTTTACTTCCCTTTATAAATTAGCTACAATATAACCAGTTTAATTACTGGTTATTTGTTTTTATGGCTGAAAAAATAAGTGAATATCAAGAGCGCTTGGGTCGGTTGGAAGAATTGAGTCAAGCGGGGATGGATCCTTATCCAGCTCATTGTCGTCGTGAGCAGACTAATGGTCAAGTTTTAGCTAAATTTGAGCATTATTTAGCTGCTGGCGAAACCGTATATCTAGCTGGACGACTGCGGACCTTGCGTGAGCATGGTAATCTAACTTTTGCTAATTTGCAGGACGGCACTGCTACTATCCAATTGGCTTTTAGTAAAAAAGAATTAGCTGATAACTATAAACAATTTTTAAAAACAGTCGATATTGCTGATTTTGTGGCAGTTTCTGGCACCGTTTTTGTTACTCATACCGGTCAAAATAGTCTATTAGTGACCGATTGGCAGCTAATTAGTAAAGCTTTACGGCCACTGCCAGAAAAATGGCATGGACTGCAAGATGATGATGAACGCTTGCGCAAGCGCTATTTAGATTTGTTATTTGACGATGGATTACGCGATTTATTTGTTAAGAAAGCTAAGTTTTGGCAAGTGACTCGTCGATTTATGATTGAACATGATTTTTTAGAAGTCGAAACACCAACTCTAGAAACAACCACTGGCGGTGCTGAGGCTAATCCATTCAAGACTTATCATAAAGATTACGATACTGATGTTTTTTTGCGTATTTCGGTTGGTGAATTGTGGCAGAAACGCTTGATGGCGGCTGGTTTTGACAAGACCTTTGAGATTGGTCGGGCTTTTCGTAATGAAGGTAGCAGTCCTGATCATTTGCAGGAATTTACTAATTTGGAGTTTTATTGGGCTTATGCTGATTACCGTGATGGTATGAAGTTGACTCAGGAGCTTTATCAGACTCTGGCTCAGGAAGTTTTTGGCACCACTAAGTTTACTAATAAGGGTCTTAGTTTTGACTTGGCTGGTGATTGGCCGGAGATTGATTATCAGCAAGAGATACTTAAGCAGACTGGGATTGATGTTTTAGAGGCTAGTGAACAGGTTATGCGTGATAAATTAGCTGAGTTAGCTGTTAAATATGATGGTAATAATCGTGAGCGTTTAACTGATACTCTTTGGAAATATTGTCGTAAGAATATTGCTGGTCCAGTTTTTATTGTTGGTCATCCAAAATTAATTTCACCATTAGCTAAAGCTCGTCAAGATAATCCAGAACTGACTGAGCGTTTCCAAATTCTGATTGCTGGTACCGAAATTGGTAACGGTTATTCAGAATTAAATAATCCAGTTGATCAACGAGCTCGTTTTGAGGAGCAGCAAAAGTTACTTAAAGCTGGTGATACTGAAGCAATGATGCCTGACTGGGAATTTGTGGAAATGTTAGAGCATGGTATGCCACCAACTTGTGGTTTTGGTTTTGGTGAACGCTTGTTTGCTTGTCTGGCTGGTCAACCGCTTAGGGAAGTGACTTTATTCCCATTTATGAAACCAAAACAATAATAATATGTTGGATTTAAAATACATCCGAGAAAATTTGTCTGAAGTTAAAGAAAATTGTCATTATCGCTTAGCCCAAGTCGATATCGATCACTTGGTTGAACTCGATGAACAGCGTCGCAGTTTGCAACAAGAACTTGATGAACAGCGAGCTAAGCGTAATGTTTGGTCTAAACAAAAACCAACCACTGAGCAGATTGTTGAGATTAAAGCTAATAATCAGGCGATTAAAGAAGGTGAAGAGCGGCTGGTTAAGATTATTGAAGAATTAGATAGTTTATTATTAACAGTGCCTAATCAGACTGATGCGGCGGTGGTTCGTAGTCTAAACGAAGAGGATAATCCGGTTTTAGAAGAGTTTGGTCAGCCACTTGAATTTGCTTTTGAACCAAAAGATCATTTAGCCTTGGCCGAGCAGTGGAATTGGCTAGATTTTGAACGAGCGGCCAAAGTAGCTGGAGCCAAATTTTATTATACTAGTAATGATTTAGTTTGGTTGGAGTTAGCTCTAATTCAATATAGTCTAGCTATTATTGCTAAACATGGTTTTCAGGTGATGATTACGCCGGATTTAGCCAAAACCAGCGTTATTGAGCGTTTGGGCTATAATCCACGAGGTCAGTCAACTCAGATTTATAATTTAGAAGGTCATGATTTAAGTTTAATTGGTACAGCTGAAATTACCCTTGGGGGGTATTACCAAGACGAGATTTTAAAGGGTGATAAACTGCCATTGCGTTATGCGGCTTTGTCTCAATGTTTCCGAACCGAAGCGGGGAGTTATAGTAAATTTGCCAAGGGCATCTTTCGGGTTCATCAATTTAATAAAGTGGAAATGTTTGTTTATTGCCGACCAGAAGATAGTGCTAAGGAGCATCAATTATTATTAGAGATTGAAAAAGAAATTTTTAGCGGTTTAGAGGTTCCATTTCGCATTATTGATCATTGTACTGCTGATTTAGGTGCACCATCGGCTCGAACCTTTGATTTAGAAGCCTGGTTGCCTGGTAAGCCAAATAAAGAAGATCAATTGGGTGATTGGGCTGAAATGACTTCAGCCTCTAATTGTACTGATTATCAGGCCCGTGGTCTTGATATTAAGTATCAGACGGCCGATGGCAAGAAAGGTTTAGTCTATACTTTAAATGGTACTGGTTTAGCTTTGCCAAGAGCTATGATTGCTATTGTTGAAAATCATCAGCAGGCTGATGGTCGAATCAAATTGCCAGTCGCCCTTAAACCATTTATACCGTTAGAATTATCGTCAATGTTTTTTATTTAAGATATTATGAAGGCCCGCCCCCAGCCTAAAAAAAATGTTGTAGTAATGAGTCAACGCTCCAAGTTGGCGGCTAGTCAGCTTGAGCGTAAAAAATCGAGTCCGATAATTTCGACTAAGCGAGTACTGGTGTCTAGTGGTCATTGTTTAGGATCTAAAGATAATAAATTGTCTAATTTTAGTCAAAAAAGGTTAAATAAACGATTTTTTGATAGTAGTTTATGGCTAAAAATTAAACGGGGAGGCTTAATTGCAGTAATTGTTTTGATAATTGGTGGAACTAGTTATGGTTTATTTTGTTCGGCTTATTTTAGGGTTAGTCAGATTGAGATTGAGGGTAATCAATTAATATCTGCTAATGAATTACAACCAAAGTTAGCTATGGCTTTATCTGGTCGATTTTGGCAGATCTGGCAAGGTAATTTTTGGTTGACTAGGGCTAATCGATTATGTAATCAATTAGTTGATTATAGTTTAGCGGATTGTCGGCTGAGTCGACATTGGCCCAATAAATTTACTATTAAGATTCAAGAAGAGCCAGTAGTGGCTATTTGGCAAGAAGATGGCTGGTATTACTGGGTTAATCGGTTTGGCCGAGTAGTTAAGCAAGAACAGCCTAACGAGGCTAGTGCCAAGCTTTTTTCAGTTATCGAGAATAAGGGAACAGATAGTCTAATGGCTGATCGACAGGTTTTAATTAATCAATTAGTTTGGCCGATGATTGGCCAGATAAGTCAAGCTGATTGGCCAGAAAAAACTCCTCAAAAATTTAATTTTAATAGTCAGGAGCCCAATTCTTTAGAAGTTGTGGCGGAAAATCAGCAAATTATTAAATTAACTTTGCGTCGTGATTTGAGTCAACAATTAGAGTTGTGGCAAGCCGGTCGCGGTAAATTTGGTCAACAATTGAGTCAGGCTCAAGTGATTGATTTGCGATACGGGGATAGAATCATTTATCAATAAATTCAATTTAAAACTATATTATGGATGAAAAAATTTTTAAACTAGTCTTTTTCTTAGCAGTTTTGGTGTTCTGTGTCTTGATAGTTGGTATTTTTTTGTTATTATGTAAGGTTTTATTATTGTTTAATCCAGAGTTGCACCTGATGGGTTTAATTTTGACTTATCCTTAATTAGCTTAGTTAATTTTAATTGGTTAGATTAATTAGAGAAGAGATATAATGTCGTATAAGATGTATTGTGCGACATTATAACTTATGCTCCCCTAGGTTACTTAGCTAATATAAAAAGAAATCAGGAGATATTTCCTGATTTCTTTTTATAGATTGATTGGAGTAGTTTTTATTTTTTCTTTAAGGGATTGGCAAAGGCACCAACGACATAATCAAACTCATCTTGCCAATTACGATTCTTACAATTAAAACCGCTATCCTCAAACTTAGGATCAGCTGGATCACCACTGGTAGACTCAAGGTCGCGAATACCTAAAACATAGAATTGTCCTTGGCCACGTGGACAAAACTGGCCATCATCAGCGTAAACTTGATAGCGAAAATTATAATCAACTCCTCGATCAATATTGTATTGTGAAAGCGGATCAGCTTGAAAATTAGCTGGTAAGAACCCTTTTTCAACTAATGGATAAATAAACCGTTGGTCGTCTGATCCTTTATAACCTAAATCCCAATTGCCAACATCTTGGTCCCCGACTGGAAATTCTCGATATTGGTTATAATATTGGTTAATAGCTGATTGT
The DNA here is from genome assembly GCA_023459655.1 of Candidatus Parcubacteria bacterium. Taxonomy (GTDB): domain Bacteria; phylum Patescibacteriota; class Patescibacteriia; order Patescibacteriales; family Patescibacteriaceae; genus UBA1359. The sequence continues at coordinate 3,361 of JAEWTE010000018.1, read as the reverse complement.
ATTTTTTTTAAATTAGTAATTCGTATTTGATCACGTTGTTTAGCTTGGTCAATTGACCAATAGGTAAAGCCAGCACTAATAATTAATAATAAGGTACTCAGTACTAAAATAGCCTCTAATGGCCCAAAACCGGGTCGATTTTTAGTTAGTTGGATGATCATGGTAAGTAAGCTAATGGATCAACTGGAATACCGTTTAAACGAACTTCAAAATGAAGGTGCGGTCCAGTGGTTAATCGACCAGCCCCTGGTGTTCCAGGCATACCGCCGCTACGACCAATTAATTGACCGGCTGAGACATATTGATCTTCTTTGACTAGTATTTTAGAAACATGCCCATAAACAGTGGCTAATCCGTTATTGTGAACAATCATTATATAGCTATAGCCCATTCCCGCATCTTTAGCTGCAGCAACATAGCCATCGGCAGCAGCAACGAGGGCAGTATTTTGGGCCGCTCGAATATCAATAGCTGGGTGTTCAAAAAGATTGCGAAATGGATAATCTGGGTCATGAAAATAGGCATTAACTCTATTTTTAGGTACTGGCCAAATTAAGGTGGAAAGATTAGTTTGACTGGGTGTGTTATTTTTAGGTCGACTAGCTTCTAGCTGAGCTAATTTTTGTCGAACCGATTTTTCTAGACTACTGATTTCGGCATTAGCTTGATTTTGTTCTTGTTTAGCGGCGGCTAATAAGTTTTGATACTGACTTTCAGATAGTTGGGTTTGATCTAGAATAAAGGCTTTATTTTGTTTTTCCTGGTCAAGTGAATCTTTTTTATCAGCTAGTATTTGCTGTAATTCAGCTAATTGTTGGTGTTTATTATTTAGAGATAAGCGCTGTTCTTCTAATGATTCTTTAAGTTTTTTAAGATCTTCTAATTGATCGCGAACTCCGCTGCTAATATCATTGAGATATTTTATTTCATTGAGAAAATCAGAAAAAGAATCGTTGAGTAAAACTATTTCCAGGGCACTTTTACTCCCCTGTTGATCAATAGTTTTTATTAATCGACTTAGTTTATCTTTGCTTTGATTGATTGATTGATCTTTGCTAGCTATTTCTAGTTCTAAACTTTTTAGTTCTAATTCAGTTTGTTCAATTTCTAATTTAGTTCCTTGAACATCCAGTTCAATTTCGGCCATCTTATTATCTAATATAGCCAATTGTCCGCTAAGACTAGCCTTTTCTTTTTGTTTTTCAGTGATGAGTTGTTGATAATAACGTTGTTGATCACGAAGCTTGGTTAGAGAGCTTTTTTTATCGCCAATTTGTTGGTTTAGCTCATTGATTTCGGCTTGGTAATCTCCTTTGGCCGATGGTGCCCGGAGGGCGGTTGAGGCTAAAAACAATAGAGCTAAAAACAAAAGGCCGATAGTGGCTTGTTTTAATAGGTGGAATTTTTTCATGGCGTTATTATATCATTTTTCAACTTAACTGCCTAGAGCATCGACTTATATTGACAAATAATAGTTTTTAAACGAATAATAAAAGGTACTTTATTGTTCAAAGAGAGGTTTATCATGACAAAAAAAGTTGTTCTTTGTTTAATGGTAGCAATGTTCATTGTTATCATAGTGGCTTTGCCAGCAGAAATGATTATTCCCGATCAAATCCAGGTTAATTGTCGGATCAAGTCGGTTATTTTTCCTGATGTAACTTGGTTGGGTTGTGTTGAGGGCCTGTTTGTTTATTATCAGGCCGGTGATCAAACTTGGCGACTCTCAAATCATAATAAAAGTTATCAGTTATTAACAATATAACTGATATTTATGAAGAGATTGGTCCTTATCCTAATTCAGTCGATGTTTATTTGTTTAATGGGCAAATTAAACAGATGGTCACGATTGACGAGGGGGGAATATTTTATACTAGTAGTCAAGAAACAATAAGTCTACGTGAATGGCTTATTAACAAAAAAGAGCAATAACGGCTGCTCGTTAATAAAAATAAGTAAGATTGATTTTTATGGTCGCCTAGTAAAGCTGGGCGGCCGATTTTTATTAAAACGCCAAACTATAAATTGCCAGCTAAAGACAGCAACGGCATTCCAAATACGTCGCCAGCGCTGAGGTTGTTGGATTAGTCGCCAGAGCCATTCTAGGCCGCAATTGCGCCAAAACTTAGGCGCTCGCTTGACTCTTCCAATGATAAAATCAAAGCTACCACCAATACCGATCATAATTTTAGAGCTAGGCCAAGTCAGTTTATGTTTATCTAAAAAATATTCCTGATAAGGGGCGCCCAAGGAGCAGAAGATAATAATTGGTTGAAATTGTTTTAATCTAAGTAATTGTCGCTGGCCCAATTGACCATTGCGACTAGTATCTTCAATTAATAGACGAAGCTTGGGGAATATAGCTGATAGGGCTGGTCTCAATTGTTTGGCTGAAGATAATCCGCCACGCCAATTAATTAGAGCGATTGGCCAGTTATTTTGTTCGGCTTGAGCTAGTAATTCGGCAGTTAGATCGGCTCCAGTATGGCGGATTAATTTTTGGCCATAAGTTAAAGCAGCCAGACTTAAGCCGAAACCATCAGGTAAAGATAAGTCAGCTTGGTTAAGAATATCACGAAATTGCCGATTTTTTTTAGCAGTTAAAATAAATTCTGGATTAACCGTAACAATTAGATGATTTTGTTGGCTGGCTAGATAATTAGTTAAAAGTAATTTTAATTCAGGATTAGTTAGGTTATTTAATTGGATATCAATTAGTTTAATTGATTTCATAACGAGTTTTTAAATATTTTTGTCGGAGTGGTTCTGGTAATTTTTCTATACTATACCTTAACATAACTCTAGGCATTCGACTAGCTTGATGATCAAGAAAATTAATCAGGGCCGGTTGATTACGTTTGCCAACCTCTCTTAAGACCCAACCTGTGGCTTTGTGTAGTAAATCATGTTGTTCGGTTAAATATTGCTTGGCCATAATTAGCGCTGTCTGATAGTCACCAGCTCTGATTAAACTTAAATTAGCAACCATAGCTGCTCGTCTGGCCCACATGTTTTTGCTATAACTTAGATTTTTTAATAAGTTATTGTTTTTATTTTTAACTAAATATTGTCCAATAATTTTTGGGGCGGTTAAATCAATTAAGTCCCAGTTATTAAATCTTTCTATATTATTTAGATAAAAATCTAAGTAGTCTTGATGTTTGTCAGGATTATGTTGGTATTGGTCAACTAAAATAAGGCCAGCAGTTAGGCGAACCTCGTGTATTGGGTCGGCTAACATTTTTTTAATTTCAATTAATGATAGGTTGGAAAATTGTTTAACCATTGATCGTTGTTGAGGTACAGTAATTCCCCAAAAAATATCACCTTGACCATATTCCCCTGGTCCGGTTTTGAAAAA
>JAEWTE010000017.1 GCA_023459655.1 Candidatus Parcubacteria bacterium | reverse complement strand
TGCCAATTCGGTAAGTGGGACAACTCAAAAAAGGAGACCCTAACGGATCTCCTTTTCTATTTATTTAATTTAACAATTAGTTTTTTCTTCAATCGTTTGCTTGCCCCGATTAATATCCCAGATACTGGGTGAGAGGTCAGCATGAAGTTGAAGCTTAGGCCAGCGTTCTTGGAGGGCTTTAATCATTTGGTGGGCTATTTGGCGTAGAGTTGGGTGGACAGTTTGGTTAGAGCGTAATTCGGCAGTATAGACAGAAGCTGGTAGGCCGTAAGTGACTTTGCAGGGGACTAAGAAGCCGAGAGCCAAATAATATTGTTTAGTGGCCTCGTCAGTTGGCAGGGCAGCAACGGCCTGGGTTTGTTGAGTTATTAAATCAAGAGCTGCTTGGCGTAAATCAGTTGGTAGTTGTTCTAAATACCAGTTATGAAAGCCGTGTTGGGCAGTTAGTAGCGGCATTCGACAAACGCCGTGGCGATGACGCTGAATATCACGGAAAGAGCCGTAGTCTAAAAGGAATTTAAATGAACAACTACCTAGTTCAGCTAAGAAATAAGGTAGACCAGTTTTAGGTGGTCGATTGGTGATAGTTGTGGTTTGCTGGTTTAATTCGTCATCTTTAATATTGGTCGAAAAACTGAATTTAGTCGGTTGGTCGGTTTTATAATAATAATTGTCAGTTAAAATATTTTGACGATAATTTTCTTGTTGTTCGTCAATTGGTTGGCAAAAACTATGGGGGTAGTGTTCTTTAAGGGTTTGTTCCAGTTGATTAGCAATTTGTCGGACTTCAGCTAGGGGATATTGGCGTAGCCAGGTTAATTTATCATAGGCTTGGCGTAGATTAGTATGCCAACTAAGTTGAGTGGTAATACCGGCTGGTAGAAAAGAGCGTAAGATATCAAAAGCTCGGGCATTAATAGCTCGTTGATAAATTTTGTCTTCTTGATTAACCTGACAAGGATAGTTATGTCGCAAATGTTCTTTGACTGGTTCCATGGCTGATTTATAAAAATCCATCCAATCATTAATAATTTTTTGCGATTGTTCGGTGCTGAGTGGGTCAATAATTGATTGTTTGGCCATATCGACATAGCGAGTGCTGGTTTCTTGGCCACAATAAAGAGGCCAATCTTGTAAGGCTTTGTCAGCTAAAATACTTAACCCTTCAATAAATAGAGTAGTGCTACCACAATCGGCAATACTGGAATGACCATAACCGACATAAAAAGTCTCCATAAATTTGCCAGAACCGGTTTGGCGAACTTTATCGACATGTTTAGTTACGCTTTCGGGGCTCCGTGAGTAAAGAGCTTGAAGCATGGCAGTATCTTCAGGGTTAAATTCATCATAAAGAAAAACATGGGCCATAAAAATGATTTAAGAATGTTAAGTTTATTGTATCAGCCGAGAGCCGGTCAGTCAAAGCTTGGCCAATTTGGGGAATTGCTTTACAATAAAGACTAGTAATTAGCTTAATTTATAATTATGGATTGGTTATCAGCTTTAATTTTAGGCATTGTTGAGGGGATTAGCGAATTTTTACCAATTTCATCAACGGCTCATTTGCGATTAGTTGGTCAATGGCTAGGAGTAACTAGTAGTGATTTTAGCAAGAGTTTTGATATTTTTATTCAGCTGGGAGCGATTTTGGCTGTATTAGTCGTTTATTTAAAAACGATTTGGCAGCGACCACGAATTATTTTAAAATTAGCGGCTGCTTTTGTGCCGACAGCAATTATTGGTTTGGCCGCCTATCCACTAGTTAAGGGTCAATTGATGGATAGTTTTTGGCTGATGGCGGCAACTCTGGGCTTGGGTGGTTTATTTTTATTATGGTTTGAGCGGCGGTACCAACCTGAACGAGCGACCATTAAAGAAGTTGATCAAATAACTTATAAACAAGCTGTGTTGATTGGTCTGTGTCAGTCGGTGGCGATAGTGCCGGGTGTGTCTAGATCGGCGGCGACAATTATTGGTGGTTTAGCTCTTGGTTTGAAACGGTCGACCATTGTAGAATTTAGTTTTTTATTAGCTTTGCCAACGATGTTAGCGGCCACTGGACTGGATTTATTCAAAAGTTCTTGGTCGCTAGGTCGCCCCGAGATTATTGCTCTAGTAGTCGGCTCGTTAGCTGCTTTTGTTACTGCCTGGCTTAGTGTTAAATGGTTGCTTAATTTTGTTCGTCAGCGTGATTTCCGATTATTTGGTTGGTATCGGCTGGGTCTGGCAGTAATAGTGGTAATTTATTTATTAATTCGCTAAACAGGACTGTTTTTGCTATAATATTAAGATAATTTATAAATAATTTTATTATGCGGGTAGCTATTTTTGACATTAAGGCGGGCGAAAAACAATATTTTAGTAAGGCCTTATCTGGTCATGAACTGGCCTTTAGTTCAGATAGTCTTACTGAAGATAATGCTAAATTAGCTAAAAATTGCCAAGCAATCATGGTCTTTGTAGCATCTCGTTTAACAGCTGAAGCATTAAAGAAGATGCCGAAATTAAAATTAATTATTGCTAGATCAACTGGCTTTGATCATATTGATTTAAAGTATTGTCAAAAACAAGGTATTGTTGTTTGCAATGTTCCATCTTATGGGGAGAATACGGTCGCTGAACACGCTTTTGCTTTAATTTTAAGTTTGTCGCGCAATATTCATAAGTCTTATTTACGAACCATGCGGGAAGATTATCGGGTTGAAGGTCTTAAGGGTTTTGATTTACAGGGTAAGACTATTGGCGTGGTTGGGGCTGGTAAAATTGGCTTACATCTAATTAAGATGGCTCGTGGTTTTAATATGAGAGTGGTGGCCTATGATCATAATCAGGATTCTTTTTTAGCTGAGGTGCTTGGTTTTAATTATGTTTCTTTGGAAGAATTATTAAAACAGTCAGACATTATTAGTTTGCATGTACCGGATAATAAATTTACTCACCACTTAATCAATCGTCAAAACATTGGTTTGATTAAGAAAGGAGCTTTATTAATTAATACAGCTCGTGGTGGAGTGGTTGAAACTGAAGCTTTGATTGAAGCTTTAGATAAAAAAATCTTGGCCGGCGCTGGGCTAGATGTAATTGAGGGCGAAAATCTGATTATGGAAGAAAAGCAATTGGCCTATGACCGGGAAACAGCTAATGAAATGTTATCGTTAGTCAAGAATCATATTTTACTTAGCAAAGACAATGTTATTTTTACTCCACATATTGCTTTTTATAGTCAAGAAGCCATTGAACGGATTATGGAAGTCAGTGCTGATAATCTTAAAGCCTTTGTTGCCGGTCAACCACAAAATTTAGTCAAAGCTTAATTTAATGGAGCAGGTTTTAGACTTACACCTACATTCTCGTTTTAGTCGGGCCTGTTCGGCTAATTTGACTTTGCCCAATATTGAAAGAGCTTGTCAACGCAAAGGGATTGATATTATTGGGACAGCTGATTTTACTCATCCGCAATGGTTTAAAGAAATTAATCAGCAATTGGTAGAAATTGAACAAAGCGGCTTATATCGATTAGCTGAAGCCGTCGATAGTTCAGTTAAATTCTTATTGAGTACTGAGGTAGCTCTAATTTATAAGCAAGACGATAAAGTGCGTCGCCTGCATTTGGTTATTCATGCCCCCAATGTTGAAGCGGTGCGGCAGCTTAATCAAGAACTAACTGATCGTGGTTTGAATTTACGCAGTGATGGCCGACCAATTTTGGGTCTGAGTGCGCCGGAGTTAGTTAGAATTTGTCGGCAGATTAATCCTTATTTTATTATTTATCCGGCTCATATTTGGACACCGTGGTTTTCGGTTTTCGGTTCTAAGTCGGGGTTTAATAAGTTAGAAGAATGTTTTGCTGACCAGACTGAATTTATTTATGCTTATGAAACAGGACTGTCTAGTGACCCGCCGATGAATTGGCGTTGTTCTGAATTAGATAGTTTAGTTTTATTGTCTAATTCCGATGCCCACTCATTGGCTAATTTAGCTCGGGAGGCCACTATTATTAATTTATCAGAGTTGAGTTATACTAGATTTTATAATATACTAAAAAATAGAGAAAAGGAGCAGATAATAACTACTTTGGAGTTTTTTCCTGAAGAAGGGATGTATCATTTAGATGGTCATCGTCAGTGTAATTTTGTTTGTCAGCCGATAGAAACTCGGCAATTAAAGGGTCTTTGTCCGCATTGTTGCCGGGCGTTGACTATCGGGGTTTTGAGCCGAGTGGCCCAGTTAGCAGATCGGCCTGAGGGTTATCGGCCCGAGGGAATGCCTAATTTTGAGAAATTGGTTGAATTAGATAAGATAATTGCTCAGAGTCTAGGGGTGAAAAGTCGCAATTCCAAGAAAGTCCAAGAAATCTATGAGCAGATGTTAATAGCCTTTGGTAACGAATTAACTGTTCTGAGAAAGACTAGTTTAGTTGATATTAAAAAACAATTTGGTAGTTTATTGGCTAAGGCGATTAGCCGAGTGCGTCAGGGACAATTAATAATTGAACCGGGTTTTGATGGTCAGTATGGAGTAATTAAAATTTTTAATAATCAAGTAAAAGAATAGTTTACCCTATATTTAAATATTAAGTGTATGAAAAAAGCCTTCACCCTCATTGAATTATTAGTAGTTATAGCTATTATTGCTCTATTATCTACTCTATCGGTCGTTGCTCTAAATAGTGCTAGAGCTAAATCACGTGATGCCCGACGATTATCTGATATTAAAAACACTCAAACTGCTCTAGAAATGTATTTTGATA
>JAEWTE010000016.1 GCA_023459655.1 Candidatus Parcubacteria bacterium | reverse complement strand
CAATATAGCCAGTTTTACCCCCTAAAATTTGCCAGCCATCAGGCAAAGGAATTGCTTGACGAATAAAACTATCAGTATTGGTCACCACCTGCCGCCGTCCCTGTTTAGTCTTGATTTCATAACGATCCAATAAAGAAGCCTGTCTTATCTCTGGTCGAGCCAAGGCTTCACGAATCACTTGAACCATAGCCAGTGCACTAGCCTGATTATTAGAACTTAAACCAGTTGGCTCTTCAATTCGTAAATCATTACCAATTAATAATTGTTGGGCCAATTGATCAGCTCGCTGACGAAATTGTTCATCAGTTAAGCTAACCGCTCGAACTAAGGCCTGAATCGCAGTATTATCTGAGGCTAACAAACTAGCCTGCCACAGATCGTTAATTGTCACCGTCTCCCCAGGATAAATATAGGCGATATTGCCATGACGCTGATCTTCCTTTTTTAAAGTATATAATGCTTGCCAATCGGGTTGCTCAGCCAATATCACTAGTGCGGTAACCAATTTACTTAAGCTAGCAATCGGTCGAAGACGATGACTATCTTGACTAATTAAAACTCCTTGGTCTAGCGAATAAATTATTGTGCTACTAGCCGGCCAACGTTGAACATCAGCCCAATAAGTAGGTCCACTAAAATCAATTTCTCCAGCTATAACTGGCGGCTGAGCTGACCACCAACCAGCCCCTAACCATAGAGATAAATTGAATAATAAAATAATTGAAATTCGCTGAACCGACATCGTCAATTAGAACACTGGCCGAGCCGCTGGACCACCTTTTACATCACTCCAAATCACTTGCTCTAAGCATTGATAACCCGCTTGATGTGGCCATTTTTCAATCCCAATAGTTCGAATACCCTTACCACTATCCAAATTACTGGTTCGCCAAGTAGCACATAATTGATATTTAGTTTCATCAACTAATTTATAATCAATTATTTGACCATCACTGATTTGGATAGCTTGACGATCTAAGAAATAGGGGCTTGGCAATAATTCATCCAGGCTTGCTGGCAAACGATTATTTTGTTGGTAATAAACATTAAGAGCACTATCAATCTGATAAAAATTACCAATCAACTTCTCATCATAACGACGATTACGAGCCTGTTTAGGACTCTCAGCAATTATAAAGCCACTAATAAATAAGGCAGTTAAACCAATAATAACTGGCCAAGCAAACCAACGCAGATTACGCCCATCAACCGTTGCTTTAGGATCACGACGCAAATCATAACGATAGAATAAAAAGATAACAGCAGCAATAATAATGGCAACAGCTGATTTAGCCAAAAATTGACCAGTCAATTCACCATCTAAATAACGATAAAAAATGGCAATCAGCCAACCGAGCATAACCACCGCTGTAACTAAAAGAATAAAATAAATTAGCCAGCGCCGCAAATCAGCTTTACGATCTAATTCCTTTTTTAATAAACCACGATTAATCTGCTGGACTGCCCAAAAATAGACTGGCACAGCAATTAATAATGCTGACAAACCAAATTTTAAACTACCAGAAGCATAACCAACCGTATAACCACTCAGTGGATCAGGCAACCATTTATTAATCAACTGAAAAGCAATTAAGCCAGCCGGGATAGCTGTAAAAATTAAAGCAATCAGTGACAATAAATAAAAAAAACTAAATTTGGGCGATTGACTTGATTGTAGATCAGACATATTTTTAAATTAATTAATTATTTTTTAAACCACTGTAAATTAAGATCATTTAATTGACCCTGATCAATAGCACTGGGACTACCCATCATCAAGTCGCGACCTTGGCCATCTTTGGGAAAAGCATAAATATCACGAATAGAGGCATAGTCTTTTAAGACCATCAGGAGTCGATCAATCCCCGGAGCATTACCACCATGGGGTGGAGCTCCATATTTAAAAGCCTCAATCATCGCCCCAAAACGACGGTCAACCTCGGCTTGATCGTAACCAACCAAACGAAAAGCTTCATACATAATTTCTGGCTGATGATTGCGAATCGCTCCACTAGATATTTCCACACCATTTAAGACTAGATCAAATTGATGGGCAACAATTTCTAATGGCGGTTGATTTTTTAAAGCTTCTAACCCACCCTTGGGCATAGAAAATGGATTATGGGAAAAATCAAGCCCAGTTGGAGTTTCACTAGCTTCATAAAACGGAAAATCAATCACCCAACACCAAGCCGCCAGATTATTATCGGCTAAATCAAACCAGACAGCTAATTGATTGCGAATAGCCCCTAAGGCTTGGCAAACTGGCAACCATTGACCAGCGGCAATTAAAACAGTTTGACCAACTTCTAGATTTAAATTACCAATTAATTCTTGTAAAATCGCCCCTTCTAAATTCTTAGCTAAACTGCCCTGCCAATTATCACCATTATAAATCAAATAGCCCAGACCACCTAAACCCTTGAGCTTGGCTAATTCAACTAATTCATCTAATTGTTTACGACTTAATTTATGAGCCGCTGGCACAACCAGACTGTGGATAACTCCATTATTCTTTAAAACTTCTTGAAAAATTGACAAATTACTGTCAGTTAATAACTGACTAATCGGCTTAATTGGTAAAGCAAAGCGCAAATCTGGCTTGTCTGAGCCATACTCAGTCATCGCTTGACGCCAGGTTAGCCGTGGGAAACGATCATCAACTAAGCCAATAATTTGTTTATCACTAAACTCATTGGTTAATTGAATCATTAACGGTTCCATAATCTGCCAAATATCTTCTTCGTTATCGATAAAACTCATTTCCATATCCAGCTGATAAAACTCACCATAGTGGCGGTCCTGACGACTATCTTCATCTCTAAAACAAGGAGCAATCTGAAAATAACGATCTAGACCACCGATCATCAATAATTGCTTAAATTGCTGAGGAGCTTGTGGTAAAGCATAACACTGACCAGGAAATAAGCGTGAAGGAATTAAAAAATCACGAGCTCCTTCTGGTGAAGAATTAGCCAAAATCGGTGTTTGAATCTCGGTAAAATTACGGGCTTGAAAATAATAGCGCATCTGACGAATTAATTGATCTTTGGCTAGCAACATTGCTTGCAAACTTGGTCGTCGCAAATCCAAAAAACGATACTGCAGGCGCAAGCTTTCACTAGCTAAGCCAACTTTGTCCTCGCTTAAATTAAAAGGTAGCGGCAAAGAACGATTAATAATTTCAAGGTTATCAATCACTACTTCAATCTCACCAGTCAACATCTCAGAATTAATCATTTCCACTGGTCGAAGATTAACTTGACCACCAGCTTTAATAACAAATTCAT
>JAEWTE010000015.1 GCA_023459655.1 Candidatus Parcubacteria bacterium | reverse complement strand
ATTTAAACCATCAATCAAAAAACCTAATTGACGGCCAAAGCCAGCCACAATCTGCCGCTCATTTAATTCAGGTTGTTTATTCATAAAAAAATTAATAATCTAACTATAGCTTAGTTTAAAAGCCCTAAATTTACAAGAAATAATAACAAATTAAAAACATCTACTTTTTACCCCAGCGCCATTTAGCTGGCTCACCCTTTTTATAACTAATAAATATTAATAACCCGGTAATAAAAATAACGGCAATAAAATAAAAATCAGAATATCTTTCTATATCAGTTTCAAAAATATAAGCCAAGACACTAAAAATTATTAGATAGGCTAAAATAATTAACCAACCCTGCCAAGTCGCCGGATACCATCCATAACCATAGGTCTTGGCCTTAAACCAATATTTTTTATCTTTTTGTTCCATATATTTTAGCTTATCTATATTATACACCCTGAACTAAACAATACAAAAAATAACCCTAGTCAGGGTTATTTTTATGGCGGAAGGACGGGGATTCGAACCCCGGAGGCCTTTGACAGCCTACTCGCTTTCCAAGCGAGCGCACTCGACCACTATGCGATCCTTCCTAAAAGCGCTAAAGCGCTTATTCTTCTTCTGTTTGACCAGCAGCTTGTTGAACAAGTTTTAATAAACCAAACTTGGTCTGATCATCACTGCTGACAAAATCAGCTAACGGATAGACCCCACTCAATAAAGTCTTGTTTAAAAAACTACTGGGTACGCCAATTGCTCCCAAAGCTTGGGCCTCGGCCGATTGCTTGTCAATTGTAGCTTGGACTTCTGGTTTAGTCAAACAATTTTCAAAGTCGATTGAATTTAAACCAATATTTTGAGCGATAACCAACCACTCATCTAACGGCTTTTCCTGACTAGCGCTTGTTGTCAAGTGATTAGCAAATTCCCAAAATTTATCTTGCTGACCAGCACATTCAGCAGCAACTGCTGCTTCACTGGCTAATTGATTATCAGCCAAAGGGTGCTGTCGCCAGGCAATAACCACCGTCTCACCAACCTGGTTTTTTAATTCATGAATAATTGGTAAATATCCAGCAGCTAAAGGATCAGTTAAATCACTATAAATAATCAATTCAACTGGTGCACCAATTGCCCCAAGTAAATGATCGGTTGATCTAATTGGTGGGACTTCCTGTAAATTCAACTCAACTTCTTGCCAAGCCGCCTGATTGGCTATTAATAAATCATCGGCCAATAATTGTTCTTGATTGACTACTTGCTCTGGTTGATCAGTCGTTTTTTGATAAATCCATAATGCAACAAAAGTTAAAAAAACAACTGCCATAACAACTAATAAAAATTGATTGGAGAATCGGCGAGATCGATCTTGTTTGAAAGAAGTCATAAAATTATATTATTGTTCCCAAGTTAACGGCCGTCCTGGACAAACCAAGACTGCTTGAATAGCTTGAGTTAAGGTTAATAAATCATAATCATGGCCAACCGGACCAATTAATTGACTACCAATCGGCAACCCCTCACTACTCCAACCAGTCGGCCAAGAAATCGCCGGTAAACCAGCCAAAGAAGCTGGCGTTAATAAAATATCTTCTAGGTAAAGACTGAGTGGACTATCTACTTTTTGACCAATCTGAAAAGCAGGCTGAGGCACGGTTGGCGCCAATACAAAATCTATCGCTTGAAAAGCCTGATTAAAATCAGACCTAATCCAGCGACGAACTTGCTGAGCCTGATTATAATAAGAATGCCCTTGACCAGCACTCAAAACATAAGTTCCCAACATAATCCGCCGTTTTGGCTCCGAGCCAAAGCCACTACCGCGATTAGCTAAATAAGTCTCAGCCAGATTCTCAGCCGCTTGCCTATAGCCATAGCGCAGACCATCAAAACGAGCCAAATTAGAACTAAGTTCGGCTGAAGTTATAACGTGGTAAACAGCTACGCCATATTTAGTTGACGGTAAACTAATTGGCACAATTTGGGCTCCCCGCTCTTGCAAGAAGTTTTTAACTTTAATTAAACTAGCTAGTACTGCTTGATTTAAATCGGCTATTAAATATTCTTCTGGCCAACCAATTTTTAATGCTGACCAGTTAATTTGTAAATCAAGATCGGCAGGAGCCAATACTGTTTTAGCAGTAGCATCAAAATTATCTTCACCAGCAATAACTTGCAAAACTGCAGCCGCATCAGCCGCTGTTTTAGCCAATACACCAACAACATCGGTCGAGCTAGTCATAGCTATTAGGCCATGACGAGAAACTGCTCCATAACTTGGCTTATAACCAACCACTCCACATAAACTAGCTGGATGACGAACCGATCCACCAGTATCGCTACCTAAAGCAAAAACACAAAAATCAGCAGCCACCGCTGCCGCTGATCCACCAGATGAACCACCCGGCACCCTTGTTAAATCATAAGGATTTTTAGTAATAGTAAAAGCACTATTTTCAGTAGAGGCGCCATGAGCAAATTCATCTAAATTAGTTTTACCCAATAGAACTGCTCCGGCTTGATTTAACCTAGAAATAACTGTAGCATCATACGGAGCAACATAATCGACCAACATTTTAGAGGCGGCAGTAGTTTTAACCCCCTTAGTTAAAAGATTGTCTTTTGCTAAATATGGTATACCCAATACCCCCATAGACTCTCCTAAGGCTATTCGCTGATCAGCCTGATCAGCCTGACGCAAAGCCCCAACTCGATCAACCATTAAACAAGAATTCAATTGACCATCATATTTTTCCAAACGATTTAAATAGTATTCCGTCAATTGACGACTAGTAACTTTCCTGTCCTGCAGCAATTGCCTAGCTGCCAATAATGTTAAACGATCTAATTTCATATTAATCATTTAATCCGCGGCATAATTATCTCTTGACCCAACTGACTATCAGCCATCGCCAAACTATCGGCTACTTCTGATTTGGGCCAAGCAATGACCTCATCAACTGACAAATCAACAGCCATTGTCGTGGTTGGACAATCATTAAGCTGGTCAACTAACTGCTGTTTTTCTATAAAATCACTAGCCTCGTCCAAATGATCTAAGTGTCCTAAAATATCGGTCAATTGACGACCATAAATTTCAGCCTCACCCGTGGCTAAACTTAACTTAGCCAAAACCGCTAAATGTTCAATGGCTTTAATATCTAATTTCATATTAATTATCAAATTTATTTATTCAACAAAACAATTAAACCAGCCTCATCAATTATCTTAATATCTAATTGCTTAGCTTTAACTAGCTTACTACCTGGATCACTACCAACTACCAAATAATCAGTTTGGCGATTAACTTGGCTAGCAATTTTACCACCAGCTTGTTTTATTGTAGCCTCGGCCTGTCCGCGTGTCAAACCAATTAAACTACCAGTCAAAACAAAAGTTTTACCAGCTAATGGCTGATAATTATTAACCTGTTTTAACCACGACAATCTAATTCCTTTACCAGATAAACGATTAATTAATTTAATATTAACCGGCTCCAAAAACCATTCAACTAAAAATTGAGCTACCTTTGGGCCAATATCTGACAAAGATTGCCAATCTTCTAAAGATAAAGAATTAGCTGCCAACACTAATTGGTCAGGCTGAAAATTGTCTGTAGCGGACAATTGTTTAAGTCGACTCGCTAAAAAATCAGCAATAACTCCAGCCGATTCTTGCCCTACCTGTCTAATTCCTAAACCATAAATAAACCGATCTAGTGCTAAAGTTTTTCGCTGATTAATTGCTGTAATTAAATTATAAGCTGACCTGGAACCAAGTCCAGGCAATATCTTTAATTGATCAATGGTCAAATCATAAAAGTCAGCAATATCTTTAATTAACCCCTGTTCAGCTAATTGCTCAATAACCTTAGGACCAAACCCAGCCCAATCAGCTGCCCCCTTACTAACCCAATGACGCAAACGTCTTAAATTAACCGCATAACAATCTTTATTGGGACAATAATAAGCAACCTGATCGGCCATTTTCTCTACTAAACCGTTACAAAAGGGGCAAGACTGTGGTGGAATAATCTTTTGTTCTTGTCCGGTTCGTAATTTTGGTAAAACTTGAACAATTTTAGGAATAACATCACCAGCTCGTTCTAGAATAATTGTATCACCAATCAATAAACCCAATCGCCTGATTTCATCAAAATTATGCAAAGTTGCCCGAGCAATAGTCACACCACCAACCTTAACTGGCTTAAGTACCGCCGCTGGAGTTAAAACACCAGTTCGTCCAACCTGCCAAACTACATCTTCAACTATAGTGGTGGCCTGTAAAGCACTAAACTTATAAGCCATCATATAACGCGGAGCCTTACCAACTACACCCAATTCTTCCCATAATTTTAAATCATTATACTTAACTACTAGACCATCAATTTCAATAGCTAAAGATTCTCGCTTTTTTTCTATCTGATGATAAAATTCAAAAACTTCCGCCAAATCTTGGCAAACTTGGTTTTCTGCTAATGTTTTAAATCCCAATAAATTGGCTAGCTGGTCAGCCTGATCACGCCTAACTATTAGGCGAGCCCTTGGCCAATCTTCAATTAATAAATCGTAAGCGTAAAAATCCAATTGACGTTCCGCTGTAATTCGCGGATCTAATTGCCTAATTGATCCAGCCACCGCATTACGAACATTAGCTAATAATGGTTTACCTAAAGCAGCATAGCGCTGATTAATTTCAACTAAAGTCTTTTTAGCTAGAACCGCTTCACCACGAATTTCAATAGTCCCTTTAATTATAACTTCTCTTAGCGCCACTATCTCGGCTTCAGTCAAACCAATTGCTAATAATTGACTGTCCGTTGGCTGACGCAACCGTAAAGGCAAGCTATTAATCGTTCGTATATTAGCCGTAACTTCTTCACCAACTTGACCATCACCACGCGTTGCTCCTTGGACTAATAAACCTTGTTCATATTTTAAACTAATGGCTAGCCCATCTAATTTAAGCTCAGCATAATAACTAGCCGACAAAACTCTTTTTAAAAAATTATGATTACGTTCCTGCCAATTTAACATATCTTCTTCAGAAAAAGCATCATATAAAGAAATCATCGGACGCTGATGAGTTACTTTAACAAATTTTTCTGAGGCTTGACCAGCCACGCGCTGAGTTGGCGAATCACTAGTAATGAATTGAGGATATTTTTGTTCTAATTGAAATAATTCATTTTTCAAACTATCTAAAGCCCCCTCATTAATTAGATTTTTATCTAATACATGATAAGCATACCGCGCCTCTTCAATTTGTTGACGCAATTTATCTATTCTGGCTTTAGCTAAAAATATCTCGTTATTCATATTTTAATCTGAAACACATTGAAAATTACTACAATGTGTTCCCGCACCACATTGTCCACAAAAACCATTACAACTATTATAACCACATTGATACTGAATTTCACCATCACTACAAACCGGGATACAACCAGCAGTCCGATTAATAGTTAATTTAATCGATCGTTTAATTCCATTAGAACTACCGGTTGACTCCAATTCTAATTGACTATTATCATTATTAACTCCCCGATAAATTATCTGATAACTCTGAGTTTGATCTTGACCCATATATTGCGGCTCATTATCGATCTCTTCACAAGGTCGACAACCAGAAACATAATCAGTCCGATCATT
>JAEWTE010000014.1 GCA_023459655.1 Candidatus Parcubacteria bacterium | reverse complement strand
AAAATTGACACTAAACAAGTTGACCCAATTGATTATTTTCAAATATTTATTGACCGAATGACTCAATGTCGTCAAGCTGCTAAATTGTTTAACTATAAATTTGTCTTGATTATTAATGGTTTTCGCTTTTAAACAATACCAGGCCAAAAATTAATTACCAAACCATCAAAACCAACTAACCAAATTTCCAAAAATCCACTATTCGCTAACAGCGATAAATTATTTTTTTGCCAAACCGTGAAATCAGCAGTCTCTAATTTATCAATAAAATCAAGTAATAAGATTAAGTCGGCTTTCTTTTTAGGCGAATATAATTTTTGTTTACGTTTAATTGCTGCCGACAATGAACCGAGGTCAACTCTAGTTAACTGCAAACGAAGCGGTCGACCAGACTCACCGTCACGATAAACATAAACATCAACTTCATTTTGAAAATAATTAGGTTTCAACTCAGAATAACTCGACTGATTAACTTCATTATAAAATGGTAACCAACGCTTAACACATTCCAGTTCAGCGGTTTTTTGTCGATCATTATGACTATTAATTTTACCAGCTATTTTAATCATATTAATCAATAATGATAATCTTTTTGAGCACCAATCATTAGTCCCCGATATAATTGCTCTAATAAAAGAACTCTGGCTAATTCATGTGGCCAGGTTAATTTAGACAAAGATATTTTTCCATCAATTTTTAATAAATCAGCTTCTAGACCAGGCGCTCCACCAATAATTAAAATAACCCGGCGACCACTACTATCCCAATTACCTAACATCTTTGACCAGGCTATTGAATCAATTTCTTGACCTGACTCAGCTAATAGATAAGCACTATCATTAGGATATTTTTTTAAAAAATCAACCAGTCGCAAACTATCTTGATGACGAGCAATTTTAGCCTGACCGATTGCAAAACGACCACCAGATAATTCAACCGACTTTATTTTAGCCAACCGTTGAATACGCTGAAAATAATCATCAGCTAATTGTCGACAGGCTAATGACCTTATTGAACCAATTGAAACTATCATCAAATTTAACATGTCTTTTATCGACTACTGGTTAAAGAATAAGCAATGCTTGAAATTAAAATCAAAGCAATAATAGCCGCCATTACTCGATAAAATATACCAACGATTAATTTCCATTCTATCGGACTAAAAGTAATGATTATCATGATTATTCTTCCAAAGAAATTATAATATTTTCTCCAGCCAAATAATCATTAGTTTCTCTTTCTAAATTAAATACCAATCGATATTTATCATCAACTAACAGACTATAAGAATAAGGTTGTTTAGTTTTAGGATCACTGGGCATTGGTGATAAATAAATTTTACCCGATGGACCCGAAAACGGCTGGGGTGGTTCTGATAAATTAACCGGATAACCACCCTCTACCTCCTTATAGTAATTCAAGGCCTGACGAATCATATAAACATCAGCTAAGCGACGCGCATCTCGTGCTCTAGCTCGAGCATTCTCCATAGAAACATAGGCCAAGGTAGAAATTATTGCAATAATAAAAATAACTACTAATAATTCGAGTAAAGTAAAACCGGACAGTTTATTTTTTTTGATAATCATAATTTATTTGAATTAATAATACTTATTATACAAAAAAAATAAGTTATTACCAAACACCCTACTAAACCAAGCAATTGACAAGCTAGCCAGCTCATTCTACAATAACAGTCGGTCAAACTATTATACCGGCTCGCCGGATTTTTAGCCAAGCTTACTAGGTCCAATCAGGCCGATAAGGGGCACCCCCCTTGCTGATTGGGCCAAACCAAGACAGCTTGGCGATAGTTTGACCGCTCGGGGTGTCCCTTTTTGGCAATAAAATACCGAACTAAGTCGGTATTTTATTTTTATTAATTAACTAGCTTTAAAATTACTATTTGATAATAATAATCGATTTAGGGGATAATCTTCCTGGTACTCGACGCCGGCCAAAAAATCCATTACCACCTTTAATTGGCATAATTCCCCTGGCCTCAAATCGATTAATCGCTGTTACTTTACCACTCAAACCAATCGGTTGATTAATTAATCGATTAAAATCAATTACTGGTAAACCAACTAGCTGATTAATTCGACTAATATCGACCAACCAACTATTATTTTGAGAGTCAATCAAGCTTAATTGTTGGTTTTTAGAGCTATAATCAACCATTATCCCAGCCAAACGACCACGATCATTATCTAGCCAAAAACTAACCCGTGGATTAATAACATATTCATAAAAAGGTAATTCACGACCCAAAATATTATCAATTGTTCGACTAAGCCCCAAATTATAAAAAACCAATCCACCAACTAAACTAATAATCACCACAATTAAGCTAATCAGCCAGGGTGAATAACGATAGCCATTTTCAGTTTTCTTTAGGTTAATATAGGCCAGATAAATTAAAATAGCTGAAGTGATTAACCAAAAAAACGGTATCGCTAATAACAAAAATTCAGCTAAACTAAAACCGATTCGTCGATGAGCTGCCAAATTATTATCAGCCGCTAAATAAATAAATAAAGCTGATGAAATTGAACCAAATAATAAGGTTAGACCACCGGCTAGCCAGATACTATAATTCTTCAATAAAAATAACCAGCGTGGTCTTGGCCAAATTTTTCTATTTTTAATTTGATCAATTATTTTTTGATCAAATTCTTTTCCTTTTATCATATTTTTTCAATTTTTAAAAAATTATCACGCAATTCTTTTTTAGCTCGATCTAACATTGATCCAACCGTCCCAACTGGTTTACGGATAATATCAGAAATCTCCTGATAACTCTTTTCTTCAAAAAACCTTAAAAAAATTACTTCCCTATATTTAGATTTTAATCTAAAAATAGCTTGACTAATCTTCTGACGACTTATTTCTCTATCGATTATATCTATAGCGTTAATATCGGTTATTAATTGTCTAGAAATATTTTCATCTAAAACATCAGCATGTCCTTCAGGACGAACACTAACCTTACGATGATGACTAAATAATTGATTACGAGCGATTGCATAAATCCAAGAAGAAAATTTCATCTTCCGATTAAAATTATTAAGATTAAGATAAACTTTTAAAAAAATATCCTGCAATAAATCTTCAGCGTCTTCGTCGCGAATATTAGTTAATCGCTTAATATAACTAAACAGCCTAACCTTATACCGACCAGTAATTAGGACAAAACTATCTTGATTAGATAAAGCCAATCCGACTAATTGCTCATCCGATTGTTGCTCAATTGATTGATTTATATCAATAATTAAATTTTATTTAATACCCAAATGCTCTATTATATACGCAAACAAAACAAAAACCTTCAAAAAATTTAAATTATTGGTTGACCATCTGGAATTTTTCCTAGTATCCCCCAGTCAATAATTTTTACCTGAGAAAACTTAAAGCCTAAATGAGTAAAAACAACTTGATTAACAAACGGCAGTTTACGACCATTGGCTATTAGATAAACCGTTCCACCATTCGGTGATTTAGCTAAGCTATAATTACTTAGCGGACAACCATTAGTTAATTGATTAGAGTGCTTAATTAAATCACCGGCTCGATAATTATTTAAAGCACGGTCTCGATCAATTATGATATCGCTAGCCTTATAATTTAAATATTTAAAAACTAACCAATTGGCAATCGGCCGTTTATATTGACCATCGATTACATAAACAGTTGACCGATCAGCCGATTTAACCACTTGACCATCATGATAAGCCCCCCAATAAGGCTGTCCTTCTTGATAATAATTAAAATATTTTTCTTCAATAGTTTTAGCCACCTTTTTATTATAACCACGACTATCTAGACTATTATTATTAAGTTTAATTGTATAATTATTGTATAAATAATAGTAGCCACTCCGATAATTTAAAATATTGCCACTTTGAAAATGTTGACGCAAATAATCGTTAGTTAATGGAGCGGTTTTAAGGCTATAAACTTGGCTTTCAAAATTTTTACGATTAAGATCGCTAGCCATTTTTATTTTAAAATAATAAACAGTATCTGGCTTTAAATTAATCAGCTCAGCGCGATGACTAAGCTGATGAGTGACTGAAACCTTAGCTCTACTTAATAAATCTGTCGGCTTGATCCCATAAATAATTTCCGAGGTTGCCAAGATATTACTATCCCAACTAACAGCCGCTCGCTCCGGTAAAAGTGGCGCCTGATCAATGTTCTCTGGCACTAAATTAATTATTTTTATCTGATCATAATTATTATAAACATCAGTTGAAAAATCATCACTTCGTTCAGCTAAATTACCATCATCATCTTTAGCAACAACATTAAAATAATATTTACTACCCGGAGTCAATCCAGTTAAAATAATCAAATGATCATAACGCAAACTATTATTTGATTTTCGTTTGTCTAATTTATCAAGACTAGTTCCATAATTTAAATCAACTCGACTCGGTTCATCGGTTAGAAAATAAATAACCGCAGCTACATCAGTCGCCTGAATCAGTCTTAGTCCATTAATCTTCGGTGCCACTGAATCTTTCATGTCCTTTGTATTAAAATACTGAACAAATGATTCAGCTCTTTGACCACTATTATCGGTAGCAATTATTTTATAATAATAATCAGTCTTTTTCTTTAAACCAGTCAGATCAGCCCGATGACTAATTTTAAATTCAATATTACCTAAACGCTTATCTAACTGATTATTTTGAGTACCAAAATATACTTCGGTTTGTGACGGCTGATTAGTATTCCAAGTAACCACCGCCTGCCCATTATCTGGGGAGCTTATTTGAATGTTACTAATTAATATTTGAGCATTAACTGATTTAGCAGCTAATAAACAAAATAAAGCAATAGTAATAATTACAATGTTTTTTAAATAATTAATCATTTATTTTTTTCATAATTAAATAAAAATGATTGACGAAATGGATCAACTAACAAATCAATATTAGAAATAATTACCGACTCATCGTTTCTAAAAAAACCACCAGCACTCCAATTATTAGTCCCAAAAATAGCAATATTATCATCAACAATTAATAAATGGTGATGTAAAAATGAATTTAGCTCTGGCTCATTAAAAACTTGGCTAATTTCTTGATTACGCTTAGCATCAGTTAAAATATCTAACTTGGGTAAATAATTAACCTCTAAAGTATTTTTAACCGAATCTGGTTCATCCCAATTAAAATCATCAACAATAATAGAAACTGGGTATTGCCTAGCAATAGTCAATAATTCTTTGGCAATCTGTTGATCAGTAAAATGCCAGGTCATCCCCTTAATATTTTTTTTAACCGATTTAATCAAAGAAATCATTCTATTTTTTAAACCACTTCGACCAGATTGAGGCGGAAACCAGATTTCTAAAAATCCATTAGGATAATTAAACGAATCAACTAAATAGCCTTGCCCAGCTGCTAGCTTGGCTCTACCCTGTTGACCAGATAATAGTCGATCAAATTCTCGACCAAACGAATCAATCAGCTCCAAACGCTGACTAATCAATAAAAAGCTTGGATCGTATTTATCCTGTAATTTAGTAAAATTATAGGAACTAAACAACAACTGACCAGTTGGCCGACCACGATCAACTAGTAAAAATTTATGGTGCATATAGCCCTTGTCAGAGGCTATGTCTAGTCTGACCATATTACTGGGCATATCGGCAAAAATCCGATCATGGATTGCTTGTCGTTTATCGCTTAAAATCATTTTTATCAAAACTCCTCGATCAGCTGCTCGATAAAGTGAATCACGAATATTTTCGTCACCAAATGAGTATAAACTCAATTCAATACTCTCTTGGGCTTGATTAACTAAATCAATAACCAAGCTGGATAATAAATTTTGACCAAGCTGATCATTAAAATAAAGCTGACCAGTAAATGGTTCATCAATCTGCTGAATCGGTTGAATCGGTTGAATCGGTTGACTAAAATTATTCGGCCAAATTAATCTAATCACCAATGGACGAAGCAATATCGCCGGCACAATTAGAATCAATAGCCAGCCTAAAATAATAACCACCGAATAATTTACTGGACTATTCTTAATTTTTGATTTGATTAATTTGATTTGGTCCAATTTCATATCGCTGTCGATAATTTAAATAATCATTAATCTTTCCTGAAAAACAAATTATAATACTCTGCGGCAACGCTTGATTTAGTATATTTAATATCACTATTATATCATCATAAGCCAAATCAAGCCAAAAATTATCAATCACAATTAAGCTTGGCTGATTGATTAGACAATGTGCTGCATGTAAAGCAAATAAGGATAAATCATTTTCTAAAATAGAACCAACTCGATGATTAAAATTACCATCTTGAGCTAATAGATTAAATATGATTGGCTGACTATTTAAAACCATTAGGGCTTTTTCAATATCAATAAAATCAATATCTCGACGATCTTTAGCTAACATAAATTCCATCAAACTTCTACCCGATGATACTCGACGATTTATTAAATAGGCACCATTAAAATTTTGTCGCCAGTACTCATAGCCCATTCGGCAACTATTCCAATTAATATTTATCGATCTAGCTAAATAAACAGCTCGACCGGCCAACAAATTAGCTAGACTGGTTTTACCAGACAAATTAGGTCCAACAAATAAAACACGATCACCGGCCTTAAAACTCAAGTTTAACCGACGATAATAGTGACCATTTTTAAATAATTTAGTTTTTGGAGAAGAAAATATTAATTCTTTAATAATCGCTTTGTTTTTTCTATGATTAGCTAAGCTAGTTGATTTAACAACTGTCAGAGAAAGGCCAAGTTTACCCGGTAGCCAATATAGACCAATCCTTAATGATTCATTGGCTAGTCTGGATAAATAAATTAACAAGAAAAGCCAAAGCATCCCACCATCACCCTGCCAATTAATTAAAAATGATACTTTATCAAAGTTAATTCTTAATAAAATTATCAAAATTATCAGCAAA
>JAEWTE010000013.1 GCA_023459655.1 Candidatus Parcubacteria bacterium | reverse complement strand
AATATCTTTCTCACCCTTGATAATAATCAATTCACCCATCTGCCACCATAACGCCACCAATGGACCCATGGTTCGCTGATAAAGAGCTAGCCGTTCTTTAATAACTGCCGGCTGATCGTCTGGACGTTGCTCTAATTTACTTTGACATTGATCGCAAATATCTAATTGCTGACTCGGTTTATATGTTAAATGATAACCACTGCCACAATTAGGACAAAATCGCCGTCCAGCTAAGCGATTATAGACCTCCTCTTCGCCAACACTAATTTCAATGGCACAAGCTTGATCTTCTTGGCCAATAATTTCATTATAAAAATGCTCAAATTGACTTTTGGTACGAGGATAACCGTCTAAAATAAAACCTCGACTAACATCATCAGCTGTTAACCGCTGTTTTAACAAATCATTAATCACCTCATCACCAACCAATTGCCCCTCACTCATGGCTGCTCGATATTGACCAGCTAATTGATTATTCCGTCGCAATAAATCACCAGTGGAAATCGCTGGCAAATTAAGTAACTTTGCTAATATTTCCGCCTGAGTCCCCTTACCTGAAGCCGGTGGACCAAAGAAAAACAAAATTCGTCTGGCCATAGCCAAAATTTATTTAATTAACTTTTTTACTATATCACAGCCTCAATAACAAAACCAGTCCAATTGGACTGGTTTTGTTATTATAATTTGAAAATCACTATCTAATAACCATCATATTGGCGCATAGTCATCTGAGCTTCAATTTGTTTAACTGTTTCAATAACCACTGAAACGACAATTAATAATGAAGTGCCGCCGATTGCCAAAGATTGCATACCAGTAACTGATCTCATAATTAATGGCAAAATAGCAATCACACCTAAGAACAAAGCGCCAGCTAAAGTAATCTTGTGAATAACGCTAGACAGATAACGGCTGGTCTGCTGTCCTGGACGAATACCTGGCACAAAACCACCCTGTTTTTGCAAGTTTTCAGCGATTTGCTCAGGATGAAAAACCACTTCAGTATAAAAATAAGTAAAAGCAACTACCAAAATAAAATAACTAATTCCATAAACCAATTGATTTTGAAAAACAGTAATTGTCCAAGTTGATAATTGGGCTAACCAAGCTACTGAACTGGTTACAAAAAATTGAGCTAACATTGATGGGAACATCAAAACTGAAACGGCAAAAATAATTGGAATAACCCCAGCCATATTGACTCTAAGTGGTAAATGGGTCGTACTCCCGCCATAATTATGGTTGCCATGCATTTGTCGAGCATATTGAACCGGAACATTGCGTTGACCTTCACTAATATAAATAACTCCGACAACGGTTAATACAGCAATAGCTAAAAAACCAATCATCATAAATAATTTGGAACTATCATAAGTAGCAATCAATTGTTGAACTGACTGAGGTAAACTAGCGATAATACCGGCAAAAATTAACATAGAAATACCATTGCCCACCTTTTTTTCAGTAATTAATTCACCAAGCCACATCAAGAAAATGGTGCCAGCGGTAATAGTCAAAATGATAGTTATATAATTTAATAAACTAATTGATCCTAAAACCTGATAGCTAGAACGACGCAATAAAGTAATCATACCATACGACTGCAAAACAGCTAAAGGAACTGTGGCTAAACGAGTCCACATATTAATCTTTTGCCGACCAGCCTCTTCTTTATTCATCTCTTCAATTGATGGAACAATCATGCCCAATAATTGAAAAATAATCGAAGCGGTAATATATGGCGCTACACCCATCATCACAATAGAAAAATTCTGCATACCGCCACCAGAAAATAAATTCATCAAACCTAATAATTGATTGGAGGCAAACAAATCACGCAAAGCTTGAGTATTAACACCAGGAACTGGTAAATGAGCCGCCAGCCGGAAAATTACCAGCATGGCGATAACAAACAAAATATTGTTTCTTAATTCACGAATCCGCCAAATTTTTAGTAATTTATCCATAAGCGTAATTTAGTCCAATTGGCCACCCAATTTAGTTAATTGCTCTTTAGCTGAAGCACTCACTTTAAGATCTTTAACTTTCAAATTCTTAAGCTTGAGTTCTCCATTACCTAGCAATTTAATAAATTCGGGACGGCTAACTAATCCGACTTTTAATAAACTGTCTGGATTAATAATTGCTCCATCTTGAAAAAAATTATTTAATACAGCCAGATTAACAACCTGAAATTTTGGCTTATCTGAATGAAAACCACGTAATTTAGGTATCTGTAATATGGCCTTCTTTAAGGCCATGCGCTTCAAGCCGCTAACGCCCGAACGAGATTTTTGCCCCTTCAAACCCTTACAACTATAATTACCATGTCCAGAAGCATTACCTCGTCCGACTCGCTTGCGCTGCTTGCTGGCACCAGCCGCCGGTTTTAGTGTGTGTAGTGTCAACATAAAATAAAAATTATAAATTAAGCCTGATCAACTGGCTGTTCTTCATTAACTTCAGCCGTTTTAATTGGTGATTTGGCTGCCACCTTATCACGACGAAATGGTTTCTTCAAGTTCTGCAAGGCTTTAATAACACATTTAGCATTATTAACCTTATTATGAGAACCAAGCATTTTACTGGTAATATTGTTAACACCGGCTAATTCTAAAATAATTCTAATAACACTGCCGGCAATAATACCTCGTCCCTGTTTGGCTGGCTTTAAAATAATCAAAGCAGCATCAGATTTTTGTTTTATCTCATGAGGAATAGTTCCATTAATCATGGGCACTGTGATTAGATTCTTCTTGGCCTGATTAACTGCCTTATTAACAGCAATGGTTACATCCAAACCTTTAGCCAAACCAATAGCTACTCGTCCCTTGCGATCACCAATCGCCACGCAAGCTCGAAAACGCATTCTCTTACCGCCAGCCATAACTCTAGTTACTCGAGCAATGTCAATAATCTTTTGTTCAAATTCGTCTTGACCCTGACGATCATTAGATCGACGATCACCACGCCCTTTGCCGCCAAAATTAGACCGACGATTACGATCACCAGATCGATTAGCCGAACGATCAGCATTGTTGGTTGGTTGATTAACCTCAACTGGGACAGCTTGATTTTCAACGATGGTTGTATCTTTAGTTTCACTCATAATAAGGACTAATTAACTAAAATTGCAGACCAGCCTGGCGAGCGCCCTCAGCCGCTGCCTTGACTCGACCATGATAAGCATTGCCACCACGATCAAAAACTATTTGACTAATCTTCTTGGCTAATAATTTTTCGGCTAATAATTGACCCAACGCTTGACTAACTTCCAGCTTGGTTCCTTTAGTCTTAACTTCACGACTATGGGCGCTAGCCAAAGTTAATCCTTTGCTATCATCAATCACTTGCAAATACATGCCACGATTTGATCTAAAAACACTCAGACGCGGACAATCGGCTGTTCCATTGATTTTGGCTCGAACTCGACGATGACGACGAATCTTATTAGCTGCTTTATTTCCACTGCTCATATCATTCAAAAATTAATATAGCTTATTTGGCTGAAGTCTTGCCGGCTTTACGGCGAATGACCTCATCAGAATACTTAATACCCTTACCTTTATATGGCTCTGGTTTGCGCAAACGGCGAATTTGAGCAGAAATTTCACCAACCAATTGTTTATCAATTCCAGCAATAGTTACAACATTACCTTCAACCTGACCACTAATGCCTTCTGGTAAAATAAATTCAATCGGGTGAGAAAAACCAAGATTAAGAGTCAATTTTTGTCCAGCTAAACTAGCTCGATAACCAACTCCGTTAATTTCTAATTTTTTCTCATACCCCTGATTAACGCCAATCACCATATTGCCGACTAATTTATGAAATAGTCCCCAAAAAGCGCGTTGCTGACGATCTTCTTTGTTATCAACAGCAACCATAATATGATCGCTATTAATAACTACGCTAACCAATTGATGGATAGCCTGTGTCAACTGACCTTTCGGACCAGTTACTGTCAGAATATCTTTATTCAAGACAGCAGTAGTGCCGGCTGGCAACATAATCGGTAATTTTCCTAGTCTAGACATATGCTTAATCGGTTATCAACGAATTAATAGATACTACACAAAACTTCGCCACCTAAACCTTTTCGACGAGCTTCTTTGTTGGTTAACAACCCGGCCGAAGTAGAAATTATAGCAATACCAAAGTTATTAACAACTACCGGTAATTTATCTTTACCAGCATAAACACGACGGCCTGGTCGACTAATTCGCTTAATAGCGGTAATTACTGACTGACCATTGGCCTGATATTTTAAAATCAAGCGTAAACTGGAAAAAGCCGTAGTCTTGTCTTTAACTAAGGGTTGACTGACTATTTCAACGCCGGCCAAGAATCCCTCTTGCTCCAGTATTTTGGCGACATTATATTTCAGCTTGCTCATCGGCAGGACCACTTCGGCTTTTTTAACAGCCGCAGCATTCCTGATACGAGCCAGCATGTCGGAAATTGGATCTATCATAATAAGGTGAACTTAGGAATTTGTAAAAATATATAATTTTACCAACTGGATTTGGTGATACCTGGTAAATCGCCATTGCTGGCCAATTCCCGGAAACAAATGCGGCAGATTCCAAAATCCCGCATATAGCCATGATTACGACCACACCGCCAACAGCGGCGGACAATCCGGCTGGAAAATTTCGGGGTCTTCTTGGCTTTTACAATCAACGCTCGTCTTGCCATATTCTTCTTCTAGAAATTAATAAACTTATTCGGCTTTAAAAGGAAAGCCCATCAATCTAAACAAGGCTAGGCCTTCTTCTTTGCTTTTGGCTGTAGTAGCCAAGCATATTTCTAAACCATGCGATTTTTCAATTTCATCAGAACGGATCTCTGGAAAACAGGAACTCTCTTTTAAACCGATACTTAAATTACCTCGATTATCAATTAATTTAATATTCAAACCACGAAAATCACGAATTCTGGGCAAAGAAACAGCTACCAATTTTTCCACAAAATCATACATTCGTTGGCCACGCAGAGTAACTGACACACCGACAATCATGCCTTCACGAACCTTAAAAGCAGAAATTGATTGACGAGCTGGATTCAACATTGGTTGTTGTCCAGTAATTTTTAATAAAGTTTCCTGAACATTTTCAATAAAAGCTTTGTCCTTGGCCGATCGACCAACTCCAACATTAACCACAACCTTGCTCAGTTTAGGCACACCAAATGGATTGGTGTAATTAAACTGCTTGATTAAAGCCGGAATAATTTCTTTATTGTATTTTTCTTTTAAACGCATACGATATTATTAGCTAGTCAATCAATTGTTGGCAGCGACGACACAACCTGACCTTGCGAGCCTTGGTTTTATCACCTTCTTTAACTGCCGAATACTTATAACCAACTCGAGATGGCTTGCCACATTGTGGACAAACCAACTGCAAATTAGAAATATGCAGTGGAGCTGGAAATTCAATTCGCTGACCAGCTTCGCCACGACGTTGCGGCCGAACATGTTTGATCAACAAATTTATTCCCTCAACACTGGCTCGTTGTTGGCGAGGAAAAACCTGTAAAACCTTACCAGTTTTACCACGGTCTTTGCCAGCTAACACGAATACTTTGTCATTCTTTTTAATCTTCATATCAATCTAGGATTACTGATTATAAAACTTCTGGAGCCAGTGAGGCTATCTTAACAAAACCGGCCCGACGCACTTCACGAGGAACTGGTCCAAAAATACGACTACCTCGTGGTTCACGATTTTTTTTATCAACTATAACACAGGCATTTTCATCAAAACGAATATAGCTACCATCTGGACGACGAATTTCTTTAGTAGTCCTGACGATAACAGCTGGTAAAACATCGCTTTTTTTAACGGCAGCATGAGGAACTGCCTCTTTAACAGTAACCATAATCATATCACCAATACTAGCATAATGGCGCCGATAACCATTCATCAATCGGATACATTGAACTTTCTTGGCGCCGGAATTATCGGCTACTTTTAACATTGTTTGAACTTGAATCATAGGGATGGCAACTAATTTACAAAAACTTAACGGCCATTGCTAAGCACTCGCCAGCGTTTGTCTTTAGATAAAGGACGACACTCAATAAAAGTAACTTGATCACCGACCTGATAGGTGCCGGCTTCATCATGAACCTTATATTTATGACTAACCTTATAACGCTTATGATACTTAGGATGAATTTTAACACGCTCAACCTTGACAACAATGGTTTTATCCATTTTGTCACTAATAACCACGCCGCGAAATTTCTTGCGGATGGCCTCGGTTGTCACAACAGTTTCATTCTGCTTGGTCATACTTATTTCTGGCGATTATTTAATAAAGTTAGAATACGAGCGATCAATTGTCTGACCGACCTGATTTGACGAACTGTTTTCAATTGATGACTAGCTGTTTTAAAACGCAAATCTTTTAATTCTGTCCGTTGTTCGGCCAGCATCAATTGTAACTCATGTTCGTTTTTGTCTTGTAAATCACGATATTCCATAGTCTTAACAATAAAAACAATTAGTTAAGCTGATCGCGGCCGACGAATTGGCACTTGACCGGCAATTTATAGGCAGCCAAATTCATGGCTTCTCGAGCCCGCTGCTCATCAATCCCTTCGATTTCAAACATAATTACACCAGGTTTAATCGGCACAATATAATGATCAACCGAACCCTTGCCTTTACCCATTGGAATCTCACCACCTTTAACCGTCACTGGGCGATCAGGAAAGACCCTAATCCAAAGCTTACCGGTTCGCTGAACATAACGAGTAATAACTCGACGAGCAGCTTCAATCTGACGAGCAGTCACCCAACAAGCAGTGGTGGCCTTAAGACCATAACTACCAAAACAAATGGTTGTACCACGAGTTGCTACGCCACCTCGCTTGGCTTTATGGGATTTACGATATTTGGTTTTCTTAGGCATTAACATACAAGTATCTGCTTAACTTTATATAAACTAACGTAATCGCTGACCGACTACTTCGCCTTTAATTTCTTCAGCATTTTCAAAAACTTCACCACGATAAACCCAAACTTTGATACCAATGGTTCCATAGGTAGTATAGGCGGTACTTCGAGCATAGTCGATATCAGCTCGCAAAGTGTGCAAGGGAACCTTCCCAGAGGTCAAAGATTCAGTTCTAGCAATTTCAGCACCATTAAGGCGACCAGCTACCATTACCTTAACTCCTAAGGCACCGGACCGTTCCGCTCGGTTAATTGTCTGTTTCATGGTTTTACGAAAAGGAGCCCGTTGTTCCAATTCTAAAGCCATTGTTTGAGCTAAAACTTGAGCACTCAGATTTGGCCGATTAACCTCACTAATATTTAAAGCGATATCGTGCAAACGAAAATTCTTTAAAAATTGACTATGTAATTTTTTCTTCAAATCTTCAGCACCAGATCCGCCATGACCAATTACTAGGCCCGGCTTAGCTACAAATAAATTGACCGCTACTTTATTAGCACTACGTTCAACTTCCACTCGATCTAAACCAGCGGCCCGAAGATTACGAAATAAGAAATCACGCAAACGAACATCTTGTTGAAGATTTTTAATATACTGATTACCTTGCTTGAACCATTTAGATGGCCAAGTCTTGATAATACCAATGCGGAAAATTGTTGGATTAACTTTGTGTCCCATAAAAATATTTTAATTAACCGGCTTTACGGTTAAAGACCTTTTTAACAAAACCTGACTTAGCGCCAGTCTCGCGCTTAACTGATTGTTCAAAATTGTCAGATTTAATATCAACATCACTAGACTCTTTAACCTTATCTTTAATAGACTTATCTTCACCTTTACCGATTTCACCAAGCTTAATGGGAGCAGTTGCTTCAACCCGACGTGATTGCCGTGGTCCACCATCTTTTATTTCACTTAAAATAATAGTGATATGGCTAGTATGCTTATTAAGTGGGGTGGCTCGTCCATGCGCTTTAGGCATCCAACGATGAAAAGTAGCCCCCTTACCAACCCAAATTTGCTTAATCAATAAATTATCAGCGGCAATATCATAATTATGTTTGGCATTGGCCATGGCTGATTTCAATAATTTGCTAACAAATCGGCCAGCTTTTTTATTGACAAACTTCAATTGAGCCAGGGCTTCGTTGGCTTGACGGCCACGAACCAGTCCAGCGACTAAGCCGGCCTTGCGAGGCGACACACGGACATATTTAGCTTGCGCGGTAATCTCCATATACTGAATCAATTAAATAACTAAATTATTTGCCCTTGGCCTGAGTTTTAGCCATCTTACCACCGTGACTAACAAATTTACGGGTCGGGGAAAATTCACCTAATTTGTGGCCAATCATGTTCTCATTAACTAGAACTGGTGTATGTTGGCGACCATTATGAACACCTAAGGTAAAACCAATCATTTCTGGAGTAATCGTACAGGAACGATCCCAAGTTTTAATAATGGTTTTATCGCCAATCGCCAATTTTTTAATCTTGGCAATTAATCGCTCATTAATATAAGGGCCTTTCTTTAAGCTTCTTGACATATGCTGATCAATTAATTAACAAATTTAACGCTTTTTCTTACGGCGCTGAATAATTAGAGAATTACTGGCCGCCTTTGGGTTACGGGTACGAACCCCCAAAGCATGCTTACCCCAAGGAGTCTTAGGATATTTCAAACCAATTGGCTGATTACCTTCACCACCACCATGAGGATGATCGGTTGGGTTCATGGCTGAACCTCGAACAGTCGGACGAATACCTAAATGACGACTTCGTCCCGCTTTACCCAAATTAATTCTAGCAATATCGGGATTACTGACCTGACCAACTGTACACAAACAAGTTTTATCGACTAAAC
Source organism: Candidatus Parcubacteria bacterium (assembly GCA_023459655.1). Classification (GTDB taxonomy): domain Bacteria; phylum Patescibacteriota; class Patescibacteriia; order Patescibacteriales; family Patescibacteriaceae; genus UBA1359. The sequence goes on along the minus strand of JAEWTE010000013.1, from coordinate 30,657 downwards.
GAATTTCACCTGATGGCATTTTTAATTGGGCTGATTTTTTATCAATACCCATTACATAAATTGAATTACCAGCTGCTCTGGCTAATTTACCACCAAAACCAGGTCTTAATTCAACATTATAAACTGGCATACCAGCTGGGATATATTCCAATGGCAAAGCATTACCAGTTTTTATTTCAATTAATTTCTTAGAACTTAAAATCTGATCACCAACCTTCAAATCAACTGGTGCAATAATATAGCGCTTTTCACCATCAGCATAATTAATCAAAGCTAGTCTAGCGCCACGATTAGGATCATACTCAATCGTCACTACTTTACCAGGAATATCAAATTTATTGCGTTTAAAATCAATAATTCTAATATAACGCTTATGGCCGCCGCCACGATGGCGAACGGTAATTTTACCCTGGTTATTACGACCACTATGTTGCTTGCGAATAATCAATAATTTTCGCTCTGGCGTAGTGCTAGTAATATCGCTAAAGTTATCAAAACTAGCGCCGCGCAGGCCAGGTGTTATCGGTTTGACTTTTCTGATAGCCATAATCTTGACTTAACTTTAGTAAAATTAAACGCCCTCGTAAATCTGAATAGTCTTACCGGCCGGTAAAGTAACAATCGCCTTTTTCCAATTATTGCGTTGTCCTTTAACTCGTCCACGGACCACCTTTTTACCAGTAACATTAATAATATTAACCGACACCGGTTCAATGCCATAAAAAGCTTGGACCGCTTTGGCTACATCAATTTTGTTGGATTTTAAAGCCACCGCAAAAACATATTGATTAAGCTGATTGGCAGCGGCAGCCTTTTCAGTAACCACTGGTTTAACCAAAATTCCAGCTAATTGACCTTTACGTAAAACTTGCTGATCGGCCTTAGTAATCTGGGTATCAACTACTTGATCATTATTGGTAATATTTTTCTTTTCCATACTGATATCAATTATTAAACTGTTTTGGCGCCGTAACGCTGTTGCAGTTCACTGATAGCCTGTTGACTGATAATAAATTTACGGGCTCGCAAAAGGCTAACAACATTTATATTTTGACCATTAAGCACCTGAACACGCGGCAAATTGCGGCCAGCCAGTTTAATTGACTCGACACTTGGACCAGTCAGCAATAAAACTCGTGGATGAACAACTTGGCTACCCTGTTCATTAGTAGCTAATAATTTTTCAATCGTCACTTGTAAATCTTTAGTCTTACTATCTTTAGCCGCTAATTGATCAACAATAATTAAATCACCACTAGCAGCTCGATCACTAAACACCATACAAATGGCCTTACTCAACATTTTCTTATTAATTTTTTGAGAAAAATTACGATCATTGGTTGGACCAAAAGTAATACCACCACCAGTCCATAACGGGCTACGATTAGATCCAGCTCGAGCTCGACCAGTTCCTTTTTGTTTCCAAGGCTTCTTACCACCACCTCTAACTTCACTACGATCTTTGGTATCAGCAATTACTGATCTGGTATTAGCTAACTGAGCAACCATGGCTTGATGGACCAAGGCTGGGTTAACGGTCAAGCCAAAAACCTCATCGGTTAGCTCTTGCTCACCAATAATTTCAGCTTGTTGATTGTAAACTTTATATTTAATCATAACGGTTAACTTACTTTTAACGTAGTCTCTTGATCTTCAGTTGACTGCTCTGGTTCTGGTTCATTTGATTCCACTGGAACATCATCAGTTTCAATAAGCTGATCAACAATTGCTTCAGTTACTTCAGCCACCTCAACTTCTGACTGGTCCTTTTCTTCAACCTGATTATCTTCTTTTGATGATACTGGCTGATCAATAATCACTTCACCACTACCAGCAATAGCTACCCAACCATTACGCCAACCAGGAACGGCACCGCGTAAATAAATATAACCTTTTATTTCATCAATTTCGACTACTTCCAAATTCTTAACAGTCACTTGTCCACCACCCATACGGCCAGCCATGCGCGTGCCTTTAAAAATATGAGCTGGGCCGGTAGCACCAACTGAACCAGGCATTCTTTGCTGATCCTTAACACCATGAGTCCGTCCTTGACCATGAAAACCATGACGTTTGACACCACCCTGAAAACCTTTTCCCTTGCTAGTCGAAGTCACTTGTACTCGATCACCCGGGACAAAACTCTTCAAAGAAACCTGTTGGCCAGCTTGCCAGCCTTCTTCAGACTTAGATGATTCTTGATCCAAATTAAATTCTCGCAGGTATTGAAAATTGCCCCATTGACCAAAATGACCGCGTTGCGGCTTGGCAATATTTTTGACTTGTCGACGACCAGTCGCCAATTGCACCGCTCGATAACCATCGCGCTGGGCGGTTTTAACCTGAGTAATAACACAAGGTTCCACCTGGATACAAGTAACCGGGACGACAAAATCATTTCGCCAAATTTGGGTCATGGACAATTTTTTGCCTAAAATAAACTTCATAACCGAATCCCTTAAAAAATAAAAGCTGGTTTTCGATAAAACCAGTGCTCCAAAATCAAGCCATATAAAAAAGAGGGCTAAATTAGATTTTGTTAAACTGAATTTCTCGAAAATTTTCTCCTATCAGACCGACTAACTGCTTGGAGACTTATCGCTAAATTATATTAGCAAGGTTTTCCAAGCCCTGATCGGGCTAAATTTATCTAAAAAACCAAAAATTTGGTATTTTTACATCTTAATTTCTAAATCAACTCCGGCTGGTAAACTTAAATTCATCAATGACTCAACAGTCTTGCTAGCCGGATCGATAATATCCAATAAACGCTTGTGGATACGCATCTCATACTGGTCACGAGCATTCTTATGAACAAAAGTAGAGCTGTTGACGGTATACTTCTTCTTTTCAGTCGGTAAGGGTATCGGTCCATAAATCTTAGCTCCGGTGCGTTGAACAGTATCAATAATCGTCTTGGTCGACTGATCAATGATCTTGTGATCAAAGGCACGAATTTTTATTCTGATTCTCTGCTTATAGTCGGCAGGTGCGGCTTTTTTGTCAGGCATGTTTTTAGCTGTTTATTGTTCTATTAAAAAACAGAATAATCCTGCCGCCAAAAGCGGACAGCAGGACTATCTATCTTCTATTTAATAATCTTGGAGACAACTCCGGCGCCAACAGTGCGTCCACCTTCACGAATGGCAAAGTGCATTTTTTCTTCCATGGCAATCGGGGTAATCAACTTAACCTTTAAAGTAATTGTATCACCAGGCATAACCATTTCGGTACCCTCAGGCAACTCAATTTCACCAGTTACATCAGTGGTTCGAATATAAAATTGTGGTTTATATCCTTTGAAAAATGGCTTGTGACGACCACCTTCTTCTTTAGTCAAAACATAAATCTCAGATTCAAACTCAGTATGAGGAGTAATGGAGCCAGACTTGGCCAAAACCTGACCACGTTCAACTTCATCTTTCTTAATACCACGCAACAAAATACCAGCATTGTCACCGGCCATACCTTGGTCTAGTGACTTATTAAACATCTCAATACCAGTAATAACAATCTTGCGGGTATCACCTAGTCCAACTAATTCTACCTCATCACTAACTTTAGCGATACCACGCTCAATTCTACCAGTAACCACAGTACCACGTCCTTCAATAGAGAAAATATCTTCAATCGGCATTAAGAAATCTTTGTCAATCTGACGCTGAGGTTCAGGAATATAAGAATCTAATGATTCAACTAATTCATGAATAGCCTTAACATATTCACCAGTTGGATTCTGCAAAGCCTGCAAAGCTGATCCTCTAATAATTGGAGTGGTATCACCAGGGAAATTATATTTCTTTAATAAATCACGAACTTCTTCTTCAACCAAATCAATCAATTCTTTATCCTCAACCATATCGCACTTATTCAAGAAAACGATAATATAAGGAACACCAACTTGTCTGGCTAATAAAATATGTTCGCGAGTCTGAGGCATCGGGCCATCAGTCGCTGAAACCACTAAAATAGCACCATCCATCTGAGCAGCACCAGTGATCATGTTTTTAACATAATCAGCGTGACCTGGACAATCAACATGAGCATAATGGCGTTTTTCTGATTCATACTCTACATGAGCAGTGGCAATCGTAATTCCACGAGCTTTTTCTTCAGGAGCTGAGTCGATTTGATCAACGCTTCTCTGGCTAGTCTTGCGACCAGCAGCAGTTAAAACGGTCAAAATAGCCGCAGTCAAAGTAGTTTTACCATGATCAACGTGGCCGATAGTGCCAACATTGACATGGGGCTTACTGCGTTCGTACTTGTCAGTCATAGTTTCTTGATTAAATCCAGCTAGCCAATCGGCTGGCTGGTTATACTTTTATTAAAAATTTACTTAATTATTTATTCTTTAAATACTTGCCGGCTGGCCGGAATCGACCATGGCGATTTTTTACTACTATCAATCTTTTCTACAAAATTAGACTTGACAGCAACATCACCAGCCTCTGGGCTGGCAACATTATTGTCTACTTTAGCAAAGCCTTGACCTTTTGTCAAGCCGGCTTCAGCTAATAATTTTTCATAATCAACTAACGATAAAACAACTAGGCTGTCGGCCGGATCTTGCTGATCAGCAATAATCAACCGATCACCAGTTAATCGTGCCAAACGCAGAATCTGTTCAAAATTATTAATCATAGGCTTAATTTATTATGTTAAGCCACGCCAGCTAGTCGCTTAATTACTTACCGGACTTGCCGATAATCTGTTCGGCGACATTGCGCGGTACTTCGCTATAATGTAAAAACTCCATACTATAATTGGCTCGACCTTGACTCATTGATCGAAGCTGAGTGGCATAACCAAACATTTCTGCTAATGGAACTTTAGCATCCACTACTTTCAGTTTACCACGATCTGACATATGGTCAATCTGACCACGCTTGGCATTTAAATCACCAATCACACTACCCATATACTCTTCCGGGGTAGTAACTTCCACCTTCATAACTGGTTCTAATAATACCGGATGAGCATTACGACAAGCATTTTTAAAAGCCATTATCGCTGCCATTTTAAAAGCAGCCTCATTAGAATCAACCTCATGATATGAACCATCATAGACTGCACATTTAATATCCACCATTGGATAGCCAGCAATAACACCTTTGTCAAGTGCCTCTTTAAAACCTTTTTCAATGGCTGGAATATATTCACGAGGGATAACACCGCCCTTAACTTCATCAGCAAATTCAGAACCCTGCCCTTCCTCTTGTGGTGATAAACGAAGCCAACAATGGCCATACTGCCCGCGACCACCAGATTGTTTAATATATTTACCCTCGGATTCAGCTGATTGACGAATAGTTTCACGATAAGAAACTTGTGGTTGGCCAACATTAGCTTCAACACTAAACTCTCGCTTCATCCGATCAACAATAATATCTAGATGCAATTCACCCATACCCGAAATAAGGGTCTGACTAGTCTCTTCGTCAGTTTCAACCCGGAAAGTCGGATCTTCTTCAGCCAAACGAGATAAGGCCACGCCCATTTTTTCTTGGTCAGCTTTAGTTTTTGGCTCAACAGCAATCTTAATAACTGGTTCCGGGAAAACAATCGACTCTAAACAAATCTGCTTACCTTCATCACAAAGAGTATTACCAGTAACCGTCTCTTTAAGGCCAATCACCGCGGCAATATCACCAGCATAAATTTCATTAATTTCTTCACGATGATTAGCATGCATACGAACTAAACGACCAATACGTTCCTTACGACCATTAGCTGAATTGGTAACATAAGAACCAGATCGCAAAACGCCACTATAAACTCGGACGAAACATAAACGACCAACAAATGGATCAGTTGCTATTTTAAAAGCTAACGCCACAAATGGACCATTATCATCAGGATTGACTACAATTTTCTTGGTATTATCAGCCGCTTCATGAGCTTCAATTTCTGGCAAATCTAATGGAGACGGTAAATAATCATTAACCGCATCTAAAACATGTTGGATACCAATATTTTTAAGAGCCGTACCACAAAGAACTGGATAAATTTCATTAATAATAACACCCTTGCGTAAAGCTTTTTTAAGATCTTCTAAATTTATTTCTTCACCATTAAGATATTTCTCAGTCAAGCTTTCATCTAATTCAACAATTTTTTCAATCATTTCATGACGAAATTTAGCAACATTATCAGCCATGTCGGCTGGAATATCAATTTCAACAATCTGTTCACCGTTTTGCCCTTTAAATTCAAACGCTTTTTGAGTCAATAAATCAACAATGCCCCGCATAGTTTCTTCAGCACCAATCGGTAATTGAATAGCCACTGCCTTAGAATTCAAACGATCACGAATTGAATTTAAGCTCATAATAAAATCAGCCCCCATTTTGTCCATCTTATTGACAAAACATAATCTAGGAACCTGATACTTATCAGCCTGACGCCAAACCGTTTCTGATTGAGGCTCCACTCCAGCGGCACCATCAAAAACCGCTACAGCACCATCTAAAACACGCAAAGATCGCTCTACTTCTACAGTAAAATCAACGTGACCTGGGGTATCAATAATATTAATCCGATTATTTTTCCAAAAACAGGTTGTAGCCGCTGAAGTAATGGTAATACCACGCTCTTTTTCCTGCTCCATCCAATCCATATCAGCTTGACCATCATGGGTCTCGCCAATCTTGTGCTTTTTGCCAGTATAAAATAAAACCCGCTCGGTAAAAGTAGTCTTACCAGCATCAATATGAGCCATGATTCCTATATTTCTGGTGTTTTCTAGCTTAAATTCACGCATAAAGATTTAAATAAATAAAAAATTGAGGGTAAAAAAACCGACTGACTGAAATTAAGACTAGTCGGTTTTTAAAAAACTAGTGGCGAGCAAAATGAGCAAAAGCCTTATTGGCTTCAGCCATACGATGAACATCCAACTTCTTTTTAACTGAAGCGCTCTCCCCTTTAATACTATCTAAAATTTCAGCCGCTAATTTTTCAGCCATTGATCGTCCCTTACGAGCTCGAGCAGCGGTAATCAACCAACGACAACCCAAAGTAAAACGACGCTCACCACGCACCTGATGAGGTACCTGATAATTAGCGCCACCAACTCGACGGCCACGAATTTCCACTAAAGGACAAATCATTTTTAGCCCCTTATTAAAGATATGCCGTGGCTCTTGCTTGGTTTCTTCTTTTAATAAGTCAAAACAATCATAAACAATCCGCTCAGCAGTTGTTTTTTTACCGTCTCTCATTAAATAATTAATGAATTTAGCAATCTCCAAATCATTATATTTTGGATCGCCGACGATTTCTCGTTTAGGTGCCTGTTTTCCTCTCATATAATATCAACAAAAATAGCTTAAGCTTTAGGAGCTTTAGCGCCATAGAGACTACGGCTCTGGCGACGACCATCAACTCCTTGGGTATCATAAACACCACGAATAACCTTGTAACGAACACCGGGTAAATCCTTGGTTCGACCACCCTTAACCAAAACAATAGAATGCTCTTGGAGGTTATGACCGACACCAGGAATATAAGCGGTAACTTCCATACCATTAGACAAACGCACACGAGCAATTTTACGCAAAGCTGAGTTTGGTTTTTTTGGTGTAGTAGTAGTTACTTTTAAACAAACACCACGCTTAAAAGGAGCACCCTGTTGGATAAAATTATTTTTGCGATGCAATGAATCCATAGTTATTTGCATGGCTGGTGACTTGCTTTTTTGGCTAACCGTCTTGCGAGGCTTGCGAATCAACTGGTTAATAGTTGGCATAATAACAATAAAAACCTAAGTTTTCTTCTTAAAAATTAAAATAAATCTGGCAACTCACGCCAGGAATTGTGCTTAGTTGCTTATTAATTTAGCAGAAACAAATCGGTAAGTCAAGCCACTATGTTTAGAGCAATAGTCCAAGTAGCCAATTGATCGGGTAACGAAGTAATTGTGGCCAAGTTAACATTATCGCTAATAAAACAAAAAACCCCCATCGTTCAGTCGATAAATAAGGATAACGCCATGACTCGGGTAAAATCGTAGCTAAAATTTTTGAACCATCAAGTGGTGGTATTGGTAAAAGATTAAAAATCATTAAAACTAAATTAATCACTACCACCAAGGCTAATAAGCCACCCCAGCCTGAATTTAATCCGCCAGCCAAATATCTAATAGCTAAGGCCGCTGTTATGGCTAAAAAGAAATTAGCTGCCGGCCCAGCTAGAGCTACCTTAGCCTGTCCAGTCAATCCGCCCCGCAAATTATTTAAATTGATTGGCACGGGTTTAGCATAGCCAAAAATCACTGGTGAGCCAGTCAAAATAAGCATGCCTGGTAATAACAAGGACCCAAACATATCTAAATGAACCAATGGATTAAGAGTTAAACGACCGGCTCGTTCGGCGGTATCGTCGCCTAATCGCAAGGCCATCCAAGCATGACCATATTCATGCAAAATTGCCGATAATAAAAAAATAATAATCTGAAATAAACTAATCATAAATTGAGGGTTAACTGACATCAAGATTAACATGTCTTGATTATTTTAGCAAAACTTGCTATGGTGAATCAAGACTAATCAGTAGATTAGCTTATTTTTGATTATAAATTTAAAATTATGGCTAAGCAATGCGATATTTGCCAACGTAGCGCCACCAAGGGCGCCAGTCGTTCTCACTCCAATATTAAAACCCTCCGCCGCCAAGGCATTAATCTCCAAAGTTGCAAAATTGATGGTGGTACTATTAAAGTTTGCACTAGTTGTTTAAAGACTGCTAAAAAAATGGAAAAAGCCGAAGAAAAACAATAGTTAGTAATTAACCAGATTTAATTGTCAACAATAAAAATAACTCCCAATTGGGAGTTATTTTATTTAATGAGCCACCCGTCGGGTTCGAACCGACGACCTACGGTTTACAAAACCGTTGCTCTGCCAACTGAGCTAGGGTGGCCTAAAACCTATGTTAGAATATTTTATATAGCTTGGCAAGCCCAGAAAAATAAAAAAGCCTGACCAATAGATATTGAGCAGGCCGATTAAGTTTTACGCCAGTGATAAACAACACCAGCATAAAAGCAAACTAAGGCAATTAATAACAGCCAGCCAGACAATAATACCACGCCAATAAGTCCTAGCCAACCAGCAATTGCTGGCACCGACCATCTTTTTGGCAAATTAGACCGACAGAGCTTAGTCAAACCAACGGCTAATAACAATAATTGAAATATAACCACTACAGCCGACACTCGAAATTGAGGTAAGCCAACCAAACGATGACGAATGGTTGGGTCAATCCAAAAACCAGCCAGATGAGCAAAATAACCCACCGCTAATTTAACAACCGCAAAAACAGTAACCAGGTAATAGGCTTGATCACGCAACCAAACCCACAATGACGTGATAAACCATTTTTTCATGGTTACCACCTCCTTTTTATTTTAAAAAACTCTTTTAAACCACCAACACTTAGCGTTTAGTGATTTTCCTATCCTAGTACGCCGTACTGGACTCGAACCAGTGACCATCTGCTTAAAAGGCAGTTGCTCTACCAACTGAGCTAACGGCGCAAAAATAACAATCGCAAAATTGCTGGCTCAACTTTATCAAAAAAAAATTAAAAAGGCAAGCATTTAAATCAATCAAAGATTCAAAACTAAATTTATTTAAAATTATTAGCGTTGAGTCGTCGTCGTAAAAGATATAAATTAATCAAAAAATCAATAATATCACGAAATAATTTTATTTTAGTTGGTCGAAATTGATAACGGTTATCAGTCCAATCAACTGGTACTTCAATTGTTTTACCACCAAGCTTATTAGTCCAAGCAATCATTTCAGTATCTAAAAACCAACGAGAATCTTGCAAATATGGTCGCAGGGTTCGCCACCATGATTGACTAATAAACTTACAGCCGCATTGATGATCTTTAACGCCAGTTTTTAAATAAAAATGAGTTAATCGATTATACACAATCGAGATTAATTTCCTAGTCCAACTACGAGAACAAGAACTACCAACAATCAAACGAGAAGCAATTAACAAGTCAGCAGATTGATTAATAATTAAATTAAAAAAATCATCTAAATTTCTTAAATCTGTGGCTAAATCAATATCCATAAAGCCCCACCAATCAGCCTGACTACTGTCAGCATAGGCGATTAACGTTCGACTTTTGCCAATTATCGAATAATTAACAAAATCAATTAAACTGGGCCATTGCTGAGCCAATTGCTGAGCAATAATCGCTGATTGATCAATCGAACCATTAATTAAAATAATTACTCGACAATCAATCCCCCGATCACGTTCAGTTAAAAAATCAATAACTCGTTTAATATTGGCCGATAGAATTGCCTCCTCATTATAAACTGGTAAACAAAGATCTAGTCTCAATCTTTTATTGTTGGACATAAATCATTGCTGTCGCATCTGAGTAAACTAGTTGCCAAGCTGGCATTTTAAGCATCGCTCGACGCATAGTCTCAGAAAAACTATCATAATCATTAACTTTTTGCCCCCAACCAAATAACCAGCTTTCTAACCAATTATAACTAACCGGTCGCGGTTGAGCTATAGCTACTACCGATAAATCATAATCAGCCAAAGCATTTTTAATATCAGACTCATTAAAAAATCGACCGTAATGTTCGATTAAACTACGATTGCGCCAAGAATATTGCGGTAAACGACCATCAATAAAAATCGGCTTATCTGGCCAATACCAATACCAAAAACCACCCCAACCATAATCAACCATGGTTGGCCAATTCTTATAGGGAGATTGTTTTAAATAATTTATAGCTGCACAAGGATAACTATGACAATAATCCTCTACTGGACGATTACTCCACTGAGTAGCAATAGCCATAGAAATAGTTGACAACAATAAAACCGATACAATTAAAATTTTTAAATAAATTGACCAGTGGGCTGGATTAAAACAACGATCTTGCCAAGACTGCCAAAAAAATCCAGCCACCCAAGGAAACGAAATAATAAAAAATAAAGGAAAATGCCTAAGCGATCGCCAAGCGGCTACAAATAAAATACTCGAAAATAATAAAACCCACCAATCTTGGTTAATCAACCAATTAATAACTTGACGGTCTGCTTTATTTTGTCGAGCCCGCCAATGAAAAATTAATAAGACAATAACCAAGCCAAACACCAACATATACAACATTCGCCAACTCCAAACTGCCCGAGTAATTGGTAACCATTCTTCAATAATCCAAAGATAAGCATTATTACTATAATAATCAGATAAAAAGTCGTACAGCTTAAGACCATACGGAGTTAAACAAGTGGCAATTATTGAAAGAACGGCGGTTAAAATCGATCGGCCAATTACTTTCATTGGCAAAACATTGATTTGTCGCTTAATTTGACGGTAGCGTGCCCAATAATAAATAATTAAACGAAAGACAATCCAAGCCAATAGAGCAACTAAACCAATTAAAAAGCCACCGTGCAGCGAGGCCCACCACCAGAACAATATCGGTATAACCCAAATTTGCCAAATCGGCCAATAACGTTGACGAACAACTCGATGAAGCCAAATATTTAAAATCAATAAGAATAATACAGTAACTTCTTGAATTCTAATACCAAAATGAGGTAAACAAGCCCGAAGGCCAATAAATAAAATAAGCCAAAAAAATAAAGAACTGGCCTGATTATCAAGCCAATATTTTATTGTTTGTTTAGCTAATAAATACCAAGCTAAAATTACTAAACCAACAAATAAAAGACTAACTAAAAAATAACCGCCTAATTCAAATAAAACATAAACGGTTAAATTAGATAACCACTCATGGTCAACCCAAGATTGACCGGCAATTGGAAAAAGATGATGCTCAATCTTAGGTACTTGCCGATTTTGCCAAATTTCTTGACCAACTTGATAATGCCAACCGAAATCAGGATCAAGATAATTAAAACTATTATGAAAAACCATGAATATCGCAAAAATAAACAAAAGAATAATCAACCAACGATTGAATAAACTGCTTGCGATTTTTTTAGACATGACTTTATTTTAAAATCTAAAAGATAATAACATTATATCAAAGACTCAACAATTGACAAGCTGACTTCCCTTTGTTATAGTAATGCTCAGCTTGACAAAGCTAATTTTTTTACAGTTTATTAGTTAAATACTATGGCACACAAAAAAGCCGGAGGATCAACATCGCTAGGTCGCGATTCACAAAGTCAGCGACTAGGAATTAAATTACAAGATGGCCAAATAGCTAAAGCTGGGTCGATTATCGTTCGCCAACGTGGCACCAAATATCGCGCCGGCAATAATGTAGCCGTTGGTAATGATCATACTCTATTTGCTACTATGGCTGGTCAAATAAAATTTCGTACTAAAAAATTGCGTCGTTTTGATAATCAATTAAAATCAACTAAAATTGTTGAGGTTAATTAATATTATTATAATCGGATAATTTAAAAACATCGCCATTTGGCGATGTTTTTAAATTTATCAATCTAACTTCTTACTTACTTCTTACTTAAGATTATCCAATAAAATTTGCTCGGCTTTAGATAATTGCGGATCAATGTTTTGATTAAAATCATCCTCAGTAAAATCAACTTCAATGTCAGGAATAATCCCCTTGTCATTGATCGATGTTCCATTAGGAGTCAACCATTTGGCAGTAGTTATTTTAATCATAGATCCATCGACTAAGTCACGGACCACCTGGACTGAGCCCTTGCCATAAGTAGTTTTACCAACCGTCGTCGCTTTATCATAATCCATTAAAGCCCCAGCAACTATCTCCGAGGCTGAAGCACTGCCTTGATTAATTAAAACCACAGTTGGTAACTCAGCTAATTGACCAAGTCCACGAGCCAATTGCGGCTGAGCTGGTTGATTAGAAAATTGTTCATTAACAATAACTCCACTATTAATCCAATAACTGGCTATATTTACTGCTGAATCAAGATAACCACCAGGATTATTGCGTAAATCAATAATCAAGCCACGTGGTTTTTTAACTTGAATATCCACAACTGCTTCTCGAAATAGCGAATCTGTATCGGCATTAAAATTATTAATAGTAATAGTATAAATTCCAGTTGATTGATCATAATTTGACTTAACACTTTTGACTACAATTATGTCGCGAGTGATAATAATATCGCGAAGTTTGTCACCATTTCGAGAAATAGTTAGTGTCACTGGACTATCTTTAGGTCCACGAATTTTCTTAACAGCCTCATCGACAGTTAACCCAACGGTTGATTGTTGGTCAATTGCATAAACCTTGTCACCTGATCGCAAGCCAGCCCGCTCAGCCGGAGTCTCTGATAAAGGAGCAATAATAGTTATTATATCATTACGCAGACCAACCTCAGCACCAATCCCAGAAAAACTACCCGATAAATCTTCAGCAAACATTTTAGCATCTTCTGGGTTCATAAAAACAGTATAAGGATCACCAATCGAACCAACCAAACCTTTTAAGGCACCATAAAACATTTGTTTATCAGTCAATTGATTTTGATCAACATAATTATCTCTCAATAAATCCCAGGTCTGCCAAAATAATTTAAAATCAATATCGTTGGCCAACCGTCCAGATTGATCGGATTGATAAAGCCCACTAACTTTGCCTAAAAAAACTGATTGAGCATCGGTTAATCGTCTGGCCAACATTGATTTTTGTCCATAAGCTAGACCAAACAAAAAACCGACGAACAAGCCGACAATTAAAAAAATAGCAATTGACAATAAACGACGCCAATGCCTTATTGGACAATGTAAAGACATATCTTAAATTAATTAATCTAACCTAACTTTTATCAGTTTAACATAAGTTGAAAGAATCAACAAAGTGGTCTATGATGATATTAAAGCTAATAATTATTTTATGGGAAAATTCATTATTAATGGACAAAGACCCTTAGCTGGTCAAATTAGAGTTGGTGGAGCCAAAAATTCAGCTTTAAAAATTATTCCAGCCAGTTTATTGTCTGATGAAACTATTTTAATTGACAATTTACCAGATATTGAAGATATTAAGCGATCGTTAGAAATTATTGAATCACTAGGCGGATCAATTAAACAACAAGGGGATCATTGTCAAATTCAAACTAAAAACTTAAGTAATACCCGAATTCCAACCGAATTAGCTAATAAGCTGCGGGCTTCGATAATGTTTGTTGGCCCAATTTTAGCTCGTAACGGACAGGTTAGTTTTCCTCATCCAGGTGGTTGTGTAATTGGTGCTGGAACCAGACCAATTGATTTATTTTTAGAGGGTTTTAAGGCATTTGGTGCTAAAATTGAATTCTCTGATGGTTTTTACAACCTATCAGCCACTAAACTTAAAGGAGCTGACTATTTTTTTACCACGATTAGCGTTACTGGAACAGAAGAATTAATGATGACCGCTACATTGGCTGATGGTCAAACGATTTTAAGAAACTGTGCCATGGAACCAGAAATAATTGCTCTGGCCGATTATCTGAATAATCAGGGTGCTAAAATCAGCGGAGCCGGTACTCCCACTATTATTATTGACGGCGTCCAGTCAATTGGTGGTGGATCTTTTACAGTTATTCCTGATCGAATAGAAACTGGTACTTTCGCCTTATTAGCCGCAGCTAGCCAGTCAGAGCTTTTAATTACTGATTGTTACCCCAGTCATATTGATAGCTTATTAAATATCTTTCGTAAACAAGGAGTCAATTTTGAACAAGGTGAGAGTTGGCTAAAAATGCTACCGAGCAAAAATATTAAAGCCTACAGCATCAAAACTCATGAATATCCCGGCTTCCCAACTGATCTTCAGTCTCCTTATACGGTTTTAATGACCCAAGCTCAGGGGTCTAGCACTATCCATGAAACGATTTATGATCGTCGTCTTTTGTTTACGGATATGTTAACCCAAATGGGTGCTAATATTATCATGTGTGACCCACACCGAGTAGTCATTAATGGTCCCACTGCCTTGCATGGCCGCAAATTAACCTCACCGGATCTCAGAGCCGGAATGGCTATGGTTATAGCCGCTTTAATTGCCCAGGGTCGAACCGAAATAGACAATATTTACCAAATTGAACGAGGCTATGAAAAAATAGCTGAAAGATTATTAGCAATCGGGGCTGATATTGAAAAATCAGAATAATAATTATGACTGCTCGCCAACGTCTGTGGCTTTCCAGGCTTTTCATTCTATTGTTTTTAGTTATCACTCCACTAATTTTAACATACGCCGCTGGCTATCATATCAATTGGCGTTATTTAAAATTAGAACGAACCGGACTTTTAGAAATAAAAACTGAACCAAGTGGGGCTTTAATCAATATTGAAGAAATAAAAGCTTGGTTAGGTAAGCCCAAAGAACTAATTACTCCAATTAAATTAAAAAATTTAAGACCAGGTAGTTATCATATTAATCTATCACTAACTGGTTATCATAACTGGCAAAAAACCCTAGTCATTCGACCAGCCGAAACTACTTTTGCTAAAAATATTCGCTTATTTAAACAGTCTAATCCACAACAATTAGCTGACCTACCACTTGGCAGTAATCTAACAACAGTCGATTGGCCAACTGATCAGTCTGATCTTAATTTAGCTAATAAAAATTTAACAACTAGCACCATCACCGCCTTACTGGACGAAAAAAGCCTAGCTGACAATTGGTTAGACAGCCGTTTTATTCGACTAGCTTGTCAATTACCAGATAAAAAAATTGCCTATACTAAGCAATTTGAATTATGGTTAGCCGATTTAGATAAAAAAACTACCACCCTGCTTGGTCGATTCAGCCAATCAATTGATCAATTAATTTGTCTACCTGATACCTCAAATTATCTAATCTTTGGACATAATCAGGGCTGGCAACTAATTGAACTAGATGATCGACAAAATCGCTCTATCTGGAAACTAGCCGATGTTGATCAATTAGGATTATCAGCAATTAACAAAAAAGCAAACACTCTCTATTTTTACGGACAAATCGCCTCAACAACCGGATTATTTTCACTAGATCTATAATAGTCCATTAATAAACTTTTTTAAATCAGCCCCAATCTCTGGATTTTTCAATCCTAATTGAATAGTTGCTTTAATAAAACCAAGTTTATCACCAGTATCCAACCAGGTCCCAATAAGTTCTTGACCATATAGAGGCCGACCATCGGCTAACATTTGGCTAAAAGCATCCGCTAATCTTAATTCACCATTAAGCCGTGGCTTCATTTTGGATAAAACTGAAAAAACTTCTGGAGTTATAACATAAATACCAACTGCTGCTAAATTAGATGGAGCTTGATCAGGCGTTGGTTTTTCAATGAATTTTTTAATTTCATAAACACGATCATCTAAAGCTATTCCATCAATCACCCCAAATTTATCAACCTCGTGTTTAGGTACGGCTGACAAACCAATCACTGGGTCACCATATTTGGCAAAAGTTCTTAAAACCTGGCTAGCTGGTCCTTCAACTGCATCATAAAGAGTGTCACCAAACATAACTAGAATTGGTTCATCATAGACTAAATGAGCCGCACAAGATAAAGCATGACCATCACCTAGTGGCAATGGCTGACGAACATAGGAAAATTTAGCCATCTGCGAAATCTGACGGACTTGCTTAACTAGTTCTAATTTATTTTTTTCAACTAAAGTTTTATCTAGCTCAAATGAATAATCAAAATGATCTTCAATAGCTCGTTTACCTCGACCAGTTACAAAGATTATTTCCTCAATACCAGCTGCTACAGCATCTTCAACTAAGTATTGAATGGCCGGCTTATCAACTACCGGCAACATTTCTTTAGGTTGAGCTTTGGTGGCTGGTAAAAACCTGGTGCCAAAACCGGCAACCGGTAAAATGGCTTTAGTAATTTTACGCATGATTTTATTTAATTTTAGGAATATGAGTTGAAGCAAACGGACCCCATTTCAAAAGATATTTAATCCAAGATGAAGTATGTTGCCGTCCAACTCGATTATTTAGAACCTTATACCAAGCTAATTGAGCACTGGCTCGTTGATGATTATGCAAAACTTCAACTAACGGAAAATAAACAACCTGCCAACCATAATACCATAATTGACGACATAAATCAGTGTCTTCAAAATAGAGCTTATAACGTTCATCAAAATAACCAACTTGACGCATCGCCGCCGCTCTAACCAATAAAAATGACCCTAATAACCAATCAACTGAACAAGATTGTTCTAAATTAATATCAGTTAATAAAAACCGGCTTAATTCATTTTTGACCAAAGAAAATCTTGACAGCCATGGCCAGCGACGACAAAATGGAGTAATCAATCGATGCCAACGATAGCAAGAAGCCTGACGACTACCATCAAGATTGCGCTGACCAGGACCAACTACCCCAACCTGCGGATGACTTTCCATAAAACTATAAAGATGCCAAATTGAATCTGACTCAACCACTGTATCTGGGTTCATTATTAAAAAATATTTACCCAATGATTGCTTTAAAGCTAAATTATTACCGGCACCATAACCAGTATTACTATTGGCAATATAGCGAACCTCCGGCCAATCCTTAGCAATGACCGCAGCTAGATCCGATTCATTAGAATTATCTACCAAAATTATTTCATACTCTAAATTGTGCCAATTGCTCCGACGCAATGACTCTAAACAACGATAAATGACTTTTTGACTATAATAATTAACAATTGAAACGCTAATATCCATATCACCAAACAATAATTAATTTAATAACTTGCCAATACAAATTTAAAAACCAATTACCAACCCTAACAATTGGTGAATCAACTTCTTGAAATAAAATTCGACCGCTAAAAGTCTTAATTATTGATCGATCAGTCACTCGTCGTAATCGTTGTGATTGATGTCTAGTCTTAATTAGTTTTAACCAGTTTAGTGGATTAATAAAATACCACCAAGCCTTTAATTTATGCTTTAACCGTCCAGCTCGCCAAAATACAAACGCTAGAACCAAATCACTAATTAATAAAGCTGGCAATAAAACAATAATCGTCAACCAATGATAATTTTTCCAACTAGATAATAAACGATTACGATCTAACCAATAGTATTTACCACTGCTACGGCTAAATTCATATTTATGGTAAATCTGCGAATAAGCTGACAGGCGACAATCCCAGCCAGCTAACCACAACCGCCAACCTAAATCTTGATCTTCATTATACATCCAAAAAGTTTCATCAAATAAACCCACTTGGCGCAAAGCCGTCAAACGAAACAAGACCGAGGCGCCTGACGGATAGGCAATCGGTTGATTATTTAACTCATCCAAATTAAGTTGAGACATTGGTTGACGATAGCCAAGACAATAACCATAGCCTAAAAAATGAGTTGAATTACCAAGACTATTAACCAAAGCTTGATCAGGCCATAATCTTAACAATGATTGGGCTGCACCAATTTTTTGGTTATTAATCATTAATTTAAGTAGTTCAACTAAACTGTCTGGTTCGATAATCGTATCCATATTAAGCACCCAGACAAAATCACAGCCTTCGGCCATAGCCATGGCAATCGCATCATTATTGCCCTTAGCAAAACCGTCGTTAGTAGCGTTACGAATTAACCGGGCTGTCGGGGCCATTGTCTGCAAAGTTTGATAAGTATCCTCATCTGATTGATTATCAACAATAAAAATAGTGTGATCAATCTGCCAATCATCAGTCGCCAGCTTAATCTTTTCTAAGCTAGCCCAACAATCCCCCAAATATTTATTGGCATATTCTTTATAATTAATCAAAATAGTGGCAATTTTGTAAGTAGTCATAATATTAAGTTTTAGCTCGACCATGAAAATTAAATTTTTCGCCAATCACTGCCAAGCTAGTGCCAATTGGCCAGGCTAGGCGAAGTAACCACGACTGCCAGCATGGCTCCCATTTAGCAAAATATTTAATCATGCTTTGACGAAAATAAGTTTGCGTCCGACCGCGTTTAACTTGTTTAAAACTCTGGCCAACATAATCAAGACAATTAGCCACTGGCGTATACCAAACCTGACCACCCGAAAGCTTAATTTGACGGCAATAATCAACCTCTTCAAACCAGACAAAATAACGCTCATCTAGAAGCGGCACTTGACCAGTTTCATCAGCTCTAATCCAAAAAAATCCACCCCTAATTGAATCAACTGCCATCGGCTGACTATAATCAAAATCAGCTCTTAAATAATTATTCAAAATATTGGGGAAAAAATGAGGTAATTTTAATACAATAGCTAATTGATCAATCAAGGTTGGAAAACGACGAACATGCAATAATGTCTCACCGGTTTCTGTTATCAAATGACAGCCGGTTACGGTCGCTTGCGGATTGACCTCAACCCATTCCATCATTTGCTGTAAAGTGTCCGGCTCAACCAACATATCAGGATTAAGCAATAGAACATAACGGGCCCGAATCTCGCGCAAAGCCTGATTATTAGCTTTAGCAAAGCCACGATTATCAGGATTAACAATAACATGAACTTGCGGAAATTCTTGACGCAACATCTCCACCGTGCCATCACCAGAATTATTATCTACCGCCCAAACTTCAAAACTAAAATCAACTTGACTGGCCAATAATTGCCGTAAATTGGCTCGCAGTTTTTCTTTAACCTTAAAGGGTACTGTAACAATAGCTAAATCAAGCATAGGTTTATTGCCGCCAGTCTTCTAAAGACAACGGCTTAATTTTAATAACTAAAGCTCGGCGACGAGCAGTAATTAAATGTCTTTGCTGCCACAATTTGCGCCAACCAGATAAAACAAATGGTTCAAACAATATCGCCGCTAATAATCGTTTTTTCTGATAAAATAATTCTTGCCAGCGACTAGCCAAACTTTTCGGTAAATTCCAATATTTAATAAAAATCATTAACTGATGTAAATAAGACCATTGACGAATCAATTTACTTTCCTGGCGACGATAACGCAATTGACTCCAAGCTGATTGACCAACCTTAGTGGCCGTCCGGTCATGATAAATAACCGCCTCTGGCAACAACATAATCTGCCAACCAGCCAGTCGCAGACGATAAGATAAATCACAATCTTCTTTATACATAAACATCAATTCGTCAAAATATTCCACAGATTGACCATTATCAAAGGCGACTGAAGTTAAAGCACTCAAACGAATTAAAACACCAGCACCGGTAAAACCAAAAATCGCTTGTGGTTCCACTAAACGCTTATCATCTAATTGACCTTGACCAAGATCAACAAAAGAACCTTGCTTAGTCAAACCAACCCCCAAACTATCAACCCGATCAGTTAATTGATTATTACTAAAATCCCAACGCAAAATTTTAGGCATAACTGCAGCCACCTCTGGATTAGCGTCTAAATAATCAACTAATTTTTCAATAACTACTGGCTGTAAAACAACGTCGGGATTAATCACTAAAAAATATTTAGCCCCTTCTTGTAGTGCTAAATTAAATAATCGATTATAGCCCTTGGCAAAACCAAGATTGGCCCCAGCCGGCAGATAACGAACTTCAGGAAATTCTTGTAAAACAATCTGATTGGGATTAGCCTGATCTAGTGGCGTATTATCACCATCAATAATCTCTAAATCAGCAAAAGTCTGTTGGCGAAGGCTAGCTAAAAAATCTGGTAAATATTTAGCAGTTGATTGACCATAACCTAAAAATCCAACATAAACCGATGATCCCTTGGCCATAAAATAAAGTTAACGATGATAATAAGCATTAATATTTTTATCCAAATAATTTTTATTATTTAGATAGCCTTCCGTGCGCTGGATAATTTTTTCCATAATAGCGGCCGCTTTACTAGGAAAAAGACCAATAGCAGTTTCATCAGACAACATCAGAGCATCAGCCCCATCTAACACAGCATTAGCAATATCACTAACCTCAGCTCTAGTTGGCCGAGGATGTTTCATCATTGAAGTCATAATTTGAGTAGCAATAATCGCCGGTTTACCGTGCCAATGAGCATGACGAATTAAGTTTTTTTGAATAATCGGTAAATCTTCTATTGGTAATTCAATACCCAAATCACCACGAGCCACCATAATACCATCTGATTCTTTAATAATTTCATCAATAAATTTCAAAGCAACGGCTCGTTCAATTTTAGCAATCAGCTTAACTGGGTGTTGACCAATAATCTTACGAAGTTTGCGCAAATCAGCCGCACTTTGAACAAAAGAGAGAGCAATATAATCAACTCCATATTTTAAAGCTGTTTCAACATCATTAATGTCTTTTTTAGTTAAACCACCTCGAGTTAAATTGGTATTTGGCAAATTAATACCCTTATGTGACATTAATAATCCGCCCCGCTCCACCCGGGCATAAATCTTTTTATCTTTAATTTCAATAATCCTTAACTCTAATTCACCATTTGATAAAAAAAACGGTTCACCCACCTTTAAATCTTTATATAAATCAGGATCGTCAATCTGAATTTCTCGATTAACCAAACTAGCCCGGCCACCAGTAAAAACATAAACTTCATTGTTAATTAGTTCTATCTCCTGTTTTAAATGACCAATCCTAATTCTTGGGCCCTGCAAATCTTGCATGATCAAAATTTGTTTGCCAGTTTCTAGCTTTATTTTTTTTAAATTCTTCTTTAATGTAATAAGTTGATCAATATTAGCATGAGAAAAATTCAAACGAACAATATCAACTCCATTATTAATTAAGTTATTTAAGACTTGGTAATCAAAAGACCGTGGACCAATTGTGGCAATAATTTTAGTATTCATAATATAGCCAAATGGATTGAAATTAGATTATTAATTTATTTTGTAAGCGTTCTTTAGCCAAAGTCTGAGCATTAAGTAAGCTGTCAAAAGTCCCGGCATCAACCCATTCACCATCAACCATGGCCACCTCCAATTCATTGCGCTGTAAATACCAATTATGCAAATCAACTATTTCTAATTCACCACGAGCACTAGGTTGAACTTGCTTAGCTACTTCAATAACTCGATGATCATAAATATAGAGACCAGTAATTGCCAAATTACTCTTGGGCTGAATCGGTTTTTCTTCAATTGACAAGGCTTGCATCTGATCATTAATTTCTACCACACCAAATCGCTCTGGATCAGGCACTTGTTTGGCAAAAATCTTAGCACCGCCTTTAAAGTTTTTAATGTCTTCAGTAAAATCATCTTCAAAAATATTATCACCCAAAATCATGGTGACATTATCATCATCAATAAAATTATCACCAATAATAAACGATTCGGCTAAACCACGCGGTTTATCCTGAACCTCATAGGTTAATTTAATACCAAATTGTCGGCCACTCCCTAATAAATTTAAATAATCACCAGCTCGCTCAGGCGCAACAATAATTAAAATTTCTTTAATACCCGCCTTAACTAAAGTGTTTAGCGGATAATAAATCATTGGTCGATTATAGACCGGTAAAAGTTGTTTAGAGGTCACCTTAGTACATGGCCTCAGTCTGGTGGCACTACCACCGGATAAAATTATTCCACGCATAAAACTTAATTATCTAATAAATTCTTTAAATATTCAGCTAAGGCTTGATGATACGGCCGCAAAACTGGTAATTTATTCATCAATAAAACTGAATGTTGCGGACGAGCAGCTGGTCGAGGTAAATCAGCACTGGCAATTGACCGAAGCGGCACTGTCAAATTAGCTAATTGGTGCAATTTTTGTAAAGCCTGATACCAAGTAGCTGGTTGACTATTAACAATATGATAAATACCTTTTTCAAGATGATTAGCTAATAATTGCCAAGTGGTTTGAGCTAAATCTGGAATATAGGTAAAACAACTTTCTTCAGCATCAACCCCTTTGAGCTCTGGTTCAGTGGTTGACAACTTAAGCATAATATCAAAAAAACTTGGCTTAGTGGTCAAACTAGTGCCACGCGAACCAAATAATTTAGAAGTACGAATTAAATAATAGTTTAACCCCAGTTTACCTTCTTGAATAATCGCCTGTTCGCCAGCTAATTTACTGCGACCATATTCATTGATCGGTGCTGGTTGATCAGTTTCAATATAGCCAGACAATTGATCACCAGCAAAAACATAGTCGCTAGAATATTGAACTATAGTGGTGTCATGAAAACGACACCAAACAGCTAAATGACCAACTAAATCACGGTTTAAAACATAAGCTAAGTCCTGACCGGGTTGGGTTTCACAAGCATCAACTGCATTATAGGCTACTGTATTAATTAAAACATCAAATTGATGATTAGCTAGCTTGGCTTCCGTGGCGGACCAATCGGTCAAATCAATCTCGGCTTGATCCCAACTAATAATCTCGTGACCTAATTGTCGACCACTGGAAACTAGTTGACTACCAAGATTACCAAGACCACCTAAAATTAAAACTTTCATAAACTATTTATTTATTTTTTCTTTTAACGATCGCCACCAGGCCTGATTAGCCTGATACCAATTAACAGTAGCCGTTAAACCATCGTCAAAAGAAATAACCGGCTGCCAATCAAGCTGGGCGGTAGCTTTGCTAAAATCAATAGCATAGCGCCAATCATGACCCAAACGATCAGCAACTGGTTCGATATAACTATCATCTTTACCCAATAAACCAATAATCTTTTTAGTCAATTCCAGATTATTAATCTCTTTGTCCCCACCCAAACAGTATGTTTCACCAAGTCGACCTCGCAATAAAATTGCCTCAACACCTGAATTATGATCATCAACATGAATCCAATCACGAATATTACCGCCAGTACCATAAAGTGGCACCTTGTGATTATCAATTAAGTTGGTTATAAATAACGGGATAATTTTCTCTGGAAATTGATATGGTCCGTAATTATTAGAACAATTAGAAATAGTAATTGGTAATTTATAGGTTCTAAAATAAGCCCGCACTAAATGATCGGCGGCTGCTTTAGAGGCACTATAGGGACTGCTAGGACGATAGGGTGATTCTTCATTAAATTTTGGATCGTGCCTAGTTAAATCACCATAAACCTCATCAGTAGAAATTTGATGAAAACGAACCCCACCATGTCGACGAGCCGCATCTAATAGATTAGCTGTCCCTTGAACATTAGTTTTGATAAAATTTAAACCGTTATCAATTGAGCGATCAACATGAGTTTCAGCGGCAAAATTAATTACACCATCAACCTGTTTCATCAAATCATCAACAATTTCATAATCAGTAATATCACCTTGAACAAATTGGTAATTTGGCAAATCAGCGATATCAGCCAAATTAGCTAAATTACCAGCATAAGTTAATAAATCCAAATTAATAATTTGATCTTGTGGATATTTTTTAAGCCAATAATGAATAAAATTAGAACCGATAAAACCGGCTCCACCGGTTACTAATAATTTCATAAAATTAAATTAGCAAAATTATTAATCTATTTTATAAGGAGAATCAGGATTTTGTTCCCAACGGATTTCATCAACCTCCTCGGTTTTGTCAACACCACGGTATAATTTATCTGGTAAATTGATTGACCAAGCGTCTTGATCACCAATTGCCTTGTAACCATGAACCACGCCAGCTGGCACAATCACCATCATTGGATTACTTTGACCAACTACCTCTTTAATATACTGGCCATTGGTCGAACTATTCTCGCGACGATCCCAAAGGTATAATTCAAAATCTCCAGGACCAATAAAGACAAAACAATCGGCCTGATATTTATGCTCATGTGGACCACGAGCCACGCCCGGATGAGTAACACTAATATAGCTCATTGCTGGCTGATAATGATCTTCATCACTACGATAAATCTCAGCCAACCAACCACGAGCATCTTCATAGATTGCTAGTTTTTTATAAACTACATCTTGAATCATAAAATTAAAATTATTCATCTAATAAAATCAACTTCAGGATAACACTAGCCGCCCAAAAAATCAACCAAAAAGCCAAATTTAAATAAGCTCGGACAAATCCCGACCAAATAATTTCTGATAATAATAAAACAGCTATAATTGTCGTTAGCCAGGGATAAATTAAACAATTAATCTGATTAATTTTAGACCAATAACTAGTTTTCATAAACTACCTCAATTTATTAATTAACCGCCGCGGTAATGAACGAAAAAATTGCCATAAAGTTTGACCACTTAATTTAAGCTTAATTTCTTTAATAATTAATGGACTAGTAGTTGATAATTGACTATTACCAGCGGCTAACATGATTTTATAACCGTCGCCTGGTTGCCAATTGGCACCAATTAATGATAATTTGGCCGTCGCTGAACAAAATTGCTGATCACAAATTGGTGGTTGGTAGTCGGCCGCAATAAAATCAAAATTAGCTAATTGAATATCAGATAATTGACTGACTCGACGCAATTGCGGATTAAAAATGGTTGGCCTAAGAGAAAAAAGACCATTACCGGCTAACTGGATATCACCAGCTAATAAACTAATCGTAGTTGACGTTGTTTTAGTATTAATTTGATATTGTTGATAGGTTTCTTCAATATCAAGTGACTGTTGATTAATAATAATCTTTTGCCGACTGGCTGGTTGAATGGTTTGAGCCGTAATTTGGGTAGCATCAGTCCAAAATTGCCATAAATAATCAGCTGGAGCGACTGGCCAAACCTGGCCTTGCCAGCTAAAAAGTGATTGTTTGGTTGATAAATTAATTAAAAGCTTAGAACTAGCCTTGATCTCCAAACGATAGGCACCAGCTGACCAAGGTCCAGCCAAGATTGACCAATCTAAACGATTATTTTCTAGAAGTCGCTGTTCAGACCAAAGACGCTGATTAGCACTATCGGTAATATTAACTTCAATTCTTCGCTCATCAGCAGTTAAATTTTTTAAAGTGTCACTAGTAATAATAAGCCGCCAAGCTAATGGCTCATCAGCGGCTAAATAAGTAATTATCTGTTGCACACCGCGCCATTGGCCAGAAATATCTTGCCAAGTTTGTCTAATTTGATAATTCTCTGGTTGACTGAAACTTGATAAATTCGGTGACCAATTATAAACCGCTAATTTAGTTGAATCTGGCGGAGTAGCTAAAAATTGTTCCCAAGTTGAATAAACAGGCTGTTTTTGCCATAAATGATAAGAGCCACTAGTTAATACAGGCCAATCTAACTTATTTAAAACAGGCTGATTAAGTGGCTGAATTTGATATTGCCAATTAGCCTTATCCATTAAAATGCCAGTTTCTAAATAAGTAGCCTGATCACGCTGCTGCCAAGTAACCGTAATTTCTGCTTGACTAAAGGGTCTGGTCGGCCGTAAGAAAAAATAAGCCGGCTGACCAGTCATAATCAGATTGCCATTAGAAGTTGCCCAGCGCTCAATGGGTTCTAATTTATGAATAAAATAATTATCAGCTTGACTGGATAAACTATAGGTCGCTAAACCAAATGGTCGACTAGCTAAAAATAATAAAGTTAGCCAGCCAATCATTGATAACAACCATAGAATCTGCCTGACCCTAGGTTGATTTAGCCACCATGATTTAAGCTTCTTTAATGGGATTAACATATTTTAAATTATAACACAGTTGTGCTAAGATGCCATCAAAGATGATAAATATGATTATTAAACTGCCTAATTGGCAAAAATGGTTAATTTTCTGGTCATTCGCCCTATTCATTGCTCTGGGGCTTAATTATCAAAATCGCCATTTAATTATTACCCAATATAATATTAATGACCAGCGCTGGCCCGCTAAATTAAATGGTTGGCGGATAGTTCAATTGTCTGACCTACACAATCAGGCCATGTTTGGACCTGGCAATCAAAATATTTTAAAAAAAGTCCGGCACTTAAACCCAAATTTAATCGTTATTACTGGTGATACTTTTGATAGTCGTCAAACTAATATCCCAGCTAATTTATCGTTAATTAGCCAATTAAAAAATATTGCACCAGTCTATTTAATTCTGGGCAATCATGACTTCTATAATGATGATTATATTGACCTGATTAAACAAACTAAACAAGCTGGAGCAATTATTCTACGCGATCAAGTAGATTCAATAGAGTTTAACGGTCAATCAATAACCTTAGTCGGCTTAGATGACCCAACAGTTCTAGGTGGACCATTACCACGATCAGTAATAAAAAAAATTATTAGCCAAAAACTAGACCAATTAATTAGTCAAACTGATAACCAATTAAATCAACCAACCATCATGTTGGCTCATCGACCAGAATTTTGGCCAGAATATTTAACAGTTCAACCAATCGCTATTCTCACTGGACATACTCATGGCGGACAAATCAGATTACCACTGCTAGGAGCTCTTTATGTACCAAACCAAAAATTATGGCCAGATTATGATCAAGGAAATTTCTCAGTCGATAATAGCCAATTAATTATCAGTGGTGGTCTAGGTAATAGTTCGATTAGCCAAAGATTTAATAATTATCCAGAAATTGTCAGTCTAGATTTTTATCATCAATAATTATGGATTTATTAACTTGGCTAACACTCGGATCCATCTTGTTATTATTAGGCTTAACCACTGGTGCTTGGTCAACTGCTCCTTGGGTGCCGACTAAACAGGGTGATTGGCCAATAATTGCTAAATTATTAGATCTACAGCCCAATCAATTATTTTATGAAGTTGGTTGTGGTCATGGTCATCTTTTAGCTTGTTTGGCCAAAAAATATCCACAAAGCCACTTTATTGGTCTAGAGATATTACCACTGCTAGCCTTGGCGTCTATTTGGCATACTCGTCATTTACCCAATGTCAAAATTCACTGGGCTAATCTATGGCACTATCCACTAGCTGATGCTGATGCCCTATATTTTTTCTTAACGCCTAAAGCTTATCCTAAATTAATAAAGCTATTAAAAAATCAATTACGACCAACAACTAAAATTGTTTTTGGCGATTGGCCACTAAAAAATCGACAACCACGACAAAAATTACAGCCAGTTGGCAGTGTTCCTTATTATCTTTATTTAGCGGCTGAATTATAAAAAATTAGATAGTCTTATAGCAGTCAATTATCTTCTAATCTTTTCCATAAGGGCCAATAATTGGTCATCATCATTAAAATTAATCACTATTTGACCACCCCGATTCTGGCGAATAATTTTAACTTTGGCTTGAAAAAACTCACGCCACAAAAATTCTTTGCCCTTATCATTATAAGCATCATTTTGAACAGCAGCAGTCTTAGCTTGAACTTTAGAACCAAAACTCCTAGCGACCTGAACAGCGTCAGCTACAGTCTTTTGTCCAATAGTCATTTCTTGCAAAGCTTGGTCTTGCTTAGCAGAATCAACACCAGCTAAAACCTTGGCCTGCCCTAAATTAATCTGACCAGAACGCAGAGCTTGTTGAGCAGCTGATGGTAAATTTAACAAACGAAGTAAATTGGTAATAGTTGAACGTGGCTTACCAACCCGAATAGCTAACTCATCTTGAGTCAATTGAAATTCATCAAGTAGCCGACGATAAGCTAAAGCCTCTTCTAGAGGATTTAAATTTTCTCTCTGAATATTTTCAATTAAGGCTAAAGCTAATTTTTGCTGTTCATCAACTGAACGAACAATTACCGGCACAGTTTTTAGGCCAACCAATTTGGCAGCCCGCAAACGTCTTTCGCCAGCAATTAATTCATAACCAGCCGTTGTTTTAGCCACAATCAGCGGCTGTAAAATACCACATTCTTTAATGGAATCGGCTAATTCCTGCAAACTATCCTGATTAAAATCTTGCCGCGGTTGCTGATGATTAGCCTGGATTAAATCCGGGGCCAGACTAACAATTCGTTCACTATCAACTGGCTCTACCATTGGATTAGCTCCCAATAATGATCCTAAACCTTTACCTAAACCTGCTTGCATATCGTTATAATAAAATTATTCTAAAGCTAAAATTTCTTTGGCTAAAGCCTGGTAGGCCTGACTACCGCTAGAGTGCCGGTCATATTCAACAATTGACTGACCATAACTGGGTGCTTCAGCCAAGCGAACATTGCGTGGGATAATGCTTTTGAAAACCCGATTGGGGAAAAATTGCTCCAATTCTTTGACTACTGCTCTAGCTAAGCGGTTGCGCTGATCATACATAGTTACCACCGCTCCTAAAATGCCCAAATTAGGCTTAATATGAGTTTGAATTAGACCAATAGTATCTAATAATTGTTTTAAACCCTCTAGAGCATAATACTCGGCTTGAACTGGAATCAAAACATGACTGGCCGCTACCAAACTATTAATCGTTAATAGCCCTAGCGATGGTGGACCGTCAATAATAATATAATCAAAGTCATTACGAACTGATTCAAGAGCTTTAGCCAAACAAAATTCCCGTTCTGGCATATTAACCAACTCTACACCAGCTCCAGCCAAATTAATAGTGGCTGGTGCTAACCGATAACCAGCTGGCGAATCAGTAATAATATCAGCCATTGATTGTTGTCCGACTAAGGCCTCATATAGCCCTAACCGATCAGCAGCAGCTAAACCTGACCCAGAAGTAGCATTGGCCTGTGGATCAATATCGACCAAAAGGACACGCCGTTTGGCTTGAGCTAAATAAGCGGCCAAATTAACAGCGGTCGTCGTTTTACCGACGCCGCCTTTCTGGTTGACGATAGCGATTATTTTAGACATGGTTGATAGCTATAATTACTGTTTTAGTATAACTGATTAGCAATTTTTTGACAATTTTTATTAGCTGCCTTATAATAGCTTTCGTTGCCTCGGTGGCGGAACTGGTAGACGCGCACGACTCAAAATCGTGTGGGAGCAATCTCATGAGAGTTCGAGCCTCTCCCGAGGTACAGATAAAACAGCCCTATTAATAATTAAACAGGCTGTTTTTATAATCAAAAATTATTGACAAAAACTATCTCCTCTGTTTTAATGATGAATCCGATTTGAATTATTTAAAGACGGATAAAAGATCCTTAACAATTTAAAAAACAAAAAAGGAGACCTTATGTTACCTGACTTCAAAACACCTGAAGGCAAGAAATTAGCTCTAGAAACAGCTTGGAGATACCAAGATGAATTTAGAACTGTCTTGCGCCCAACAACACCAACTACTATCAACCCAATTGGAGATTTTCTAAACTATCTACCTCAGCTACTACAATGGTACTATGGTAATAGTATTGGAATGAGCCTAGAACCAGCCCATGGCCGTGGCCATGTTATTCGCAACATTTTACATTCAATAATAATTGTCAAAGACACTCCGTTACATCGTGATGATGCCCTAGCAATTCTACTTGGTGGCTGGTGTCATGACATTTTTATTGATATCAAACGCTATGAAGAAAGAGATAGGATTGGACATGCCGAAGTGGCTGGCTATATCTTGGACAAAGCCCTCAAGGAAACTGGCCTTTGGTATAAACACCCTTATGCTTGCTGGTCAGCTGTTTTTTCAGTCTTGGCCCATACTTTCTACATGCAACAACCACGAAAGATCAATATAGGGATTGACAGATATTCTATTCAACCCTATCAAGATACCTGGAGCAATGGTGAAATCTTCCAGCCAGTTCTAGGAATTAGAAAAATAGCCCAGGCTGATTGTTTCAGTCCATTTTTCCCCGGTCGTCACCTGATTTCCTTGGGTGATGAACATGAAGACTTTGACGGAAAAAAATTCTATCCCGTCAAGTTGGAAGATCATTTACAGATTTTTCCGCCCGATGAAAATGGAAAATTCCAAGCTGGAACAATGCTCAGACACCTCCAAATGTTTGAACAAA
>JAEWTE010000012.1 GCA_023459655.1 Candidatus Parcubacteria bacterium | reverse complement strand
GAGTGGAATAATTATGAAAATCAGATTAAGTCAATAGATGCTGATAAAATTAATTATGGCAAAAAGGCCAGCTGGGTTAAATCAGCCGCTTGGCTTTCAGCTGGCAGTGGAGTTAAAAGCTTAGGAGAAAATATTGAAAATTATCATCCTTTTCAAACATCATCTGATGCTGCTGGTTTATTTTTAAAAAATAGTAAAGAAGCTGAAAAGACCGTTAAGAGTATTGCTGGATATAAAGATCCAGCCGATTTAGCAGCCAATCTCAGTCCTAAAACATTTTCTGGTGGACTCAATAACTTAGATGATAAGCATGGCAAATTTTGGAAAGCTCTAGCTAATCCAAAAATTGATGGCAGTCAAGACGCTATTAAAAATTTAGAAGCTTCGGTTGGTAAATTGGATCCTAATAAGCAGAGTGAGTTAGCTGTAATTCAATCAATCATGAAGGGGTTATCGACCTTTGAAAAAAGTGGTGGCGATGTTAGTCGTTTTAATGATTTAAAGTCGGCACTAGATAATACCGGAAGTGGTAAAGATTATAAAGATTATTTAAGTAATGCTAAATCGGTTAAGCTACGTCAGGTTAATGCCGCTTCAATAGGTGGTGATGGTGATGGCTCACTCAGGGTTAATTCTTTTGCTGGTGGCAAACATCAAGCTAATATAATCGGAGCTGATTTTGGCAAGTTAAGTTCTCTAGGCGATATTTCCAGTGATGGACTAGCGGCTGGAGCTAATATTCCAGCAGATAAAATGACCGCAGTGGCTAGTGAATTAACTGGGCTAATTAATGATGAATTGTCTAGCTTAAAACAATCGGCCGGAGCTATCATTGATGAACCACTAGATTCCTTAGAACAAAAAATTGCTGATTTGCGCTCTCGTCGATCGGCTGCTCTAAGTTCTGGTGATATTGATTCAGCTAATCAATTAATGTCTGAATTAGAACAAGCCTCTCGAGTAAAAGATCTACGAGTTGCTAAAGACAAACTAGCTGATCCTGCTACTTTAAGTAATCTTAGCCTTAAAAATACTGGTGTTTCCATGATTAGTGCTCGTGAGAGTGTGACCACTAATATGCACGAAGCTTTACATGGTTTTGGTCTTAACGATGAAACCTTGACTGAATCAGTTGCTCGACAAATGGCTAGTGGATCATATCGAATCGATGATGCTGGCGGTATTGCTCAAAGCCTTAAAAATATAATGGCTGAAAAAGGCTTGGCTCAAAATCAATTAACCGCCGAAGATATCGCCCAAGCTATCCAAAGCGTTCGACCACTGAGCCAAGCAGCTAATGTCATCGCTAAAGAGTCTGGTCAAACAGTTATTAATATTGGTCGTGATGGTAAATCTAATAATCAAATAGAATCAAAATTAAATAAAATAATTAATAATGACAAAGATAAAAAGATTACTGAAGATTATCGATATTTCCATGGATTAAAAGAAGATAAAAAAAACAGAGACTATCTGAGTGAAAAAATTAAAAAAAGTTCCAAAAGGGGTAAATAAAAAATATGGCTAACCAAGA
This sequence comes from Candidatus Parcubacteria bacterium, assembly GCA_023459655.1. Classification (GTDB taxonomy): domain Bacteria; phylum Patescibacteriota; class Patescibacteriia; order Patescibacteriales; family Patescibacteriaceae; genus UBA1359. Next base: position 1,246 of record JAEWTE010000012.1, on the reverse strand, counting down.
ATATCTCAATGATTGCTTAGATAAATTTTATAAATTACCAAGCTTAGCTGTTTTGGAATTAAATAGTCCAATTTATTTAAAACAGCTGGAAAAGCTCAGTGATCAATATGGCATTGAATTAAGTTTTTTAGTTATATTAATTGCTATTAACGAGCTTGATTTTGACGATATAGCTGAATACCTAGCTAATCGTTATGATTTACCAATTGATTTATCAGAAAAAATTGTTCAACAATTAAATGAGGTTTATCTTCAACCAGTAATTCAGAGATTAAATTTTTTTAATCAATCAGTAGACAAACAATCACCCAGCTTTGAAGAAGAAAAAAATATCATTATTGATTTATTCAAGAATAATTTAATCATTGAATTAAAAAATTATAGTGAAATAATTGAAGCAATTAATCAACGAATTTTTGCTTGGTTAAATCAAGATATTGGCGCTAAAAAACAAATTGAAAACGCCATGTTGCAAAATCAAGAAATTATTACTAAATCAACTATATTAATTAATGGTGAACAATTACCAGGAACAATTGCTAATTGGCTTCGTTGTTTTGCTGCTGAAAAGGGGGCAGCAAATTTTAATTCATTAAGTATCTCTGAGTTTCTTAGTTTATCTAAAAATACTGCTAATTTGACCCCAGAAGATAAAACAATTCTTAGATCATTACTAAGTGCTTATCGCAATATAAAATTTTTTCCAGACAGTATGCCTAGCGACGATGGAACAGATTGGTCAATCATTCCTTTACCAGAAAAACAAGCCCAAGAGCTTAAGTCAGTTGATCAATTATCTTCATTTGATGATGATAAAATTATTGATTCGGAAATGGTAGCCGCGCCAATTATTAGTAAAAAAGAGCCGGTAATTATCAATCCGGATAATGAAAATAAAATAAATCAATTACGACTAATGCTTAATCGATATGGGCAAGACAGCCTAGAGGGTCAAGCCATTTTAGAAGAAATAGAAAAATTAAATCAGAATTAGCTTTATGTTTGATTATCTACAAAAATATCAAAAAGTTCCAACCGAAATCAAGGCAAAATTAGACACGGCTGAAGTCCATGAAATAATTCGCCGTCTAGAAGAAAAATATCGAATTTCTTTATCAGTCACTTTAATAAAAATAATTGTTAAAGATATTCGACTTAGCGATTTAACTTTTTATTTAATTGATAAAAATGGCTTAGATAAAGAAACGGCTCAAAAGCTAGTGGCTGAAATACAGGTTAATATTCT
>JAEWTE010000011.1 GCA_023459655.1 Candidatus Parcubacteria bacterium | reverse complement strand
AGTAGTCAAAGTAATCAAATTAATGGTGCTATAACCGCGGTTGAATCGGCCCGGCAAGGATATTATAATGCTCAAATGACTAATGAAACCTCTGTTTTAGTGGCTCAAGATAATCTTAATCAAGCTCAAGTTAATTTAGATAGTGCTCAATTGGCTGCTCAAAATAATTTAGCTAATATACGTTTAGCTAGCGAGCGTCAAATTAGTGTTGCTCAATCTCAATTAGATAGTGCAATTAAAGCAGTTGAGGTAGCTCAAGCTCAACTTAATAATACTAGAGCACCGGCCCGTAGTGCTGATATTGCTTTAGTTCAGGGGCAAATTAGCCAAGCTCAGGCTAATTTAGCTAGCGTTCAAAAACAAATTGACGATAGTCGATTAGTGGCACCGCTAGATGGTATAGTTACTCAGGTTAATTATGAGATTGGTGAACAATTTTCGCCAGCCGGTAAAGCTTTAATTACTGTTTTAGTTAATAATAATTTTAATATTGAAGTTGATGTAACTGAATCGGATATTAATAAAATAAAAATTGGTAATCAAGCTGAAATTACCTTGGATGCTTTTGGTCCTGATGATATTTTTCATGGTCAGGTTTATTTTATTGAACCAGCCCAAACCGTTATTCAAGATGTGGTTTATTATAAAGTAAAAGTTAGTTTTAATAATTCTCAGGAGATTAAAGAATTGACTAATAATCGTCAGATTATAATCAAGGCGGGAATGACTGCTAATGTTACAATTACTACTGATCAACGGGATAATGTGATTAAAGTACCTAGCCGAGCAATTATTGAAAAAGGTGATGGTTTGAGAATTGTTCGAGTTTTAAGAAATAATCAAGTTGAAGAGGTTCCAATAACTGTTGGATTACGGGGTGATGATGGCCTGGTTGAATCAATTGGTAATATTCAGGCTGGTGAGCAGATAATTACTTTTATTAAATACCCTAAGAATAACAAAGAAGCAATTGAATAGTAGATAATTTATGGCCAATCAAATATTGATAGAATTGAAGAACCTAGGCAAATCCTATGAAAGTGGTGATTTAGTTACCGATGCTTTAAATGATATCAGTTTTAATATTAATCGGGGAGAATTTGTTTCGATTATGGGACCATCTGGTTCAGGAAAATCGACTTTAATGCATATTTTGGGATTATTAGATCGGCCGACTCGTGGTCAATATTTTTTTAATGATCAAAATATTAGTGAATTATCTGATGACCAATTAGCCGGTTTACGTAATCATAGCATTGGTTTTGTTTTTCAAGCGTTTAATCTATTAGCTAGAACCAGTGTTTTAGACAATGTTAAATTGCCATTACTATATTCTAAAAATAAACTTCAAATGAATGAGCGGGCCACTGAGGTTCTAACTAGTGTTGGGCTAGGTCATCGGCTTAATTACTTTACTAATCAGATTTCTGGTGGAGAAAAACAGCGTGTAGCGATTGCTCGAGCCTTGGTTAATAATCCAGATATTATTTTTGCCGATGAACCGACTGGTAATTTAGATTCTAAATCGGGTAATCAGATTATGAAAATTCTTCAAGATTTAAATAAACAGGGTAGGACAATTATTTTGGTGACTCATGAAACTTTTACTGCTGAACATGCTCAACGAATTATTCGAGTTCGTGATGGTAATTTAGTCGGTGATGAGTTGGTGCTTAATCGGCGAACGGCTGATGATGGTCAGATTTTGAAGTAGTTTTATGATTGATGACATTAAACAATCTTTGGTTTTAGCTTGGCGGGCCCTAATAAGTAATAAGGTCCGCAGTTTTTTAACCATGTTAGGAATCATTATTGGGGTAGGTGCGGTGATTTTAATTATGTCAGTTGGTGCTGGAGCTCAATCGCTTATTTTAAACCAATTAGAGGGTTTTGGCAGTGATTTAATCGGTGTTTTACCTGGTCAATCCGACGAGAATGGTCCGCCTAGCCAAGCTTTTGGCATTACTGTGACTACTTTAAAATATAGTGACGCTAAAGCCTTAGGTGAGGCTAAAAATGTGACCAATGTTAAGGCAGTGGCGGCTTATTATCAGGTTCAGGTTAATACTAGTTGGCGAAATAATGATTATGATACAACATTAAATGGTGTAACTGCTAATTATTTAGAGGTGGAGGGTGGTGCTATTGAATACGGCCGATTTTTTTCTGAGGAAGAAGTTAATAGCGCATCGCGAGTTGCGGTATTGGGTAGCGTGGTTGCCGATGAATTGTTTGGACCAACTGATCCACTTGGTCAAAAAATTAAAGTCAAAAATCAGACACTAGAAGTTATCGGTATTCTGGAAAGTCGTGGCAAAGTAGCTTTTCAGGATTATGATGATCAAATTTTTACACCGCTGACCTTTGTACAAAAAATGATTGCTGGAGTGGATTATGTTAGTTCGATCAGATTAAGATTAACGCCAGATGGTGATGTTGATCAGGCTATGGAAGAAATTCGACAAACTTTGCGAGAACAGCATAATATAATTGAGGCAATTGATGATGATTTTTCAGTTCGCAGTTTTCGTGATGCAATTGCTATGATCACTACGATTACCAATGCTTTAAAATATTTTTTAGCGGCTATGGCGGCTTTGTCACTATTAGTTGGGGGTATTGGTATTATGAATATTTTACTAGTGAGCGTTACTGAGCGAACCAGAGAAATTGGTTTGCGTAAGGCTATTGGGGCAACCAGTAATCAGATTTTAAGGCAATTTTTATTAGAATCAATTTTTTTAACTTTATTTGGCGGCTTGATTGGGATAATTGGTGGAATAGTCATTTCTTATTTGGTGGCCACCATTGCTAATCTTTTGGAATATAAATGGTCTTTTGTTATTTCTGTGCCAGCCCTATTATTAGCGGTTGTTATTTCAATGATTATTGGTATAATTTTTGGATTATATCCAGCGAGGCGAGCCAGCCGATTAGATCCAATTGAGGCTTTACGCTACGAATAATATGAGACTAAATACTGCTATTCAGTTGTCAATTCGGTCACTACGCTTAAATATACTTAGGACCAGTTTAACGGTTTTAGGAATAATTGTTGGTGTTGCCGCTATTGTGGTTGTTTTTGCCGCTGGTGATGGTATTAGTAGTCTGATCACTGGTGAAGTTGCTTCTTATGGAACTGACACCATTCAGACAGAAACTAAAGTGCCTAGCAAAAAAAACACTACTCCATTAGCTCAAGTAACTACTTTGAAGCTTAGTGATATGGAGGCAATTGATCGATTGGATAATATTCGTCAAAGTTATGGTGCTATTTTAGGTCAACAAAAAGTTAGTTGGCAAAGTCAGAACCAGAGAGTTTTTTTATTTGGTATTAGTGCACCTTATACTGAGATTGATAAAAAAAGTCGACCAGTTGAGGGTCGCTTTTTTACTGCTGAAGAGGATCGAAATCAGGCAATGGTTGTTGTATTGGGTTACCAATTGCGACAGGATTTATTTGGTGATCAACCGGCTGTTGGTCAATCGGTAAAAATAGGTAATAATAAATTTCAAGTAATTGGTGTTTTAGAAGAACGGGGCGGGGTGGTTAATATGATTGATTTTGATAAAACAGTTTATTTGCCAGTAAAAACATTGCAAAAAAGAATTTTGGGAGTTGATTATGTTTTGTATATGATGCATCAACTTAAGGACATCAATCGGGCTGATGAAACTGCTGAAGAAATTAAGTTATTATTGCGAGAGCGTCATAATATTGATGATCCAGCTAAGGATGATTTTCGAGTGACTACTATGGATGAATTGATGGATACTCTCAATGTGGTTACTAATGCGATTACCTTGTTATTATTAGCTATTGTTGTTATTTCTTTAATAGTTGGTGGTGTTGGTATTATGAATATTATGTATGTAACTGTTTCTGAACGTACTCCAGAAATTGGTTTACGCAAAGCCTTGGGAGCGACTTATCGTGATATTGTTGGCCAATTTTTAGTTGAGGCTGTTTTAATAACTATTTGGGGATCGCTTATTGGTATATTGTTAGGAATTATTTTGTCATGGTTATTGAGTCTAATAGCTAATCATTTTGGTATAGTTTGGCATTTTACTATGCCTTGGTCAGGGATTGTAACCGCCATTGTTTTTGCTCTGTCTTGCGGATTATTATTTGGACTTAGACCAGCTCAAAAAGCAGCTAAATTAGATCCAGTGGAAGCACTTAGAGCGGAATAACTATAAATAACTATTAAGTGTTATAAAACCAAAAGCGGCAAAGAGTAAGAAAATTATTGCCATAATTATTCGCCTAATCCAACCTGGTTGGGTTTTTTTGGGAAGTATTTTCCAATTACCGACATTAACTAAGCCAATATGAATAAACATCGCCATGGCATTGATAATAGCGCCGGTGATTATTAGCTGTTTAGGTTCATGGAAATTAAGTAAAAACAAGGTAATGCCGAAAATAATTTGACCCCACAAGAAGCGGTAATAAATTTTAGATAGATTTAGTCGTTTATCCTGACTGTTTTTTAATTTAATTAAAGCAGCGTTTTCTGACATAATTCGAGAAGTTGAATCAAGTACACCAAGCTGGGTTTGGGCTAGCATTAAACCCAGTAAAGCCAAGAATCCAACACTAATCCAGGGGGGTAGGGTTCGGCCAATTAATTGGCTTTGATTAAAAATAAAACCAATACCTTCATGATTACCGCCTAATCCAAAAGCGGTGCTATATGATAATATCATTAGAAAGGCCATGGATAAGAAGCCAATTAGCCAAAAGACTAGCAAATGTTCCAAGCTAATCATTCGCCACCATTTTTTAAAGTGTGATAAATTTTTATCATTAACAACAAAATCAGTGCCGGATAAGTTAATA
>JAEWTE010000010.1 GCA_023459655.1 Candidatus Parcubacteria bacterium | reverse complement strand
TTAATTTGGCTGGCGGGTTTATTACTAATACTAATGTTGGTGGTCGAAAAATAGAATTACCAGGGGCTACTCAAATTAATTTAGAGCACTCAATGTCTAGTTTAAAAAGTCCTTGGTTAACTAAAACTGGCGATGCTTTTATTGATGCAGCTAATGTCTTTATTTCAGTGTTAAGTAATAAGCTCTATGAACGAGGCATGAAGTCTTTATTGGAATTAATTGCCGGTAAACCTGACGACAAAAAAGGATCAGCCAGTTTGGTAGACTTTTATTCGTCTGGTAGTTTTGGTCAGGCCCAGTCTGAAGCTTTAATGGCACCACTGACTGATATGAATTTTGGACCAGGTCAAGATATGGATCTTTTAAGTAGTCTAGCTTCTTGTTCTGATATTAATAATCCGGGACCAATGAATTGTGTGATTAATAATAATTTTATTCAGGCAATTTCTCAAGAATTAACAGTTGGCGAGGCTTTGCAGAAGAATTTAATTAATAAAAATGCTCGTTTTGGTGGATCAATTTTGGATGTTGGTTTTAATATTGAATCAGGTGACATTAGTTGGCGAGCTATGAAAATTTTACGAAAATATCGGATATTACCAGTTGGTTGGGAGTTAGCTGCTGAACGATTGTCTACTATGGGGAGTAATAGTAATCGAGTGTCTATTGGTGATGTTATTGGTTGTTATAGTCCTTTTGATAAGTATGAAACCAATTATAATCAGGAATGGTGTCAAGATCTTATTGATCCAAATTGGCCACTTAAAGCACCGCTTAGTTATTGTGCTAAGTCTGGTTTTGGTAATCAAATTGATTATATTGATGTAATTACTGAAGATCAACCAGAAACAGATTCTACTGAAACAGTTTTAAGTACAATTAATTTATTAAGGGCTGGTGATTATTGTGCTGATGAACAGAGTTGTATTAAAGAAGGAGATAATAATCGTTGCGATGTTTACGGATATTGTCTTGAAGATCGACGAACCTGGCAATTTCCTTCTGATACTTGTCAACCACAGTTCAATACTTGTCAATCTTATACTGATTGGCGTGGGCAAACCACTGCTTATCTGGGCAATACTTTAGATTATGCTAATTGTAATGCTGATAATAGTGGCTGTACTGCTTATTGTTATGATTATAATTGGGCAAGCTCTTCATATAGTTGTTTAGCAACTAGTTCAGTTAATAAGTATTATTTATCGGGTAAGGCTGAAACTTGTTCAGAAAATGAAGATGGTTGTAGCCAGTTAATTAGACTAACTAATGGTAATGGGGTTAATTTATTATTTAATGGTGATTTTGAATTTAGTCAACTTGGGGCGACTTCATCGGCTGGTCAATTAGATAATTGGTTTTTTAATAATGCCAATGTTTCAGCCAGAATTGTTAATAATTCTGGGGGTGATCGAATTTATAGCGGTGAAAAATCTTTAAAAATTATTAATTCTGGATCAAAAGGTGGTTTAATTTCTTTTGATTGGAGTCGGCCTAATCAAAGTAGTTTACCTAAAAATTTATTAATGAGACCGGGTGTTAGTTATACTTTAAGTGCTTATGTCTATAGTCAATCAGCTCCAATTACTATGGCTATTGGTAATGCTAATCTTGGAGTAGGCAGTGATTTTTGGTTGGAAAAAACCATGACTCAAACTGGTTCATGGCAAAAATTAAGTGTTACCCTTAATAATGATGAGTATTATAATGCCAATGCTTTTGCTATTTATAGTTTAGTTCCAGCGACTTTTTATGTTGATAATATTATGCTGGAAATTGCTAGTCAGGGTAATTCTGGTTTTAATCGTTATCGTCAATCCGGCTATTTTTATGAAAAATTAATGCCTGATTATTTACAAAATATTTGCTATCAACAAGTCGGTAATAGTTTAATTAAAAAAACTGATGCACCTTGGCAATGTGATAATTATGCCAGAACTTGTTTAGCTTCAGAAGTGGATTGTCAAATGTTTACTAGCCGATCAACTGGTGATCAAATTCCAGCTAAAACTAATTTACAAAACTATTGTCCATCGTCTTGTGTCGGTTTTGCTTCTTTTTGGCAACAACCAACACAATTTAATGATGGTCAAGAAAAGACATTAATTCCCCAATCAGCTACAACTTGTTCTGCTCAATATTCTGGTTGTACGGAATTCACTAATCTGGATAATTTAGCCTCTGGTGGTGAAAATCGAGAGTATTTTAGTTATTTAAGACAATGTATTAAGCCAACTGAACCACAAGCTAATTGTGCTGAATTCTATATGTGGCAAAATACCGCTACAACTGGTTTACAATTACGATCTTATACCTGGCAAGCAGCTAATGCTGGTCAGCCGCAATTAATTGATAATAACAATAATTGTGTTGCTAGCTCACTTCAGTCAAATTCACTTGATTATAATCCGGATTGTCGTGAAGTTCGTAATCAAGATGGTGATGTTTTTTATGTACCTTATTCCAAAACAATTTCTTGCAGTGCCGATTGTCGCAATTATCGATTATCCGATCATAATATTGACGATCGAATTATTAATGAATCATCTTGTCAGGCTTCTGATGGACACTGGTTATCTAGTCAAGCTGCCTGTGTCCTTTGTAAAGGTACTGGTCAATGGGATGACAATAATCAAGCTTGTATTTATAAGGGTCTACCTAGCGAAAGCACGATTTGTTCAGCTGAACAAAATGGCTGTAGAAATTATAGTGGTACCGGTTCAGCTAATTGGCGGCTAGTAATTAATGATAATTTTGATAGCAATACTAGTGGTTGGACATCTTCAGCTACCTCATCAGAAACCATTAGAACCAGTGGCTATTCATTGTTATCTAATAATAATAACCTTAAAAAAGATTTACCAGATGGTAGTCTAAGTGATGGATTAAAATATCGACTACAATTTTTTGCTAAGAGTTTAATTGGTTCCATTCAATTAACTGAAGTTAAGCTAAGAAGCGACCAAGTTGATTTAGCTTCCTTTAACCTGCCTTCAGGTGGAATTAATCTATCAGGCGGTGATTGGGGTTTTTATAGTTTAATTAT
>JAEWTE010000009.1 GCA_023459655.1 Candidatus Parcubacteria bacterium | reverse complement strand
GCACTGGTGCTCAGGGTGAAAATAACGCTTTCTTAATGCGCGTAGTCAATAATGAACATCGTACGGTCAGATTAAAACCAGGTGATACGATTGTTTTTTCATCATCAGTTATTCCTGGTAATGAGCGAAGTATTCAAGGTCTCAAAGACCAAATTGTTCGCCAAGGTGGTAAGGTAATCCATTACGAGATGATGGATGTGCACGCTGGTGGACATGCTAAACAAGAGGACTTAAAGTTGATGATGCGCTTACTCAAGCCAAAATATTTTATGCCGATTGAAGGCAATCATTACATGCTTCAAGCACACGCTGAACTAGCTCAACAAGTTGGCATCCCCTCTAATAATATCTTTGTAGCTGATAATGGCCAAGTAGTCAGTTTCCAAAAAAATGGCCAAGAAATTATTGGACAATTAAACAAAGAAAAGGTTTTAACCGACTATATCATGGTTGATGGTCTAGGGGTCGGTGATGTTTCCGATATCGTCTTACGCGATCGTAAAACTATGGCCGAAGATGGCATGATCGTGGTTATTGCCACGGTTGATTCTAAAACCGGTGATCCAATCGGCAATCCCGATATTATTTCTCGTGGTTTTATCTATATGAAAGATAATAAAGATTTAATTCAAGACACGAGAATGAGAATTAAAAAAATAGTTAAAGAAACTGATTTTTTAGCTAGTCCAATTAGTGGTAAAGGTTTTGGTGACGATGACCAATTAAAAAATAAAATTCGGGCTGATGTCAGTCAATTCTTATTTAATAAAACCAAACGACGACCAATGGTTTTACCAGTTGTAATTAAAGTCTAAGAATATATAGACTAAACAATAAAAACAGCTCCTTTGGGGCTGTTTTTATTAAACAAAAAACGCCCACAATGGGCGCCTTCTGTTTGTGCGACATTCAACAATAAAGCTTGATAATTAAATTATAGCAAAAGCATTCTTGCTAGTCAATAAAATAAAGTATTTTACCGATTATCACCACTGCCATGTAATTGACCACGCTGTTGACGAGATAATAATTTGATTAAATTATCTTCAGCAATCAAATTAAGATCCAACTCAAACTCGGTCGCCAACTGAGCTAAATACCATAAAACATCCCCCAGTTCTTTGGCAATTGCTTGACGTTGTTCATCATTAACAATACCCTGCTGATCTCGAAAAATCTTTTTAACCTTCTCGACAACTTCACCGCTTTCACCAGCTAAACCCAAGGCTGGATAAACAAAACCCTGGCCAATAACCGGATAAACCGCTGTCTGATGACTTTTCTTTTGGTAATCACTAAATTCCATAAATTTTTATTTAAATATTGCCGTCGTCCCGACGGTTAAACTAGTCATAACAATACCGGCTACAATAACGCCAGCAAAAATTGGCCAAAATGCTTTACGAGCTGGCACACCAAACAACCAAGCAGCGATTGATCCAGTCCAAGCACCAGTTAGCGGTAATGGAATAGCTACAAAGAAAAACAAAGCTAATAAACCATATTTTTCAAATTTCTGCCAAGTTCGACGTTGTGTCCGTTGTAAAACTGCTTGAATTATTTTGGTCCAAAACTTAGAATAACGTTCAGCTAATTGAACAATTTTATTAAGACCAAGAATTATAATCAAGATTGGTAAACTATTACCAATAACTGCTAAAACAAAGGCCAACAGCGGCTGAATATGCCAAACAGTAATGGCTAAAGGGATGGTTGCTCGCAACTCAGTGATTGGTATAGCTGAATAAATAACTGTCCACAATTCTTTAGAAGCCAAAATTTCTGATAATAATTCCATATAAATCATTAATCTAATTAATTTTAGTAATATCTCCAGCTAATATAATTGGTCGCATCGCCTCAATTTCATCACGATAACTACACTCTGGAATCGGATAAAGCAAATAAATAGGCTCATTCAATACAAAAGCAAAACCAATTTCCAAAAACGAATTGCCACCAATATAGCCAATAACATTATTTCGTTCTATATTAACTACCAAAATAGCCTCACCAGCCTGAATTTTGTTAAAATGAGCGCGAATTAAATCATGTTGAACCTTATTGCGGATTGACTCGGTATGAGCCCTATCAATGGTGGCCATAGCGGCGTAATCATGAGTAAATTCTGGCAAAACGACCTCGTGGCCCAAAGTCAAAAGCTGTTTTTCAACCTCAACCATTTCTTTGGAGGCCGACATGCTACCACAGATAATTATTCGCATAAACTTAATTTATCCTAATTTTTCTCAATCCTTGCCGTCGTTCTAAGTAATCCGGCATTGTCTGGGCCACTAACTGCCAAAAACGCGCTGAATGGTTCATCTCTTTTAAATGGCACAATTCATGAACAATAATGTAGTCAGCTAACTCAGCAGGTAAACTAGCTAATCGATAATTAAAATTCAGATTGCCTAGCCTAGAACAACTACCCCAACGAGATCGTTGGTTTTTGATACTAACTCGATTATATTTAAAATTATAAAATTGATTATAATGATCAAGTCGCTGACGAACCAAACAACGAGCCTGATTCTTATATTGTAAATAGTTTTTAATAGCTACAGCAACGAATAACATTGTTTTTATTAAGATACCTGTTGGTTATCCAATAAAATAGACTTATAATCAACTACCCCATTTCGAGCAAAACCTTGAAATAATGAATTGCCTAATTTATGGTTGAACATATTTAATTTAAAGAAAGCTTAATCTTAATATCATTAGCCAAATCTTGGAGTTCTTGCTTATCAGCCAATGGCCCACCAGCTGAACAAATCCAGCCTTCATATTGATCAAACCAAAATTCTTGGCTAGAGGGATATTGCCGCCAACCACCATTTTTAAGCTCTGGAGTATTGTGCATCGGAACTAACTTAATATGAGCATGATCAATCCCAGTTCCTTCCATAATTAAGCCGACTCGACCAACATCTGAAAAATATTGTTCCAATATCTTGGCAACTGTTTTAGCGGCGATTATAAATCTACCTAAAACATCATTAGGCATCTTTAAAACATCACTACCAAAATGTTGTTTAGGAATCAGACAAGAAAATCCCTTAGTATTTGGATCAATTGACAAAAAAGCCATAAATTCATCATTTTCCCAAAAAATACCTGGAGTTGCTAACCGACCAGCAATTATTTCACAAAATGGACAATTTTGTTGAGTTGTTTTAGCTTCGTATTGAGCCATAAAATATAAAAATATCTAAGTTATCAGTCTTCATTTTACCACATAAACATCACCAATAAAAATAGAAGGCCTCGCTGATCAACAACGAGGCCTTGATTAATAAAGAACAATTAGATGTGCAATCCAACCAAAACAATAGATACAATCGACATCAATTTAATTAAAATATCCAACGATGGACCAACCGTGTCCTTGCAGGGATCACCTACAGTATCTCCAACCACAGCAGCCTTATGAGCATCGGAACCCTTACCACCAAAATGCCCCATTTCAATGTATTTTTTGGCATTATCCCAAGCTCCGCCTGCGTTTCCCATAAAAATTGCCAATGGAAAACCGATGGCCATGGCTGACAATAATAGACCCATAATACCGGCTACGCCAAACAATAAACCAACTAAGGCCGGCACAATTAAACCCAATAAAGATGGTAAAATCATACCTTTTTGCGCCCCTTTGGTTGTTACCAAAATGCACCGGTCATAATCTGGTGGAACAATTCCTTGCATTATTCCACTGTTAGCAAACTGTCGCCTAATCTCTTCAACTAAACGATTAGCCACTCCACCCACTGATCTAAAAACTAGACCAGAGAACACCAAAACGACCATAGCACCAATAAATACACCGAATAAAAACTTAATGTTCATGACATTAATCTGATAATAGTCAACGAAATCAAGAATATCGGCCGTAGAAACATCAACTATGCGACCACTAATCAGTTGAATAGTTTTCTGACCAGTAGTCAATAAACTGGCTCTAACCTGTTCAAGATAAGCAACCAATAAAACCATAACCGTTAATGCAGCTGAACCAATAGCAAAGCCTTTACCAATAGCCGCAGCAGTGTTACCAGCCGCATCTAGTATATCAGTTCTTTTTCTAACGTCTTTAGGCATATCCGACATCTCAGCATTACCACCGGCATTATCAGCAATTGGTCCAAAACCATCGTTAGTCAACACCCAAGTTAAAGGAGCTAACATGCAGACAGCAGAAAAACCAATTCCATAAAGACCACTTATAATCGTTCCATCAAACATTAACTTATAAGACAAAGCCATTACTGCACAAATAGCGATAACTGGCACTAAACCAGAAATCATACCAAGAGACATTCCTTCAATAATCACCGTGGCTGGCGATATTTTAGCACTTTCAGCCAAAAACTTAGTTGGCCGAAAAGCATGCGAAGTAAAATAATTAGTCGATTCACCTAAAATTATTCCACTAGCTAAGCCCAACACGGCAACAACGGTTAATTTTAACCAATTATCCATTCCCAACAATTGGCAAATCAAGGGAATAGATAAAGCGATTAATCCTGAAATAATCCAGAGCTTATTATTAGTTGATCGAACTAATTCTTTCATTTCTGAGTTTTCTTTTGGATTAATCAAAAAAACCGCGATAATTGAACAAATAAAGCCGTCCAAGATAGCTAATAACGGCAGAAGAATATATTTAATCTGCATCTCTGGCCCAGCTAAACGCTGGTGAGCTGCTCCAAGAACCATTACAGCCAGAATTGTTGAAGCTAGACTTTCATATAAATCAGCACCCATTCCAGCGACATCACCAACATTATCACCAACATTATCAGCAATAACAGCTGGATTACGCGGGTCATCCTCAGGAATGTTGAATTCTGTCTTAGCCGTTAAATCAGCGGCCATGTCTGCCGCTTTAGTATAAATTCCACCGCCTAAACGTGAAAATAGGGCTTGAAGTGAAGCTCCCATACCAAAACTTAACATGATCGTAGTAATTTCACCCCACTTATCCAATGAATCAACAATAAACCAATCCAAAACGACTAGCCACAGAGCTATGTCCAGTATAACAAACCCGACAACCACAATACCGAGAATCGAACCACCCAACATCGCAATAATAAAAGAATTTTTGAGCGAATGTCGAGCAGCTTCAGCAACACGAACTGCTGTCAAAGTCGCGGCCATCATACCGATATAACCGGCTAGACCAGAAAAAAAACCACCAAAAGGAACGGCTATCGGAGCAAATATGCTCTGTAGACCAAATCGATTTAGAACAAATAAACCCAAAGAAGCGGCAATAAACACAATCATGATAACTCGATATTGTTGATACATGAATGTCTTGGACCCTTGTCTTATCAATCCACTTATTTCTTGCATCCTCTCAGTTCCTTGGCTATAGCTTTTAATTTTACGAAAAAGCCATGGCACTAAAACCGTTAACGCAAGAGCTGCCACACTAGCAACTCCCCCTAACAAAATCTGATGTTGTGGAACCATTTAATGTTCCTCCTTTACTTTTTTATATGTATATAATTTTAATGTACAGAATACACTGCTAGAGAATAATTATCATAATTCTTAATTTTTAGCAAGAAGAGCTGGTTATTTATTATAAACTAATTTTAAAAACGCTTAGAATGACACTAAATATCCCTGAAGTTATAAGAAAAAACCGCTGGGCGTACCATGCGGTTTAATGTTAAAAATCGTTTTGAGTTTCACCGTGTCTCCTTTGGGTAAGTTATTACCCCTTGTACACCCGCGGGCGTTATTAACTGCCATAATCGAGTGATTTCTTGCTTCCCTCCTGAACCTTGATCTTTTGTTTATGAAGAAGTTCATGAGGAAGTTCTTGGAACTCTTTGTTAAAGGTTCCATTTTTTCTTCCGAAGGCTACCTTGGTAACTCTCCAGTATCCGGCGAGATTTCCATATAGAGAGGTGATGGCAATATCCTTTATGCCATCTTGGTCGAAATCCTTGTAGACCAGCTCTTCTGGACGATCTGGTAATTCCAAGTTGAATCTGCTATCAAACGGCTCACTTATGAGATAATAACGATCCCAATAAGTAGAGCCCTGGTAGTTTCTTATTCCACTTCCCTGCACATACAGGGTAAATCCCCCATCAATTTTAAGCCACGGGAGAAGGCGTTTTTTCTCACAACCTGTCCCTAATAGCATTGTTGCTATGATTGTGACTAATAAAAAGAACTTTTTCATGACTACTCCTTTTTCCGTTTTTATTGTTTTGTATTTTTACAAAAAAACGGACTTAATACTATAACATCTTATACTATTTACTGTCAATATCTACAGGTAATGTGTGCACACACATATGGCGGTTTTCCAAAAACTATGCCAACATCGTCAGATATGTGTACAAAACTACCAATCAGCGCTCTAGAAGAGCGCTTGCGATGGGTTTTGCCCATCGTCAATAAAGAGATTAGATTAAAAGATGCCGCCAGGGTATTCCCTGGCGGTCAAAGGACTCTGGAA
>JAEWTE010000008.1 GCA_023459655.1 Candidatus Parcubacteria bacterium | reverse complement strand
ATAATCCTCGACCATTACGAATTATTGCTGATCATGTTCGGGCTAGCCTTTTTTTATTAGCTGATGAAAAGGCGGTTACTCCTAGTAATAAAGACCAGGGTTATATTTTACGCCGCCTGATTCGTCGAGCGGTGCGTTTGGCTAATAGTTGGCCGGTCTCAGCTGAAGAGGTTTTGGTTGGTGTTGCTAGAGCAATTACTCAGATTATGGGAGAGGCCTATCCGGAATTGATTACTAAACAAGCTTTTATTATTAATGAATTTCAGCAAGAAATAATTAAATTTAGAGCTACTCTGGATCGTGGACTTAAAGAATTACAACGCTTTATTGAAACCGGTCAGCCAATTAGTGGTGCCCAGGCCTTTATGCTTTATCAGAGTTATGGTTTCCCTTTAGAAATGACTCAAGAATTAGCCAGTGAATCAGATTGTCAAGTTGATGAGATTGGTTTTCAAACTGAATTAGCTAAACATCAAGCATTATCTAGAACGGCGGCGGCTGGTAAATTTAAAGGAGGTTTAGCTGATGACTCTATTACTACTACTCGATTGCATACGGCTGCTCATCTTCTATTGCAGGCTTTGCGGAAAGTTCTTGGGTCTGATGTTTATCAGCGGGGTAGCAATATTACTGCTGAGCGTTTGCGGTTTGATTTTTCTTATCCGGAAAAATTAGCGGCTGAGCAAATTAATCAAGTAGAAAATATTGTTAATCAGCAAATCGATTTAGATTTATCAGTTAATTGTCAAGAGATGTCTTTAGATCAAGCCCGCCAACAAGGGGCGATGGGTATTTTTGAGGCTAAATATGGTCAACGAGTCAAAGTTTATACCATTGGCGATGATCAGCCGTTTAGCCAAGAAATTTGTGGTGGTCCTCATGTTCAAAAAACTGGTGAGTTGGGGCATTTTCGGATTACTAAAGAAGAAAGTAGTAGTGCTGGTGTTCGGCGAATTAAGGCGGTATTAGAATAAGGTAATGAATCAAGCAACTATTTTAATTACTGGTGGAGCTGGCTATATTGGCTCACATGCTGTTAAATTATTTTTAAACCAAGGTTATCGGGTTGTGGTATTTGATAATTTATCACGCGGTTGGCGTCAATCTCTAGATATTTTATCGTCGCTTGGTGATTTAGTTTTCGTTCAAGGAGATTTAACTAACTCAGCTGATTTGGCTGAGCTTTTTAGTCATTATATTTTTGATGGTGTTCTTCATTTTGCGGCTGTTTGTCTAGTTGATGAATCAATGTCGCAACCTGAACTTTATTTTCACAATAATGTTTTGGGCAGTTTTAATTTATTGGAACAGTTGCGTCAGCATAATTGTCCGCCACTGATTTTTTCATCAACTTGTGCCGTTTATGGTGAAAGTCAATATTTACCAATGGATGAACAGCATCCAACTAATCCGGCTAATCCTTATGGTGAGTCTAAGTTGATGGTTGAAAAAATGATTCAATGGTATGGCTGTCAACATCAATTGCCCCATGTTATTTTACGCTATTTTAATGTTTGTGGGGCTGATCGTCAGGGCATGATTGGTGATAGTAAACAACCTAGTCAATTATTAATGCAAAATGCGGTTCGTGGTGCTTTAAATATTGAGCCGTTTGCCTATACTTGTGGTCGAGTGGATACGCCCGATGGCACACCGATTCGTGATTATATTGATGTCGAAGATTTAGTGGCGGCCCATGCTGCCGCTTATAATTATTTAGTAAAAGGCGGTGATAGTCGAATTTTTAATTTAGGCAATGGTCGTGGCTACAGTGTTCAAGAAATTGTTCAGGCAGTTGAAGATTATTTTAATTGTCGACTAGTTAAAGGAGAGGCACCGCTGCGTCAAGGTGAATATGCCCAGGTTTATGCTGATAATAATTTGGCCAAACAAGTACTTGGTTGGCAACCAGCTAAAAACTTGACTGATAGTTTAGCTAGTCTGGGTTGTTGGTATAAAAATTTTCCTAATGGCTATCAATTTTAATGGTCTAACTGCTAGCCCTTGACAGATATTAGCTTTACCCTTATAATTGGACTATATTTACAAATTAAATAGTTAGACATAGTAATAATTTATCAGCGACTGGCTTGATAAATTATTTTATGTTAGTAAAAATAATTAATGACCAAAGCTGTTAGCGAAACCAATGCTTCCAAAAATTTTCTAGAATGTGAAGGAGAAATTTTGGAATTGATGCCTGGTTTGACTTTTAAAGTCCAACTGGAGAATGGCCACGAATTATTAGCTCATTTGTCAGGCAAAATGCGAATTAATAAGATTCGTTTAGCACCTGGTGATCGAGTTCGTTTAGAAATCAGTCCTTACGACTTGACCAAGGGGCGGGTCATTTACCGTCTCTAATTAATGTAGAGCAAGTATGAAAGTGAGAGCTTCTGTAAAAAAAATCTGTAAAGATTGTAAAATAATCCGCCGATTTAATCGGGTTCAGGTTATTTGTAAAAACCCTAAGCATAAGCAGCGGCAGGGTTAGTTATAATTTATATTTTATATGGTAATACGTATAGCGGGCGTTACTTTGCCCAATGACAAACGAATTGAAGTAGCTTTAACCTATATTTATGGTATTGGTTTGACTAAATCGCAGAATATTTTGACTAAAGCTAAAGTTGATTCAAGTATTCGAACCAAGGATCTTAGTGAAGATCAGGCTAACCAATTGAGAGTTTTGATTGAGAAGAGTGAGCGAGTTGAGGGTGATTTACGACGTGAAGTTAGCGGCAACATTAAGCGCCTTAAAGATATTGGCTCTTATCGCGGTGCTCGCCATAGCCGTAATTTACCTTGTAATGGTCAGAGAACCAAAACCAATAGTCGAACTGTGCGTGGCAATCGTCGCCAAACCATGGGTTCTGGCCGTCGGCTAACTGGTCAAAAGACCTAGAATTCAGTAATTAATGTAGTTGTCTTATTTATGACTGACGAACAAAAAACCGTTGATCAACAGGTCACCCCTGAAATAGCAGCGGATCCAATTATTCCAGCTAATCAACCAGCCGCGGTGGCTACCGGGCCGGTTATGGAAGAATTGCCTGAAGAAATCAAAAAGAAATTGGAAAAAACTAAGGCTAATCGTTTAGCTGTTACTAAGGGTAAACGCCGTCGCCGTAAAGTTGAACGGACTTTAACGGTTGGTAATGTTTATATCAAATCAACCTATAATAATACTATTGTTACTATTACCGATGAAAACGGAGACGTAGTTTCTTGGGCCAGTGCCGGTTTAGCCGGTTTTAAGGGTCCTAAAAAATCGACACCTTATGCCGCTCAAATTATTACTAGAATTGCTGTTGAGCGAGCTAAAGAGATGGGTTTGACTGATGTTAGTGTTTTTGTTAACGGTGTAGCTACTGGCCGTGAAGCAGCTATTCGGGCGCTTAATGCTAATGGTTTAGTAGTGACTTCTATTAAAGATGTGACGCCGGTGCCGCACAATGGTTGCCGCCAGCGTAAACCCAGACGGGTCTAATTATTGTTTGTAATTGTTTGTATGTCCAAATATCTAGGTGCCGCTTGTAAACTATGTCGCCGTGAAGGCGAGAAATTAATGCTCAAAGGTGAGCGTTGCAGTTCTAGTAAATGCGCGCTATCTCGTCGCAATTTTCCACCAGGCTTTCATGGTCCTAAAGGCCGTCCACGTCAATCTGAATATAGCTTGCAATTGCGTGAAAAACAAAAGGCCAAGCGAATGTTTGGTTTGCTGGAAAAACAATTTCATTTGACTTTTTTAGCAGCTAAAAAACAAGCTGGTGATGCTGGTGAAAATTTATTGCGCTTACTAGAAATGCGTTTAGATAATGCTGTTTATCGAGCTGGTTTTGCTGATTCTCGCTCCAAAGCACGACAATTAGTGGCTCATGCTCATTTTACTGTTAATGGTCGACGAGTTGATATTCCTTCTTATCGAATTAAGCCGGGTGATATTATTACTGTTAAGGCTAGTCAGCGTCGCAATAAGATTTTTAATGGTTTGGGTGAAAAATTATTAAAAAAGAATTTTCAAGCCCCAGGTTGGTTGTTTTTAGAGGCTACTGATTTGGAGGCTAAAATTTTACATGAACCAAAAAAAGAGGATCTAGAGAAGAATATTAATACTCAAATGATTGTTGAGTTTTACGCTCGCTAATTTTTAGCTCAAATTTAACCATTTTATTATGGAAAAAATTGCTTTACCACAAAAAACGACTGTTTTGCCAGGCAGCCAACTAAATGAAGAGTTGATTATTGTTGAACCATTTTTCCCAGGTTATGGCACGACTGTCGGCAATGCTTTGCGCCGAGTTTTGTTGTCATCTTTACCAGGTGCTGCTGTAGTTGGAGTTAAGGTTTCTGGAGCCGAACATGAATTTATGGGTTTGCCCGGGATTCAAGAAGATATTTTAGCGATTGTTTTAAATCTAAAGAAATTACGATTGCAAATTTTTAGTGAAGAGATTTGTAAATTAACTTTAGATGTTAGCGGTAAAAAAGTGGTTACGGCCGCCGATATTACTCCTAATAGTCAAGTTGAGATTATAAATAGTGACTTGGTTTTGGCTAATTTAACCAGCTCAGATGCTGTTTTAACCATGGAAATTTTTGTCAGTAATGGCCGTGGCTATGAGATGGTTGAAAATCGGCCAAAAGTCAAGAAAGAAATTGGTTATATTGAAATTGATTCAATGTATACACCGGTGATTGCCGCTGGATTGAGTGTAGAGAATGTTCGAGTTGGCAATATGGTCAACTGGGATAAGCTTATTTTAAGAATTTTAACCGATGGTACCATTACTCCAAAACAGGCCTTTATTGATGCTAATCAAATTTTAATTGATCAGTTTACTTCAATTGCCAATTTATCCTCAGATTCAGTCTCAACTGATCAGATTGAAACAAATGATACTACTGAAATTATTGCTGATCCAGAAGTTATTGAGACTCAAATCGAAATTGAAGCTGAGAAAGAAAAGGTTGTTAAGCAGCCAGCTAAGAAGTCGGTTGCTAAAAAAGAAGTGGCTACCAAACCAGTTAAGAAAAAGGCTAAAAGCCAATCTAAATAGTTTAAGAGTTTTTTAAGGATATTGTATGCGTCACAGAAATCAAGGTGTAATCTTGGGTCGATTGAAAGGGCCGCGCGAAATGATGTTAAGAAATTTAGCGTCTAGCGTTTTGATGCACGAATTTGTTGTTACTACTAAAGCCAAAGCAAAGGCGGTTCAGCCAATGGTTGAGCATTTTTTAACTATAGCTAAGGCCGGTGATTTGACTGCTCGGCGTAGTCTATTAGCTAGCTTACCTCAAAAAGAAGCGGTTACCCAAGCTTTGAGTTTGGCTGAGCGGTATCAGGCTAGAAATGGTGGCTATACTCGTATTATTAATTTAGGGCCTCGTCAAGGCGATGGCGCTGAACAAGCTCGTCTTGAATTAGTTTAATTTCTGTTTATGATTGATCGAGAAATTCATAAAATTGATGCTACCGGCCAAGCTATTGGTCGTTTAGCCACTCAGGTGGCTACGTTACTGCGTGGTAAAAATAAAGCCACCTATCAACCCCATCTTGATGAAGGAGATGTGGTTTATATTAGTAATATTCGTCAAGTTGTTTTTACCGGCAAAAAACTTGAACAAAAAAATTATTATCGCCATAGCGGTTATCCGGGTGGTCTTAAGACCCTCAAGATGAGTGATCTGCAGGCCAGTCAGCCAGATCAAGTTTTACGGCGAGCTGTTAAACAGATGCTGCCGGCCAATCGTTTGCGCGATGGTATGCTTAAGCGCCTGATCATTAATTAGTTTACGATTATGATGGAAGAATTAGACATTTTAGAACAAGATGATAGTAAGTCCAAGGCTTCAGCCAAGATTATGGATGAATCAATTGATTATAGCCTAGTCAAAGAATTCACTGGCAAATATATTGTTGCTGTTGGCAAACGTAAGACTTCAACTGCCCAGATTCGTTTATATGAAAAAGGCAGTGGAGTTATTGTTGTTAATGGTCAAGCATTAGCTGCTTATTTTCCGGTTTTATCTTATCAGGCGGCGGTTGTTCAACCTTTGCGAGTTTCTGGTTTACAAAAGAATCTTGATTTTTCAGTTTTAGTTAGTGGTGGTGGTAAGTCTGGTCAGGCCGAAGCGATTGCTCATGGTATTGCCCTGTGTTTAGTTAAGCTAAATGAAGAATTAAAGCCAGTTCTTAAAGCTAAGGGATTAATGACTCGTGATGCTCGTATTAAGGAGCGCAAAAAGCCAGGTCTTAAACGTGCTCGTCGTGCCCCACAGTGGAGTAAGCGTTAATTTACGTTCTTTTACTTTTCTATATTTCAAAAAATCCTCCTTATGGAGGGTTTTTTGTTTTTCACTGATAATCCTATGGTCGCTTATATGGTGGTAAAATTGATAATGATATTGTTTCTAGTATAATATAATATATTAAAAAAATGGTTTCTTGGGTATTTAGATATATAAGAAAATCTATTTATGTTGACAATTGACTGTCAACTGTCAACATGATAATGTTTAAGCGTAAGTTTATAATTAATAAATATGAATACTCGTGAAAAAATAATTAAGCTGATAAAAGAGAGAGGCCAGATTACAGCAAGTGAAATAGCTGAATATTTGGATATTTCTAGGCAGGCGCTGTATAGGCATTTACCAGAGTTACTTATTGGTAAGCAAATAATTAAAATCGGGCATCCACCAAAAGTTTTTTATACTTTAAACAAACAGAAATTGGAAAACTCCAGTTATGTAATTGATAATGAAATAAAAAAGATTATTGATCATAATTATTATATTATCACTCCGAGTGGTAAAAAAATGGAGGGATTAGCCGGTTTTGTTTATTGGTGTGAAAAGCAAGAATTGCCGATTGAAAAAACGGCTAAAGAATATACAGATACTTTGAAGAAATATTCAAACTTCAGAAGGGACGGTCTTATTGATGGTATGCAAAAAATAGCAGGTACATTTAAAGAGGCGTATTTAGATGATATTTACTATCTTGATTTTTATAGTATTGAAAGATTTGGTAAAACTAAACTTGGCCAAATGTTGCTATATGCTAAGCAAAGTCAAAATAAAAAACTAATGAAAGAATTGATTGATGATATTAGATCAACAGTGGAACGTTTGATTAAAAGATTTAAAATCAATGGTGTCTGTTTTGTTCCACCGACAGTTAAAAGAGAAGTGCAGTTTATGAATGAATTGAGGAAAAAATTGAATTTGTCAGTCAGAGAGATAGCTATTACTAAAATAAAAACCGACATTATTATTCCGCAAAAGACTTTAAATAAGTTGCAGGATAGAATTGAAAACGCTCAAACAACCTTTGTGGTACAAGAAACTGGATTTTTCAAAAATATTCTTTTGATCGATGATGCGGTCGGTTCCGGAGCAACTCTAAATGAAATAGCCAGAAAGATTAAAGAAAAAAACATTGCTAAAAAGGTGGTCGGTTTAACTATTACCGGGAGCTTTAAGGGATTTGATGTTATTAGTGAGGTATAATTTTAAAATTTCAGGTTCTTTTATAGATGGTTTTCATTGCTCACTACGATTAAATGTTGTATATTAAGAATAGTTTTAAGCCTGATTTTTATGTCTATTCGAGTTACCAATATTGCTAAAAATACTTCTTATTTTACCTTAGCTCTGATTTTGCAAAAGGTTATTTCATTAACCTATTTTACAATTTATGCTAGAGTGCTCGGTCCAGCTGATTTAGGTAAATATTATTTGGCTATTTCTTTAACCAGTATTTTTGCTATTTTTATTGATGTTGGCCTGTCTAATGTTTTAACTAGAGAGGTGGCTAAAGATCAACGACGAACTAGCGAATGGTTGGGTTCGGCTTTGGCAATTAAGCTACCGTTAGCGGCTTTAACTTCGTTGGCGGTTATTATTTTGGTTAATTGGCTTGGTTATCCAGAATTAACCAGACACTTGGTTTATTTGTCGATCATTTGCATGGTTCTTGACTCGTTTACTTTGACTTTTTTTGCTTGTTCACGAGGTTTTCATAATCTAAAATTTGAGAGCATTTCTTCAGTTATTTTTCAAGCAATTGTCTTAGTGGCTAGTTTATTTATTTTACAACGGGGCGGTGGTGTGCGTTGGTTGATGGTTTCCTTATTATTAGCCAGTGCTTATAATTTTAGTTATTCTTTAATAATTTTATGGCGTTATTGGCGGATACCAATTAGGCCACGCTGGCATTGGCCATTATTAAAACAATCATTTTGGTTAGCTGTCCCGTTTGCTGGTTATGCTATTTTTCAGCGTGGCTATGTTTATTTAGATGTTGTTTTATTGTCAAAACTAGCTGGTGATGTTGCGGTCGGTATTTACCAAGTTCCCTTTAAGATTATTAACGCTCTACAATTTTTACCAATGGCGTTTATTGCTTCGTTATATCCGGCGCTAAGTCTTTATTGGCAAGAAAATCGTCAGCAATTATCAGTGACATTTGTTCGAGCCATGCATTATTCGGCGATTATCTCGTTGCCATTAGCCATTGGTGGTTGGGTGGTAGCTGATCAATTAGTGGCGATTTTTAGTTCCGATTATCAGGCCGCGGCCTGGCCACTGCGCTGGTGTTTATTAGCAGTACCTTTTATGTTTTTAAGCTATCCAATTGGCTCATTACTTAATGCTTGTGATCGTCAACGGGCTAATACTTATAATATGTTAATTGTTTTATCAGTCAGTGTGGCAATGAACTTATTATTAATTCCTCGCTGGGGTGTTTTAGGTGCTAGCTGGACAGTGGTGGTTACTAATGCTTTATTAGTTATTCTGGGTTTGTGGAAAATTAGATTAATTTTGCAGAATCCAGCAAATTGGCTTAAGAAATTTGGTCAAACTATGTTAGCTGCTTTATTGATGGGGCTAATAATTTGGCAATTTAGTAGTTCTTTGCCAATTGTAGTTACTTTAATAATTAGTGGACTAGTTTATGGTCTAGCGCTTTTATTGACTGGTTCAATTAATTTATCTGATATGCGTAGTGTGTTCGGCTCTTTTAGTCGTTCTTCAGCTGATTAATTATGCGTTGTTTATTAGCGACATTAGAATATCCACCCTTTCATGGGGGTATTGCTCATTATTATGGACACTTGGTAGCTAGTTGGCCTAATGATTCAAATATATCAGTGATAACTAATCAAGACTATCGATTGCAGGCAAAATCTGGTTATTGGCCGTGGCGTCGAGCTTTTTGGACAATTAGTCGATTGATTCGTCAACAAAAAATTGATTTTATTTTGGTTGGTCAAGTTTTGCCGATTGGTACAGTTGTGTGGTTATTGTCATGGCTAATGCCTATTAAATATGGAGTTTTTTTGCATGGAATGGATTGGGGGATGGCTTCGTCGCAACCTCGTAAATTATGGTTAGCTACTAGAGTTATTCGACGATCGTCAGTGGTTTTAGCAGCCAATAATTATGTGGCCGATTTAATTAAAGAAAACTTGCCAGAAGTTAGTAGTCGTTTATTGGTGATTAATCCTGGGTTAGATAATTGTCAGCCACCCGCTATTTCTGATAAATATTTAAGTGATTTACGTAACCGCTATCATTTAAATGGTTGTCAAGTTTTATTGACTGTTGGTCGATTGGTCGAACGTAAGGGGATTGATAAGGTTATTACTGCCCTTCCCAATTTATTAAAAAAATATCCTCAATTAAGTTATGTTGTAGTTGGCCAAGGCCCTTATTTGGAAGTTTGCCAACAATTAGTCGCTGAATTAGCTATTAGTGATGCTGTTATTTTTATTGATAATGCTGATGATCGGCAGCGATCGGCTTGGTATCAATTGGCTGATATTTTTATTATGCCCGCTCGTCAAATTGGTGGTGATTTTGAGGGTTTTGGTATTGTTTATTTAGAGGCTAACCAAGCTGGTAAGCCAGTTATTGCTGGTCGATCTGGTGGGGTTGGTGATGCGGTTGTTGATGGATTAAATGGTTTATTAATTAATCCGGAATCAATTGACGATATTATTGAGGCGGTTGGTCGCTTATTAGACAATGATGATTTGCGACAAAAACTTGGTCAGGCTGGCCAAGAACGTTTACTGGATTTTTTATGGCCGGTTCAGGCTGAAAAAATAAGTAGTTTTATTAATAAACTTTGTTGATAAATTTATGATTTCTGTCATTATTCCGGTTTATAATCAGGCCGATAAAATTGGTTTATGTTTGGATAGTTTATTAATTCAAACTTATCGTGACCTTGAAATAATTATTGTTGATGATGGTTCATCTGATCAGTTAGATCAGGTTTTATTAGCTTATGAGTCGAAATTACGAGAGTCAGGTTTATCTTATAAAATAATTGTGCAAACTAATCAAGGGTCTAACCCGGCTCGTAATCGGGGATTGGCTGAAGCTTCTGGTGAATATTTATTGTTTAGTGATGCCGATATCCAGTGGCGATCAGATGCTTTGGAAAAACTATTCAATAGTCTAAAAACTAATCCTCAGGCTAGCTATTGTTATTCGTCTTTTCGTTTTGGTTGGAAGAAATTTAGATTATGGCCGTTTGATGCTGATCGTTTAAGGCGCCAGCCCTATGTTCACACTTCAGCTTTAGTTCGACGAGCTGATTTCCCAGGTTTTGATAATCAGATTAAACGCCTACAAGATTGGGATGTTTGGTTGACGATGCTTGCTAATGGTAAGGTTGGTTTATTTTATGATGATTTTTTATTTACCGTAGCTAGTGGTGGACATATTAGTAGCTGGTTACCAAGTTTTGCTTATAAATTTTTGCCATTTTTGCCACGAGTTAAAAAATATCGTCGCGCTGAAGCGATTTTACGAGCCAAACATCATTTGCCAATATGATTAAAAATTATTTGCGATTTTGGTGGGTTATTATTATTGTTATTTTATTAAGTTTGCTTATTTGGCTTTGGCCAAACCAGGTTGGTTTTTTCAGTAATCAGCAATTAATTTTACCTAATGGTCAAATAGCTAAAATCAGGCTATTAACTACTCAACAGGACAAATATACTGGTTTTAGTAACCAAGATCGGCCTTGTGCAGATTGTGGATTATTGTTTGTTTGGCCAACCTTGCTTCAACCAATTATGGTAATGCGTGAAATGCGTTTCCCTCTAGATTTTATATGGTTAAAAGATAAACAAATTATTCAATTGACTAGTGACGTTCAACCAGAAAGTGGTCCTGATTTTATTAAATATCAATCAGATCGGCCGGTTGATGCTGTTTTAGAGATGCCGGCTGGTTTTATTTATCGCCATAATTTACAAATTGGTCAATCACTGGATTGGCGTTAATTATTAAAATTAATGAAACAATTAATTAATTGGCCTTTTGTCCGCCACGCTTTAGAAGTAATTATAATTATTGAAGCATTATCGGCGCTAGTTTATTTTTATCCAGCCATTAGCCCGATTGTTTTTATGGTTATTGTGGCCGGTATTATTTGGTTGGCTGTGACTAAATTAGAATGGGCTATTTATGCTCTTTTACTGGAATTATTAATTGGTTCTAAGGGTTATTTATTATCGATGATGATTGATGATTTTCGTTTGTCGATTCGGATTGCTATTTGGCTAGTTATTTTAGCGGTTTGGTCGATTCAATTATTGTGGTCAATTTATCGTCGGCAAACTAGATTAATTGATTTATGGCATCGTTTACGACCAACTGGTTGGTTAATTCTATTGTTGATGCTTGGTTGGGGAGCAATTAATGCCTTGGTGCGGGGTAATCAACCTGGTAATGTTTTTTTTGATGCCAATGGTTGGTTATTTTGGTTAATTATTTTACCGATTTTAGCAGTTAAAAATTGGTCGGCTGCTCGTTTGTATTCAATTATAACAGCTGGTTTGGCTTGGTTAACAATTAAAACTGGTTTATTATTGTATGCCTTTACTCATATTTCACCAATTTGGCAGTCTATTGTTTATCGTTGGGTTCGTGATAGTCAGATTGGTGAAATTACGCGGATGTCTTCTCAGTTTTATCGTATTTTTATTCAATCGCAGATTTATTTATTGATTTTTATAATTATTGCTGCCTGGCAATTGGCCAGATTAATACCGCGCCGCCATTGGTTAAGTTGGTTATTGTCTAAAAATGGCTGTTTTTGGCTGGTAGCAATTGGTTTAGCTCTAATGCCAATTATTGTTGGATTTTCTAGGAGTTTTTGGTTTAGTTTGGTTATTATGATGCTATTTTTGTTAATAGTTATTTGGCGACGGTATCGGTGGCCGGTTGTTTGGCGATGGTCGTTGGCAATGTTATTGACTGGTTTTATCTCGTTATTGTCAATTATGGTTATTGTTAACTTTCCTTGGCCTAGACCACAATTGTCGTTTAATGCTGGTAATATTTTAGAAGAACGACTAGGTAAATTAGACAGTGAGGCTGGTGCTTCTTCGCGGTGGTCATTATTGCCAAAAATGGTTCAATCAATTGGTCAAGCACCATTATTGGGTCAAGGATTTGGTACAACTATTACTTATCGTTCAGCAGATCCGCGGATTTTAGAAAATGAGTCCAGCGGTTATTATACAACCTATGCTTTTGAGTGGGGTTGGTTGGATATTATCCTTAAATTTGGTTTAATTTGGGCGATTTGGTATTTTAGCTGGCTTGGTCGAGCGGCTCAACAAGCTTGGCGAATTGATATAGTTGGTGAAGGCTGGACAATTGGTTTATTGTCGATTGCCGCTGTTCATTTTTTTAGTCCATATCTTAATCATCCTTTAGGGATAATTTGGCTAGTTGGTTTATTGGCTTGGCTAGCTCAACGACAAAAATATGAATCATTATCTGATTGCTAGTTTAGCCGCTTTTGGTTTAGCGGTCGGTCTAACTCCACTAATTAAACAAATAGCCTGGCGTCTTAATATTATTGATCGACCCGACAATCTTCGTAAATTACAAACTAAACCGGTTGCATTATTGGGTGGTTGGGCGATTTTTATAGCTACTAGCTTAGTTTTATGGTTTAGTCGAGAATATTTAACCGCTGGAGATTTAATCAATTATAATTGGTTGGGGGTTTGGTTGGGTGGTCTGATAATTATGATTGGTGGATCTTTGGATGATCGTTATAATTTGCGTCCCCAGCAGCAGATTATTTTTCCATTATTGGCGATTATTGTAGTGATTATTGGTGGGGTTGGTATCAAAAAAATTACTGGACTTGATGGTCAATTGATTTTTTTAAATAATTGGCAGATTAGTTTATTTGATTGGCGGGGAATGATGCGTCATTTTGTAATTATCGCTGATTTATTCACTTTTTTTTGGTTAATGGGCATGATGTATACTACTAAATTATTAGATGGCTTAGATGGCCTGGTGACTGGTCTTAGTGGTATTGGTGGTTTAATTATTGCTTTATTTACTTTAACAACTAGATATTATCAGCCAGACATTGCTCTGGCTAGTTTTGTCTTTGCTGCGGCTTGTTTTGGTTTTTTGGTTTATAATTGGTCACCAGCTAAAATTTATTTGGGTGATGGTGGGTCGTTATTGCTCGGTTATTTTTTAGGAGTTTTAGCAATAATTTCTGGTGGCAAAATTGCTATTGCTTTATTAATTATGGGTGTACCGATTTTAGACGCGGCTTGGGTTATTCTTCGCCGCTTATTTAGTGGTCGTAATCCTTTTAAGACTGCTGATCTTCAACATTTGCACCATCGTTTTAGAAAATTGGGTTGGAGTACTAAGCGAACTGTTATTGTTTATTATTCGATTTCTTTGGTTTTTGGTTTAAGTGCCCTATTTTTACAAAGCCAAGGTAAGCGCTTGGCTTTGTTATTACTTTTTTTATTAATGGCGATTGCTGTTCTTTATTTTTCTCGTCTTGACAAGCCGGCTCAAAAACTTTAAGATAAGAACATACCTACCCCGAAAGGTTTTATTTTTTAATACAAATATCAAGTAATATGTCTAAATTCGCCATAATTGCTACCGGCGGTAAACAATATAAAGTTCAGCCCGGTCAAACTTTGCAGGTTGAAAAACTGCCTTTTGATTCATCGACCGATGTTCAGTTGGATACTTTGTTATTAGTTGACGATCAGTCTAGTGATATTCAGGTTGGTCGACCGTTATTGGAACAAAAAGTGACTGCTAAAGTGGTTGAACATGGTAAGCGCGATAAAATCACTGTAGTAAAATATAAAAACAAAACTCGTTACAAGCGAACACTTGGTCATCGTCAGCCGTTTACCAGGCTCGAGATTCAAGCTTGGTAGTCTTAATAAAACAACCC
Organism: Candidatus Parcubacteria bacterium; assembly: GCA_023459655.1. Classification (GTDB taxonomy): domain Bacteria; phylum Patescibacteriota; class Patescibacteriia; order Patescibacteriales; family Patescibacteriaceae; genus UBA1359. Next base: position 16,618 of record JAEWTE010000008.1, on the reverse strand, counting down.
CTAGTTGGGTTGTTTTTGTTTTTAGGCTATTGACTTATTTTAATAAAGATGTTAAATTTTAAATACTGTTTTTATTACTGATAAGTTAAATTTTAGTTTATGGCTACCAAGACTCGATCTTTGGATCATGCTTTTTTAACTGATAATTTTTCTTTACTTAAATTAGTCAAGAAATTACTACAAAAAGTTAACCCGCGCGAACGCGATATTTTGACGCGTCGTTTTGGTTTGAATAATCAACGCCGACAGACTTTAGAGCAGATTGGTATCAGTCATGGACTGACTCGAGAAAGAGTTCGGCAGATTGAAGCAGCTGGTCTTAAGAAATTAAAGAAAATGCGTGAAATGGAAAAACAATTAGTTTCATTGCGCAGTGCTCTTGATGAATTATTGTCAGATAATGGTGGATTGATGGATAAATATTATTTGCAAACCAGTTTCTTATTTTTTAGCAAAGAAACCTTGAAAGAATCTGATTTATTGGTTTATGGCAATAATTTTGATTTTTTAGTTTCTAAAGTATTGGCCGATGATTTTGATCCAATTAGTTCTGATTTATTTAATGATTCAATTAAATTAAAATATCAGGCAATTGATCATTTAGAAAAATTAGCTCAACAATTAGTTGATCAAGTTCACCAAACCAAGCGTCTTTTCTTAGTTGAGGATTTAATTAAATTAAGTTTTGATTTAGAGGCTTTTAAAGAAAATGCTGATAAATTAGTTAGTGCCAATAAGCTTGATTTAGCTAGTGCTTTATCTGGTAGTGATAATTTTCAGGATGGCCAATTGCTTAATAAATATAAGCCAATTTATTCAGTTCTTCGAGCGGTTCGTCAAGTTGAACAAAATAAGTTTGGTTCTTGGGGGCAGGCTGATTTACCAGAGATTAAACCACGAACTATTACTGATAAGATTTATTTGGTTCTCAAAGAAGCTGATAAGCCCCTTCATTTTCGAGAAATAGCTGAACGAATTAATCATATTTTTGCCGATAAACCAGCTAATTCGGCCACTGTTCATAATGAGTTAATTCTTGATGATCGTTATGTTTTAGTTGGTCGAGGGATTTATGCTCTCAAAGAATCTGGCTATCAAGCTGGTCGGGTGGTTGATATTGTTGTTAATATTCTTGGGCGAGCTCGTCATTCTTTATCCAAAGATGATATAATTGATAAGGTCTTAACTCAAAGATTAGTCAAACGAGCGACTGTTAATTTAATTTTGTCTAATAAGAAATTATTTCAAAAATTGCCAGATGGCACCTATTCTCTTAATAAGTCAGTCGCTGTCTAAATAACTAGTCTTTTACTTTGTCGATGTCTATGATAAACTGAAGGCAAGATTTGTCGATTGATTATGGAGATAATTTTAAATTTAGCCCCGATATTAGGTTTTTTTAATTTACCAGCTGACGAGATGTTTCGGCGGATTATTTTATATTATGGTTGGATGATTCCAGCCATAATTTTTTTACATGGGTCTGGTTATGTTTGGATGGCTTGGCGTCGTCGTTTATTCTTTCGTAAACAAAAATTTTTATTACTGGCTATTGATATCCCTAGAGGCAATGAACAGACACCTAAGGCTTTGGAAAACATGTTATCCTATTTAGCTGGAGCCCATTCTTCGGTTAATTTGATTGAGAAATATTGGGAAGGCAAGTTTCAGCTGAGTTTTAGTTTTGAAATTGTTGGGATCGATGGTTATATTCAGTTTTTAATTCGGACTCCAGTAGCGATGCGTAGTTTGGTGGAGACAGCGGTTTATTCTCAATATCCAGATGCTGAAATTGCTGAAGTGGAGGATTATATTAATACTGTACCAGATACTTTTCCTGATCCAGAATTTGATGTTTGGGGATCAGAATGGATTCCAGTCCAAAGAGTACCTCAATATCGACAAGCTTTACCGATTAAAACTTATAAAGATTTTGAATATCAATTTGGTCGGCCTGAGTATTATTTTAAGGATCCAATGGCGACCTTAATGGACCTAATGAGCTCTTTGCGTCCAGGTGAGCAGATCTGGTACCAATTATTAGTTTTGCCAATCGCGGCTGACGAATGGTTTGTTATTGGTAAGCCGGCCATTGATGATATTTTAGGAGTTAAGCCTAAACAAACCTCGACAATTATTGATAAATTTTTTGAAGGGTTTATTGAATTAATGAGTCAATTTAGTGAGGCAATCTATAGTATTTGGGGTAATATTGAAAAAACACCGACCAAAGAAGAAAAGAATGATCCACTGAAGATGATGAATTTATTGCCAGTTCAGAAGAAACAGATTGAAGCTATTCAGGAAAAGATTTCCAAAATGGGTTATGGTATTAAATTGCGGATGGTTTATGTTGCTCGTCGTGAAGTTATGAATAAACCTAAAGCGGCCAATGGCTTCGTTGGTTTTATTAAGCAGTTCAATAGCAATGATTTAAATGCGCTCAAGCCAGACACCTCCATGACCATGACCTCGTCTAATTATTTTAATAAGCTTAATTATATTATTCGTAAAAAGAATAAGATTATTCGAGCTTATAAAAATCGAGACGATACTGCTGGTCGAGCAATGTGGTTTTTGAATGTTGAGGAAATTGCTTCATTGTGGCATTTCCCAATTGAGAGCGTAGTTAAAGCACCGTTGATTCAAAAAACTAGTAGTAAAAAAATGGAACCACCAATGGCTTTGCCAGTTGATAATGCTGTTCAAGAAGATATTGAATTAGAAAAATTATTTGGCTCGATTGAAGAAAATGGTTTATTTACTGATGTTGCTGATGACAATATTGTTACTCAAGCTGATTCTTTGGAAGCTGATCATAATGATACCGGTTATCATCAGGCACCGCCACCTAGTAATTTACCAGGAGTTTAATACAAATCTATGAATCAAGAAGTTACTTTATTTGGTGAAACTACTTTTCGTAACCAGGGCCATAAGTTTGGTATTAAATTTGACGACCGTCGTCGTCATATGTATGTCATTGGTAAGTCAGGTATGGGTAAATCAACTCTTTTAGAAAACATGGTCATTCAAGATATTAATAAAGGCCGTGGTTTGGCTGTGGTTGATCCGCATGGTGATTTAGCTGAAAAAATCTTGAGTTATATCCCGGAAAAAAGAATTAAAGATGTAGTTTATTTTAATCCGTCTGATGCTGAATATCCAATTGCTTTTAATGTTGTTGAGCAAGTTGATCCACATCTTCGTCATTTGGTAGCCTCTGGTTTAATTGGAGTTTTTCAAAAGTTATGGGCTGATTCTTGGGGGCCTCGTTTGGAATATATTTTACGGAATGCAATTTTGGCTGTTCTTGATTATCCTGGATCGACTTTACTGGCGATTACTCGAATGTTGTCAGATAAGAATTTTCGTAAAAAAGTGATTGATAAGATTCAAGATCCAGTAGTTAAAGCTTTTTGGGTTAATGAATTTAGTGGTTATAATGATAAATTTGCTTCAGAAGCAGTGGCACCAATTCAGAATAAGGTTGGACAATTTTTGTCTAGTGCTTTAATCCGTAATATTGTTGGTCAAGTTAAGTCGTCGATTGATATCCGTGAAATTATGGATAGTGGCAAGATTTTAATTATGAATTTAAGCAAGGGGCGAATTGGTGAAGATAATTCAGCCTTGCTTGGTTCAATGATGATTACTAAAATTCAATTAGCGGCCATGAGTCGAGTTGATACGCCCGAAGAAGATCGGCGTGATTTTTATCTTTTTGTTGATGAATTTCAAAATTTTGCTACTGATAGTTTTGCTAATATTTTATCAGAAGCTCGTAAATATCACCTTAGTTTAATTTTAGCTCATCAATATATTGAGCAATTGAGCGACAATGTTCGAGCCGCTGTGTTTGGTAATGTTGGTACTCTGGTTACTTTTAGAGTTGGGGCGACTGATGCTGAATTTTTAGCCAAAGAATTTTTACCATTATTTAATGAAGAAGATTTAGTTAATATTCCCAAGTTTAATTTTTATTTAAAGTTAATGATTGACGGACTTACTTCTGATCCTTTTTCAGCTCGAACTTTGCCACCACTAAGCCGAGCCGAACAAACTGAAAATTTAGCGGCCGTGATTGATTATACTAGAACAAATTACGCTAGTCGTCGGGATGTTGTTGAAGAGGGGATTATGCGCTGGCATTTAAATCAAGATGATGACCAAGTTATAGTTGAGAAAAGTTCTAAACCGGTAATTAAGTCAGCTAAAATTAATCAGCCGATTATTGAAAAAAAGGCTGAAGAACAGCGTTTTCCAGCCGTATGTGATGGCTGTGGTCAAGAAACTACTACTAGGTTTGTGCCGGATGGTCAACGACCAGTTTATTGTCCAGACTGTTTACGTCGTTATCGAGCTGAACAAAGTCAGCGTCAACAATTATCAAAATCTGCACCGAGCCGACTGGATAAACAGTCATCAACTACTGCGGATTTATCATTAGGGCAGATAAAGGCTAAAAAGTAGCAAATAAATGGTTAATGATTATTTAAAAATTGGCCGAGCCACTGATTTAATTGGTCGAGAGCGTTGGTTTTATCGATTATTAGAAATTATGCCCGGGTTATTGTCTTGGGTAACCTTATTGACCTTGGTTTTATTATCTTATTTCCAACCAGTCTGGGTAGCTTTATTTATAATTGCTTTTGATGTTTATTGGCTTTTATTGGTAGTTTATTTAGCAATTATTTTAATTTCAGCTTATCGTCAAACAATTCGTAATATTGCTATTGATTGGTCAGCTAAATGTTTAAGTTTGTCACCAACCGACTTAGTTTATCAGCCAATGATTGGTCAGTCGAGTATTAGTCGGGGAGTGGTCTGGTCTGATCTTTATCATTTGGTTATTTTTCCTTGCTATAATGAAAGTTATAGTGTTGTTCAGTCTAGTTTAAATGCTTTGGCTCAATGCCGGTTTCCTAAAGATAAAATGATTGTAGTTTTAGCTATCGAAGAAAGAGGCGGGGTGGCTATCAAAGAGGTTGCTCAACGATTGCGTCAAGAATATGGTTCAACTTTTTTTAAACTAGAAATAATTGTTCATCCGGATAATTTAGTTGGTGAACTTAAAGGTAAGGGAGCCAATCAGGCTTGGGCAGCTCAACGTGTTCGTGAACAATTGATTGATCCGCTTGGAATTGATTATAATTTATTATTAACTAGTGTTTTTGATAGTGATACGGTAATTTATGAGCAATATTTTTATTGCTTGGTTTATAAATTTTTAACTGTTGAACGGCCCTATCGACATAGTTATCAGCCAATTCCGATGTATCATAATAATATTTGGCAAGCACCATTTTTTGCTCGAATCGCCGCTTATTCCAATACTTTTTGGCAGATGATGCAACAGATTCGTCAGGAAAAACTAGCCACTTATTCGTCACATTCAATGCCTTGGCGAGCTTTAGTGGAAATCGGTTTTTGGTCAACTAAAATGGTTAGTGAAGATTCTCGAATTTTTTGGCATTGTTTTTGTCATTATCATGGTGATTATGAAGTTGAGCCAATGCATTATCCAGTATCAATGGATGTTTGCATGGATCAACGCACTTTACAAACGGCCCGTAATCTTTATAAGCAGCAACGACGCTGGGGTTGGGGGGTTGAAAATTTGCCTTATTTAGTTTTTAATACAATTAAATTGTGGCGACAACTACCCAAAAGAATCTTTTTAAATAAGATTTTTATTCAGTTTTATGGTTTTCATTCTTGGGCAACTAACGCTTTAATTATTGGCTGTATCGGTTGGTTACCTTTATTTTTTGGTGGCGATCGTTTTAATCAGACTGTTTTATCTAATAATTTACCAGGGGTTACTAGAATATTAATGTCGATTGCCATGGTTGGTATGGTTTTATCAGCCATTATTTCTTCAATGTTATTGCCAAAACGACCGGCCGATAGCCCTTGGTGGCGGCGTTATAGCATGGTTATCCAATGGATATTTTTACCTTTTACGATTATTTTCTTTGGTTCAATTCCTGGTTTAGAAGCTCAAACTAGATTAATGTTTGGTAATTATATGGGTTTTTGGGTAACACCTAAAGAACGCGGCTAATTAATCTAATTTATAATGTATGCCATTTATTGATTCAGACCGATCCGGCACTACTCTTTTAAAGATTTTTGCCATTGAATTTATTGCCATTGCTATCGTTTTCGGTTTATTGTCAGTTTTTTAATTATGCTAGATTTACAATTATACAACACTTTATCGGGTAAATTGGAGAATTTTCAAGCCCACCATCCACCAATTGTTGGGTTATATACTTGTGGTCCAACTGTTTACAATTATGCTCATTTAGGTAATTTACGAGCCTATTTATTTTCGGATTTATTAAAGCGTGTTCTACTTTATAATGGTTATCAGGTCAAGCATGTCATGAATATTACCGATGTTGGTCACCTAACTGATGATGCTGATGCTGGTGATGATAAAATAGAGGCTGGAGCTGCTCGTGAGCACAAGACTGCTTGGGAGATTGCTGATTTTTATACTGCTGCTTTTCAAAACGATTTAAACGATTTAAATATTATTGCTCCCAATATTTATTGCCGAGCCACTGATTATATTGTTGAACAAATTGAACTAGCCAAAGCATTGGATCAAAAGGGTTATTTATATCGGACAGCCGATGGAATTTATTTTGATACGAGCAAAATCGATGATTATAATAAATTGAGTCATTTACCCTTAGAACAATTAAAAGAAGGGGCTAGAGTAGATAAAAATCCAGAAAAACTACAGCCAACTGATTTTGCGGTTTGGAAATTTAGTCCAGTTGGTGTTAGTCGTCAAATGGAATGGAATTCGCCTTGGGGTCGTGGTTTTCCTGGTTGGCATTTGGAGTGTTCAGCAATGAGTTTGAAGTTATTAGCTGGACACCTAGATATTCATTGTGGGGGAATTGACCATATTAATGTTCATCATACCAATGAAATAGCTCAATCTGAGGCTGCAACTGGTCAGCCTTTTTTTCGATTCTGGTTGCATAATGCCTTTTTAAACATTAGTGGAGGTAAGAAAATGGCTAAAAGTGGAGATAATTTTTTAACTTTGGAAAAAGCGCTCAAAGATCGCCAATTATTACCGCTAGCTTATCGTTATTCTACTCTACAGGTTCATTATCGTAAACCGATGGAATATAGTTTAACTAGTTTAATTGCCGCTGATCAGGCGTTGCGTGGCCTATGTCGACAAGTAGCTGGTTTGGGGCCAGTTATTGGTCAAGTGCTAGTTAATTATCAGCAAAAATTTTTATTAGCTATCAATCATGATCTTAATTCTCCTCAGGCACTAGCGATTGTTTTTGAAATATTAAAAAGTAATTTAGCTGAGGCTGACAAATTAGCTACTATTTTAAATTTTGATCAAGTTCTTGGGTTAAATTTAGCAGCTAATTCTGAAAATAATCAAGCTTTTGATAATATTCCAGCCGATATTCAGGCATTGTTGGAACAGCGGATAGTTGCACGTCAGGCCAATGATTTTAAGTTGGCTGATGAATTACGCCAGCAATTATTGGTGGCTGGTTATCGTATTGAGGATGGTCCATCTGGTAGTCGTCTTTGGCCAGTTTAATTATGGATAATTTTTGGGTTAAATTATCCCGGCCATTTACGGTCTTAGCTCCGTTGGCCGGTGCGACTGATAGTGCTTTTCGTCAAATTTGTCGAAGTTATCAGGCCGATGTGGTGGTTAGTGAAATGGCTAGTGTGGCTGCCTTGGCCCATAACCCTGAAAAAACTTTAAAAATGCTAGCTTTTCAGGCTAGTGAGCGACCCTATGTTGTTCAATTATTTGGGTCTGACCCGCAACAATTTGCTCTAGCCGCTCGATTAATTAGCCAAGAAATCAAGCCGGATGGCCTAGATATTAATTTTGGTTGCCCAGTGGCTAAAATAATTAAACAGGGGGCTGGGGCGGCACTTGGAGCTGATTTGTCAAAATCTCGAACAATTATTGAGGCAGTTATAAATAATACTAATTATCCAGTATCTATTAAGTTAAGAGCATTTAATCAAGGAATTAGGGCTAGTCAATTTGTTGCCAACTTAGTTGATTTACCAGTAGCGGCAGTGGCGGTCCATGGTCGTAGTTTATCGGCTGGCTTTAGTGGTCCAGCTGATCCATTAGCTATTGCTGATTGTCGACCTTATGTCAGTGGTTGTTTAATTGCTAATGGTGGAATTATTGATTTATCTAGTGCTCAGACCATGTTACGAGCTAGTTTAGCTGATGGTCTAATGATTGGTCGTGGGGCCCTGAGCCGACCATGGTTATTTCAAGAAATTGCTGAAAATCGTCAAATTAATTTAACCTGGCCGAATTTAACTGATTTAATGATCCGTCATGCCCATTTAGTTATTGATAATAAAGGCGAAGCGGGTTTGATTGAATTACGTAAATTTTTAACTTGGTATGTTAAAGGCTGGCCACAAGCGGCTAATTTGCGTCAGAAATTGGTGACTATTACTAGCTTAGCTGAACTGGAAAAAATTATAGCCAATGTTTTCGTTTGAAGAAAATAAGCATACCGCCAGTAGCTAATAACATAATAACTATTACATACCAAAAGCCGTGATCAATTTCCATAAAAGGCATTCCTTCAATTGTGTTCATACCAAAAATAGCGGCAAACAGATTTAGTGGAAAAACAATTACCGAGAAAATAGTTAAAGTTTTCATGATTTGGTTCATTTTGTCATTTAATAATGACTCATTGGTGTCATTTAATACTTCAACCATTTCTCTTTGATTTTCTAAGTTTTCCCAGATTCTTTTGGAGTGTTCGACTAGAGTTGAATAATATTTTTTTAATTCACTGGCGGGCACTAAGCTGCTTTTTATGGTGGTTAAATTTTGTAAAATATTCTTATGATTTTGTAAAATTTTGCGGATTTTAATAATATTATGGCGTAAAGTTAAAATTTCTGAAGCAGTATCACGTTGTTTGCTGTCAATATCAAAAACTGTATCTTGAGCGCTAGTGATTCGTTTACTGTGTTCATCTAAAATTTGATAACAATATTTAATTAATCGATCTAGTATTTCATAGAGTAATATTGAAGATGATTCTAATTCATAAGTTAAGGTTGAATTTCCATCTTTCTTGCAAGTATTAAAAAATTCAGCTAGTGGTGGTAAATTACCGTTATGAATAGTTATTAAATAGCCATGTCCCATGAAAAATTCGACTTCTGAAGGAATCACTAAGCCATTTTTAATAATTGGAAAATGAAGAATAATAAAAATATAATCTTTACCTTTTTCAATTGAGGCTCGTTGGGCCACACTATTAGACATTGACATTTTTAAGTGAGCCAAATTAAAATGTTGTCGTTTTAATAAGTATTCTAGTTCGGTTTTGCCAGCGCTATTGATATTTAACCAGTTTAATGATGCAGCTGTTTTAGGGTTGTCAATAATTATTTCTTCAATTTTTTTGGAAACTTTTAAATATTTACCCATAGTTTCAATTAATTGATTATTGATAAATTATAGCACATGGTCATGATTATTCGCAACGATGATCGATGGATTAATTATTATAGTCGTGGTATAATTAAAGATATTTTATTTAATATTTTTTATGCCCCAAGAACAGTTGAGACAAGGTTTTGAGCAAGCTCTAGCTGATAATCAAATTGAACAAGCTCCTAGCGTTGAGAATATAAATGAAACCACAGCCAATCAAGCTATTGAAGTAATTAGCCCAATTGAACAAGTTTCGCCGACCGTTTCAAATCAATCATTGACTAGCTCGAAGTCTAGTCAATTAACTCCTCGTCAGCTAGCAATTGATGATGTTTTGGAAGCGGGCTTAGCGGAAATTTATGTTAAATTATCTAAAGAAGATCAGGCTAAATTAAAGTCAACTGGCGAACAGACTGTCAAACAAATCGATCAATTATTAGATCATGCTAAATCTCGTTTGCGTCAAATTATGACATTGATTCGTCGATTTTTATTGATTATTCCGGGAGTCAACCGCTTTTTTTTAGAACAAGAAGTAAAAATTAAAACTGATCAGATTATTGCCCTAAAAGATAAATAATAATTTAAAATATGGAGCAATTTCTAATTTTAATTAATAGTAGTGATCCATTAATAATTGTTTTTGGTCTATTTTTAGCGGTAATAATTATTTGGTTGATTGTATTTGGTTGGCGGCGTTTAATTTGGCAATGGTTCAATGCTAATGGCTATTTTGATCAAGTAGTTTATTTAGTTAAATTACCCAAAGATCGTCAAAAAGATCAATCACAAAATTTTACAGTTCAGCAAATGCGTGAGGAAATTTCTTGTGCTGAAACGATTTTTGCTAGTATTGGTGGACTTAGAGCTCAACGTGGTTGGCTAGCTTGGTTGTGGGGTCGTGATGACCATTTTTCTTTTGAAATAGTGGCTAATAATAGTTTTATTGCTTTTTATGTAGTTGCTCCACGACGAATGGCTCGTTATTTAGAACAACAAATCAATGCTCATTATCCAGATGCGATGCTTGAAGAAGTGGCGGATTACAATCTATTTAAGGCTCAGGGATTTATTGCTGTCGGATCGCTTCGGACAACCAAGCATTATGCTTTGCCACTTAAAACCTATGATCATCAAGAGGCTGATTTGATGAACTCCCAATTAAATGTTATGTCCAAACTAGCGGTTACCGATAGTTTGGCTATTCAATATACGGTACGCAGTGCTTATGGTCTTTGGCATGGTACGGTTAAAAAACTAGTTCAATTAGCTCATAAGAAAAAATCAGTATCAGCTGCTTTAAAAAGTAGTTTTTGGTCAGTTTGGAATGATTTTTTTAGTGATGTAGTTAATACTAAGGCGCAAAAGGAAAAAGCAATCACCAGTCAAGCAGATAAGCGCTTAACAGCTATGGAGGAAGAAAGCTTGAAATTGATCGAGGGGAAGAATTCTAAAGCCGGTTTAGATGTTAATTTGCGCCTAGTTGCTTGTTCGGATAGTCAGATTAGGGCTAATGATTTATTAGGTGATTTGGTTAGTGCGATGAGTCAATATAATTCTTATGAGTATGGTAATAGTTTCCAAAATAAGCCGCGTCGTCGACCAGTTAAACGACTGATTAATCAATTTATTTATCGTCGTTTTGATGAAAAGAGTAGCTTTTTATTAAATACTGAAGAATTGGCTGGTTTATTTCATTTTCCTTTGCAGAACGCTGAGACACCTAATATTTTATGGCTGACCGCTAAGCAAGCGGCAGCACCATCGGAAGTGCCAAATAGTGGGTTATTATTAGGCCATAATGTTTTTCGGGGCATGAAAAAAGATGTTTGTATCGGTGATGATGATCGGCTTCGCCATACTTATATTATTGGTAAATCTGGTGTTGGTAAATCGGTTTTATTGGCCAATATGGCTATTCAAGATGTTTTAGCCGGTAATGGAATATGTGTTATTGATCCACATGGTGATTTAGTTGATGATATTTTAGTTCGGATACCAGCGGAACGAGCCGAAGATGTTATTTTGTTTTCACCGGCTGACTTAGAAAGACCGATGGGTCTTAATTTATTGGAATTTGATGTTAATTATCCTGAACAAAAGACTTTTGTTATTAATGAAATGATTGGTATTTTTGATAAGCTTTATGATTTGAAATCAACCGGTGGACCAATCTTTGAACAATATATGCGTAATGCGATGTTGTTAGTGATGGCTGATCCAGAGTCTGGTTCAACTTTAATGGAGATACCGCGCGTTTTAGCCGATGCTGACTTTCGTAATATGAAATTATCTCGTTGTGCCGATCAGACGGTAGTTGATTTTTGGCGAAAAGAAGCGGAAAAAGCTGGTGGAGACGCTGCTCTAGCTAATGTTGTCCCATATATTACCTCTAAATTGACTTCGTTTATTTCTAATGACATGATGCGGCCGATTATTGCTCAACAAAAAAGTTCATTTAATTTTCGAGAGGTCATGGATAAGCGTAAAATTTTATTAGTTAGTTTACCCAAGGGACTAGTTGGTGAAATGAATGCCTATTTATTAGGAATGATTTTAGTCGGTAAATTATTGATGGCAGCCTTGTCTCGAGCTGATATGGCTAAAGAAGACCGGCGTAACTTTTTTCTCTATATTGATGAGTTTCAAAATTTTACTACCAATTCAATTTGTCAGATTTTATCTGAAGCTAGAAAATATGGTCTAGGACTGATTATTGCTCACCAATATATTGGTCAATTAGTGGCTCGTGGTGATACCGCAATTAAAGATGCAGTATTTGGTAATGTTGGTACGATAGTTTCTTTTAAGATTGGTTCAGAAGATGCTGAGGTTCTTCAAAAAGAATTTGCTCCGACTTTTGATGCCTACGATTTAATTAATATTGAAAAATATACTGCTTATTTGAAATTATTAATTAATAATGCGGCATCTCGTCCCTTTACTATTAAAACTCCTTGGCCGCTAGCTGGTCAGCATGATCCGGAATTAGCTGGTAAGATTCGTCAGTTAAGTCGCTTGAAATATGGTCAGGATCGTTCGGTAATTGAATCGGAAATAATTCAGCGGGGTAAAATTAATTTTTAAATTATGACCAACCAACCAACCAAACAAAATCAAGTCAGCGATTGGCAACCTGGTCAAGCTGTTGTTTTTGAAGCTGATCAACCCGATCAACCTAGTCAACCTGATAACCCTACTCAAGTTCATTCATCTGCTCATCAATTGAGTTCTAAGCAAATTGATGCTTTAAAATCATTAACTAGTCGATTGGCTGCTGTAACCGCTGATTTAAATCGATTAGTTCAATCAATTGATCTATCTGGTCAATTGTCCAGCGTTGAGTTAAATGAAGATTCAAAAATTTTATCTGATGAGCTAGCTGGTCAGACAATTGATGGTTATTTTGATGGCGAAAAAATGATTGCCTCTTCTGGCCAATCGTATCTGGTGTCGGCTAATTATGCTTCTAAATCTAAATTAGTTGAGGGTGATAATTTACGATTGACTATTGCCCATAATGGTAATTTTTTATATAAACAAATTGGTCCGATTGATCGTCGTAGATTAATTGCTACTCTTGAAAAAGGTTCAGATGGCCAATGTTATGCTGTGGCCGATCATCATCGCTGGCGCTTGCTCCAAGCTAGCGTTAGTTATTTTAAAGCTGAGCCTGGGGATCGGATCGCTATTGTTATTCCCAAGGATTTACCATCTCAATTTGCCGCTTTAGAAAATTTAGTTGCTGAATAAATTATGCTTAATTGGTGGACTGACAAAAAAATATTAAATAATTTTCACAGTGCGGGAGCTGATGATAAAGAATTATTGAAAAAAGCTTGGAATTTAGCTCAGCACTTACATGCTGGCCAGAAACGTAAATCAGGCCAACCATATTTTACTCATCCTTTGGCTGTGGCAGAGATTTTAGATAAAAAATTTGCTGACCCAATTCTGACGGCGGCGGCCTTATTGCATGACACGGTTGAAGATTGTCCGGACTGTTTAATGGGTGATATTTATAAGGAGTTTGGTCCAGAAGTTGGTTTTTTAGTTGATTCGGTTACTAAGAATCGGGGTGGTTTTTATTGTCATGGTCAAGAATTTAGTGATGAAACTGAGCGGTTACTTTGGGCTGGTAATCAAGATGTCCGTTGTTTATTGCTTAGAATTGCTGATCGTCAGCATAATTTAAGTAGTATTAATCATTTACCCAATAATAAGCAAATTAGAATGGCTTTTGAAACTCAAGCCATTCTTTTACCAATGAAAGATATTTTGGGTTATGATCGAGCTGATGCTACAATCGGTCGAGCAAGAGCTAGCTGGCAAAGATTTTTAAATAATGGTCAATTTCAAGATTTAACTGATATTAAGGATGATTTATATAAAAAACAATTTATTGATTTAGATTGTGAGATGTATGATTTGGTCTATAGTCATACTAATGCGATTATTTGGCAGATGACTGATAAAAAATTATTTGAGAAATTAATTGCTGATGAACAATTTAATAAAACAGCCAATATTTTATTAATTACTAGTGATGGCCATAATTTCAAGGTTGAGTTTCAATTTAGTCAAGGTTATGTTAATCGTGGTTCAGGGATTCAATTAGGTATATCTAAATTTCGCCTTTAATATTAATTTTATGACACCTATCAATTCATTGGTTTCCGACTTAGAGTTAGACAAAGAAATGATTGATTGTCTTAAAAATCGAAGTCTGGAACAAAAATTTCTTTATTTAGATGATGGCGCTAAATTTTATTATCAGGCTTATAGTAAGCCGACTACGCCATTGCCGGTTGATTTTTCAGCTGAGGATTATTATGATTTGGTTGCTGATCAGTTTAAAAAGAAACAGCATTTTGCTTTGGTTAGTCTAGGTTGCGGGGATGCTTCTAGCGAGAAGATAATGTTAAAAAGATTAAAACAAGAAGGCTATCATTTTACTTATTTTGGTGTTGATTCTTCGCGCCAAATGCTTGATTTAGCCGTTAATAATTTGGCAGAATTAAAAATTGATGGTCAATTTCTTTGTGCTGATATATTGAGTGAAGATTTTCGTGATGAAATTTCTCAATTAACTGAAAAATTTGATTGTCGAGGGTTTTTATTTCTTGGTGGAACCATTAGTAATGTTAATCAGACCAATATTATTGATAGTCTCTATAGTGTTTTAAAAAAGAATGATTTTTTATTTCTTGATATTAGAATTCGTAATAGTTTAGATAATTCAGAAGATTTGCAGTTATTTAATTTTTATGCCAGCTATTTAACCGATAAAGATATGTCTCAATGGTTAATTACCCCTTTGCGTAATGCTGGTGTTGATTCAAGTTGTGGAGCACTTAGTTTGGAAATGGTTAAAGAAAAATCGATTGGCGCTGTTTTGTTTAAATTTTTCTTTTTATTTAATAAAAAGTTTGTTATTAGATTGCGCAACGAAGTTATTCATTTTTTGCCAGAAGAACGAGTTGAGCTTTTACATATTAGAGCTTATTATCCTGAGAATCTCAGTGCCTTTTTTAAAGAGCATGATTTTAAATTAGTTAAATCTCGAACTAATAAAGAAATTAGAGATGGCTTTTTTGTTTATCAAAAGAACGTTTAATTAATTATTATTATGTCCACCCTATACCGTCAATATCGTCCTCAGAGTTTTGCTGAAGTTTTCGGTCAAAACCATGTTAAAATTACTTTATCTGAAGAGATAAAGCGTCAACAGATTGCTTCGTCTTATCTTTTTTGTGGTCCGCGAGCGGTTGGTAAAACAACGATTGCTAGACTCTTGGCCAAGTCTTTAAATTGCCTGAATCGTTCAGCTGATTCGGCTGAACCGTGTAATCAATGTGCTAATTGTTTAGCTATTACGGCTGGACAGTCTTTAGATATTATTGAAATTGATGCGGCCAGCCAAACTGGCGTCGATAATGTTCGTGAAAATATTATTGCTAGTAGTCGGCTTACACCCAGCACCGGTCAGTACAAGATCTTTATCATTGATGAGGTTCATATGCTGTCTAACTCATCATTTAATGCATTATTGAAAACTCTTGAAGAGCCACCCAAGCAAGTTGTTTTTATTCTTTGTACTACCGAGGTTCACAAGATTCCAGCCACCGTTATTTCTCGTTGCGAGCGTTATGATTTTAAGAAGATCGGTTTGACCGATATGGTTAAAAAACTGCAATATATTCTTAAGCAAGAAGGTTGGTCAGCCGATGAGGCTGTTTTGGCCGCGATTGCTAAAAATTCTCAAGGACATTTGCGCGATGCCGAAAGTTTACTTGGTCAATTATTAGCCATTAGTCAGCCAGTCAAGGGTAGTGAAAAGAATTTAACAATGGAAGATTTTTATTTATTGGCCCCGAGTAGTGATATGACCATAATTGGTCAATTTTTACAGGCTTTAACTGATCAAAACTCATTGCAAGCCATTTCAATTATTAATCAATTAGTAGCTGATGGTCGTGATTTACGAGTCTTTTCACAAGATCTTATTGAAACGCTTCGACAATTATTATTAAGCAAAATTAATCCTCAATTATTAACAGAATATCAGGCACAATGGGGTGATAATGATGATTTTGGTTTATTAGCTATTCGTCAAAAATTAACAATCAATCGTTTGGTTCAATTATTACAATTATTCATTCAAGCACTCAATGAAATTAAAGATTCGTTTATTATTCAACTACCATTGGAATTGGCTGTAGTCAAGGCTTTGCCAACTGATGATCAACCAACTTCAGCTGGGGTTGTTTTACCTAGTCAACCAATTCAGAGTAGACCGATCGTTTCATCACCAGTTAAATCAAAATTAGCCACTTCAGATAATTCTCCAGCGGCGACACCATTATTAATTGAAGATTTAACCAAGCGTTGGTCGGTGGTGTTAGAAAAAATTAAGAGTCGCAATGCCGGATTAGCGGTCGTATTACGAGCCTGTCAACCTCAGTTAGATGGTGATCAGATCTGTTTATTATTTCGTTATAAATTTCATCAAGATCAGCTTAATCAACCAAAAACCAAGCATTTAGTAGAAGAGGTTTTGTCGGAAATTTGTCAACAACCGGTTTCTATAAGTACTAAATTATTGGCTGACTTATCAGATAAATTAAATGA
>JAEWTE010000007.1 GCA_023459655.1 Candidatus Parcubacteria bacterium | reverse complement strand
ATTGCCAGGTTAAATCTTGGCGGAAAAATTCCATGATTAAGCGAATAGTTCCATAGCCGAGTAAATAGACACCAACAATTTTAATGGTAGAAATTCGGTAGCGATTTAATTGATAAAGTAAAATAGCCAAAAGTAGGCAAGTAATTGATTCATAAAAAAATAGCGGCTGGTAATGGCTAATAGTTAGGTTGTGGGCCGATCTATGCCAAATATCAATAGGGATAGCCCAGGGTAAAGTGCTAGGTTGGCCAAAAAGCTCTTGATTAAAAAAATTACCCCAGCGACCAATGGCTTGACCCAGAGCCACGCCAGGAACCAGCCAGCCAGCTAGTTGCCAGAATGACCAGTGTCGTTGTCGGCAAGTCAGCCAGAGGGCTAATAGGCCACCAATTAGGCCACCGTGAATAGCTAGACCACCCTGCCAGACCTTAAAAACGTCTAAAAATTGGCCAGAGTAATCTGACCAGTGGATAAGAACATGGTAAAGGCGGGCGCCAATTAAGCCGGTAATGATAATATTAAAGCCCAGGTCCAATAAGTTATTAAGGGGCCATTGGTGTTTTTTAGCCAACCCCCAAGTTAAAAATCCGGCCGCTAGCATGGCTATGACCATAATTAGGCCGTACCAATAGAAATTAATCGGTCCAAGAGTAAAAATAGTTGATGAAGGTGGAGTGTTAAACCAGTACATAAAATATATTAATAAAGATAGTATAAAGGTTTTTAGGTAAAAAAAGAAGCCAACCGGTTGGGGTTGGCTAAAATGTTAAAAAGAGCAGTTTGGAGAACCGGGCATTAGTTCTTCATTGTTTATAAAGAATTTTTTGCCCATTTCTTTCGAAATTTTATAAAAGAATACAGCCGTTTTGGCTGATGGATTACCGATAAGATTGATATTATCGAAACCATCAATATAGTCCATTGCCCAGCTGAGTCGGTCGGGATTTGATTGGGCCAAGCTGTCGGGGTTTGGACTTGTATAAAGATCATTGATGATCCCGGTGTAGACGATATTATCAATACCGTTAATCACCAATGTTTTCTTGGGTGACATTGCGATCATTATTGATGAAAATATAATTATCACCACTATCGCCAAAAGTATTATTTTTATACTTGTCATTATTCCTCCCGGGAACTTTTATTTTTTTGTTCAAGAGCTATCCAATATCTGTATCATATCACATTATTTCATTTTTGTCAATCAAAAAACGGTCACCGCTAGGGGGTGGCCGTTTTTATAGTGAGAAAATCTAGTGTCAATTATTTTTTCCTTGGTTTGAATTTACCCAAAGCTAAGGTGGTTTTAACTACTGTATCAGGATTGAGTGACATACTATCAATACCACAGGCTAGTAGGAATTTGGCGAAATCAGGAAAATCGCTAGGGCCTTGGCCACAGATGCCAACCTTGGTATGAGTTTTTTGGCCGATTTCAATCAGAAACTGGATTAAAGATTTGACTGAGGGATTTTTTTCATTAGAAACTCCAGCTATTTTTAGGTTGCCAGCGTCACGATCAATGCCTAGAGCTAGTTGGGTTAAATCATTGGAGCCAATTGAAAAACCATCAAAAACTTTGGCAAAATCACTGGCTAGTAGAATATTAGTGGGTATTTCAGCCATAACATAAACCTCTAAACCACCACGACCCTGTTTGAGACCATATTTAGCCATAGTTTTAATAACCAGCTTACCCTCTTCAATGGTGCGACAAAAAGGAACCATAACCTTAAGATTTTTTAGGCCAAATTCTTCACGGACTTTTTTAAGGGCCAAACACTCTAGAGCAAAGGCTGGTTCAAATTCGGGATCATAGTAACGACTAGCTCCACGCCAGCCAATCATTGGATTGGACTCAATTGGCTCATAATCTTTACCGCCGATTAAATTGGCATACTCATTGGTTTTAAAATCAGACAGACGAACAATAACATCCTTAGGATAAAAAGCAGCAGCGATAGTGCCAACACCTTCGGCTAATTTATCAATAAAGAATTGTTTTTTATCAGGGTAGCTGACTGTCAATTCATCAATTTGTTTTTTAAGTTTGGCGTCCTTAATTTTAGAGTAATTAATTAGAGCAAGCGGGTGAATGCGAATGGAATTATTAACAATAAATTCTTCTCTGGCTAATCCGACGCCGTCATTGGGTAAAAATGAACTGGCAAAGGCAATATCTGGTGAACCAATGTTCATCATTATTTTACAATCAGGTCGGGTTAGTTTTTGGATGTCAGTTTTTTTAATAGTAAATGGAACTTTACCTTCATAAACAAAGCCAGCATCGCCTTCGGCACAACTGACAGTGACTGATTGGCCACTGGTTAGTTTTTGACTGCCATCACTGGTGCCAACTAAACAAGGAATACCGAGTTCACGGGAAACGATGGCAGCATGACAAGTGCGACCACCTTTGTCGGTGACAATGGCCGAGGCAATTTTCATAATTGGCTCCCAGTCAGGATCGGTCATGGTTGTAACTAGGACTTGGCCGGCTTTAAATTTACTAATATCTTTAACGCTAAGAATTCGATTAACAGTTCCGGCACCGACACGATTGCCAACACTGCGACCTTCAACTAAAATCTGGCCGCGTTTTTTAATAATGTATTCTTCTAAAATATTGTAATTACGTTGACTATTGACTGTTTCTGGGCGAGCCTGAACAATATATAGGTGGTTGTCTTGACCGTCTAGAGCCCACTCAATATCCATTGG
Organism: Candidatus Parcubacteria bacterium; assembly: GCA_023459655.1. GTDB lineage: Bacteria > Patescibacteriota > Patescibacteriia > Patescibacteriales > Patescibacteriaceae > UBA1359. The sequence continues at coordinate 15,905 of JAEWTE010000007.1, read as the reverse complement.
TCGTTTATAGTGTTTTTCAATAGTCAAACCCCATTTAGCCAAAGTTTTGACCTGGTCATTGGTAATTGAAAATTTTTGTTGATCTTTAATTGGTACGGGAATGTCTTTGACTGGTAAGCTGGCATTTTTAGCCAGAGCATAGACCATCTTAATTTTTTTGTCACCTAAAGTTCGATCAATAATAGCCATGGTTGGTTTAAAGACATAGAACTCATCGGGACTGACTTTGCCTTGAACAATATTTTCACCCAAACCGTAAATCGAATTAATTAGGATGGCGTTACTAAAGCCAGTCTCTGTGTCAATAGTAAACATAACACCGGAGGAGGCTAGATCACTACGGACCATTTTTTGAATACCAACGGACAGGGCAATGGAGAAGTGATCAAATTTTTTATCCACCCGATAAGAAATAGCTCGATCAGTAAACAAAGAGGCAATACATTTTTTAACCGCTGTTAAGATATTGGCTTCGCCATAGATATTGAGATAAGTGTCTTGTTGACCAGCAAAAGAGGCATCAGGTAAATCTTCGGCGGTAGCTGAAGAGCGAACGGCGACACTTAGATTTTTGGTTTTATAAAGACTGCTTAGTTTACGGTAGGCGCTGATAATTTCTTTTTGTAAATCTTGTGGTAAGTCAGAGTTAAGGATAGCTTGTCGGGCCAATTTACCGCGTCTAGCTAAATCAATAACATCATGAGTGTCTAGTCCGTTTAAGATTTGTTTTAATTTTTGTTGGGTACCAGAATCTTTTAAAAAATGACGATAGGCTTCGGCGGTAGTGGCAAAGCCATTGGGTACGCGGATGCCAGACTTGGTTAGTTTTTGGTACATTTCGCCCAATGAGGCATTTTTTCCACCAACTAGTGGAACATCTTTGATGCCCAGTTCGTTGAAAAACTTAACATATTTAGCCATGTGATTGAAATTGACTTGACTGATTAGTCAAGGTTATTTATTAATTTAGATATCCCCAGAGGGTATAATGAATATTAAAAATTATAACATAAATAAATTATTTTGACCAAATTGGTTGGTCATGATTATTGTGTAGATAACCTTGACAAAAAGCCATTTTTAACTAACAATGGTTTATTAGTTAAGCACGGTTAGCAGGCGTGGTGAAACTGGTATACACGCATGCCTTAGGAGCATGTGGAGAAATCCGTGTGGGTTCAAGTCCCACCGCCTGCACTATTTTGAATTATGGTAAATTTTGATTCAACAATTTTACAGACAATTAAGCAAGCCAATCGAATTTTGGTGGTGGCCGATATTTTGTCAACGCCCAGTAATGGAGCGGCGGCCATGGCTTTGGTTAGTGGTTTGGTTCAGGCTGGTCGGCAGGCTGATTTGGTCGCCAATAGTGTAATGAGTGAAGATTGGTCAATGTTGATGATGGAACAGCCAAGTTTGAGTTTGGCTAGTGAAGATTTTGTTGTTAGTCTAGATTTGAGCCGAACTAAGGTCGGTCAGATTAAGTATAAGATTGAAGGTGATCGTTTGAATTTTTTAATTAAACCTAATGGCGGACAATTTACTGAAGAAGATGTTGAATTAATAGTTGGTCGGCCACCCTATGATTTGATTATAACTATTGGGGCAGCCGAACCAGGTGCGCTGGGAGAGATATATGAGAATAATTCGGGGTTGTTTTATCAGACACCAGTTATTAATATTGATTGTCAGTCTAGTAATGAAAATTTTGGGCAGATTAATTTGGTTGATTTGGTGGCCAGCTCAACGGCTGAAATTATTTATAATCTTTATCGGGCCATGGAATGGTCGATTGACGCTAATCAGGCTACCGGATTATTAGCCGGTTTGATTTACGATACTAAAAATTTCACCAACTCCAAGGCTAGTCCGCAGGTATTATTAGCTGCAGCTAATTTAATTAAGCAAGGGGCTCGTCGAGAAGAGATTGTTAATCGTTGGTATGCTTCAGTGGAGTTAAACACTCTACGGTTATGGGGTAAAATTTTGTTAAATTTGGAGCAATCAGATAATGGATTAGTTTGGTCTAAATTGGAGAGCGAAGGTGAACCAGTTTCTGGTGTAATGGTTGGTCAAGCCATTGATCGATTATTGGCGGGATTGAGTAATACTAAATTAGTGGTAATTTTTTATGATTTAGCTAAGCCAGCTGAGCCAACTGTTTCCTTATCTTTATTAAAGAGTCAAGAATCTTTGAAAGAAGTTAATAAATCATTACAGCAAGGCAATGATCGGACTGGTGTAGTGGTCTATAGTAATGGACCGATTGATGTTAAGGAATGGCTTAAGGAGTTTGATCCAAATAGTTATGGGTCGCTGGTTAGTTTAATTAGTAATTTATCAGTTAGCTCGACCATGGAATTAATTTTGCCAATTCTTAATCGTCGTCTAGCTGAAATAGAATAAGGATTGCCAAGTGGTCAGTGGTCGGTTATGATAATTAAAGATTGAGCGCCCATAGCTCAGTGGTTAGAGCACTGCTCTTATAAAGCAGGGGTCGACGGTTCAAATCCATCTGGGCGCACTTGGTTGACAAAACAATTGGCAGCTTTTACAATAAAAAAACCTTGGACGGTTAGCTCAGTTGGTTAGAGCGCTACGTTGACATCGTAGAGGTCACTGGTTCAAATCCAGTATCGTCCACCATTAGAATCTCTCCTAAATGGGGGGATTTTTGTTTTGCGGAAGACAAATTATAATTAAATATATTGAATAAATTGGGAATAATTATTTATGAATTGAAATTTTTAACATTTTTATAGTCAAGCAACTTAATAATTGATATACTAAGTTAGGTTAAAGATAATTAATTTTAAAAATTTATGAAAAAAAGTTTAATTTTATTTTTAGCGGTTTTTATTTTATTGCCGTTTTTTGTTAAAGCAGAAAATCAAGTTAATTTTAAAATAATTACAGAAAGTGAACCAGGCGATTATATCGGGCAGGGCGAGACCTGGAATTTTTCTAATACTAGCGGTTCTAAGATTATAATAAGAGAGGCTGATGAGGACTTAGTTTCTTTTAGCATAGAAGACTTTGATGTCAGTGGTGCGTTGTTAGATTTTGCCAGCGAAGAGGGAGAGAATTTGTCTTTGGGCCTTTATGTTCCCGCCAAAAGGTTTGCCTTTCGTGATTCTTATAATGGAATTAATATTAGTGGAGATGGACGAGGTTGTAATGAAATTTTAGGAGCCTTCTATGTTCATGAATATGTTGTCAATAACAATAATTTGATAAAAGCTGCTATTGATTTTGTTCAAATTTGTGAACCGGGTATAGGCGGTTTAGATGACGATGACAAGCCAAAATTATATGGATCTCTTCGTTATAATTCTAACATTGTTGATTCATGTAATAATCAGGGTTGTGCTGGAGTCAAAGCTCGTTTGGGGATTACCAATATTCAGGAACCTAATAATCAAGAAATTAGTAATACAAGCGTAATTACCAGTGTGAGTGATTTACCTAAAGCCGACGCCCATAAAGCTATCGTAAAAATAAAATCCTATGCTTTAAACGAAGAAAACCAGTTAGCTCTTCTTTCCAGCGGATCTGGAGTTATAATAAATTCCACTGGCATAGTTTTAACTAACCAACACGTAGCCGTGTTGGAAGATGATTTTGATAATATAGGGAGAGAATCAGCTTATATTATTTGTTTAACGGAAGACATAAATAAGGAACCTGAATGTAAATATACTGGTAAATTAATTGCTAGTGATAAAAACCTTGATGTTGCTTTATTAAAAATAGAAAATATAGTCGGTTACAGTAATAAAAATATATTCTCATTTTTAAATTTAAATTCTACTGACACCACTTTGGTAAACAGCGAAGTAACTGCACTCGGTTATCCTTCAATTGGTGGAGACACAATAACAGTCACTAGGGGAGTAATTAGTGGTAAAGAAAATAAATATAATAAAAATTGGTTAAAAACTGATGCAGTTATTTCTTATGGAAGTTCTGGTGGAGCTGCGATTGATTCAACTGCTGGAATTATTGGCATAACTAGTGGCGCTCACTCAGACACACTCGGTAATCTTGGTTATATTATTAATGTTACTTCGTTAAATAGCTGGGTTAATTCAAATATTAAAAAAAATCCTCAATCCAATTCTTTAAATACAAAAATAATAGAATTGGCAAAAAAAACGCTTAATGTAGAAAACAATAATGAGTTTATTAACAATGTAACAGACTATAAGATAACTAAGCCATCTGACTGGAATTTTACATATGAAGATGAAGTCGAATTGATGATTGATAAAAAAAGCGACGATGACGGTGGTTTTATTTCAATATCATCTGTAAAGTTTCCTTATAATATTGATGTGGGGGTAGTCGAACCAATTATAAAAAGGAATTTTTCATTGTTAATATCGATGGCCTCAATTATAAAAAATGAAAATATTATTATTAATAAAAATAACGCAAAAAAAGTAATAATTTCTTTTGCTGGTCAGCAACAAAACTGGTATTTTATTCCTAATGGTAATTATTTATTGCAAGTAGCTTATAATTATGGTCAAAATGATCAAGATAAGAACATAATAGATGGTATAATAAACTCTTTGTCCCTAATTAAATCTGGGCAATATTCTGAAAAAACTGAGTATACTCATGATGATCCGAAATTTAATATTAAATTAAACAATGATTGGGTGTTGCTTGCTAAAAATTCAAAAACACAACCCTTGTTTATTATTGACAAGACAAATAAGTTGGCTTTCGTTGATATTGAGATAGAAAAAACGAGTGATAATACAAAAAATTTAAATAATGATGGATACTTAAAATATGTTGAACAAAAAATTAAGGATGACAATGTCTTGGGCAATGTTTATGATATTAAAACCGAAATATTAAAAAAGGATTCTCATTTTAAATTAAACAATAGTTTAACTGATGTAGTAATGATTGATTTTATTCATAGATCAATAAGCACCAATGAGGTTTTGATACAAAACAGAGTTTATTTTATTAAAGCAGGGGACAAATATATTATTCCTTCTTTGAATTATTATAGTAGCGACGTAAGTAGCTATAATAATTTCTTAATTAAATTTAATAGAATGTTATCTTCATTGATGTTAGGAACTTCACAAGGAAGCCTCAGTGCTGGTGTTTCACAAGAAACGAATGTTAAAAATAGTACAATGTATAATAATCTGAAAGGGAAGATTATGCTCAAGGTTGAGTCAAATGGTGAAGCATTTTATGTTCACCCAACTAGCAAAAAAATGTATTATCTTGGTCGTCCTGATGATGCTTTTATTATTATGCGTGAACAGGGCGTTGGAATCACTAATGCTAATTTAGAAAAAATTCCTGTTGGTTTGAATAATTTGACTGGACTAGACTCAGATGGTGATGGCCTTCCTGATTTATTTGAAGATGCAATTGGTACAAATAAAAATAATTCGGATTCGGATGGTGATGGTTTTAATGATAAAGACGAATTATCTGGAAATTATAATCCCAATGGTTCTGGTAAACTAAAATTGGATAATAATTTTTCTAATGCGCAAAAAGGAAAAATATTTTTACAAGTTGAAAGAAACGGTGAAGCCTGGTATATCAACCCGGTTGATGGTAAAAGATATTTTCTGGGTCGACCGACCGACGCTTTTCAGGTAATGAAAAATTTGGGATTAGGAATATCAGACAATGATTTTAGTAAATTATAAAAAAGGTTCAATAATATTATAATTGATTTAAATTATTAAAATGAAAAAATTTTTATTACCGATTATTTTATTAATTATTTTGATTGGTGGCTCTTTGGTTGTAACTTATAATAAATTAATTACTGCCAGTGAAAATGTTGACAATCAATGGGCACAAGTTGAGGCTCAATATCAAAGACGTTTTGATTTGATTCCTAATCTAGTTAGTTCAGTTCAGGGGATTATGAGCCAAGAGCAAGAGATTTTTGGTCAACTAGCTGATGCGCGTACTCGTTATTCAGCAGCAGCCTCAACTAACGACAAGGTTGCGGCAGCTAGTGATCTGGAGAGTTCTTTGGGCCGATTATTAGTAATTATGGAGAATTATCCGCAGCTGAATTCTGTAGAAAACGTACAAACTTTAATGGTTCAATTGGAAGGAACAGAAAATCGAATTAGTGTAGAAAGAATGCGTTATAATGATATGATTAAAACTTTTAATGTATCAATTAAACGAATTCCTGTTGCTTGGATAGCCGCTGCTCTTGGTTTTTCTGAGAAGCTTTATTTTGAAGCTCAAGAAGGGACAGAAAAGGCTCCAAGTGTTGTTTTATAATAAAATGTTAATCAAAATAATAAAATTTTGGCTGTTGTTGCTTTTCTTTATTGGCTGTAATCAGTCAGCTAGCGCCTATGTTAATCCTGGTCAGCCAACCGGTTTTGTCAATGATTATGCTGGGTTATTATCTGATAGTCAGCGGGTTGAGATAGAGGGTAAGTTATTAAGTTTTGAGCAAGAGACTAATAATGAGATAGCTGTTGTAACTATTAATAGTTTGGATGGTGATACAATTGAAAACTTTGCTGTTAAGCTTTTTGCCGATTGGGGCATTGGTAAAAAGGTTAATGATAATGGTGTTTTAATTTTAGTAGCCAAGAATGATCGATCGATGCGGATTGAGGTTGGTTATGGCTTAGAGGGCCTTTTGACTGATGCCCAGAGTTTTTCAATCATTAATAATATTATGCAACCGGCTTTTCGAGAGGATGATTTTTATGGTGGAATTGACAGAGCGGTTGATCAAATTATTGTCACCATTGGCGGGACAGCTTTGTCGTTAACTTCGGTTGAAAACCAAAGCAATTCTTATCCGATTGAATCATTTTTTGGTCTGGGTGTTTTTATTTTCATTTTTTTAATAAGTTTGTTAAAACACAGTAAATCTTGGTGGTTAGGCGGTGTAATTGGGGCTTTTATTGGGGTGGTGATCGGCTTGGTTCAGAGCTCTATTCTTTTGGGGGCTGTTTTGATGATAATTTTAGCGGTTGCTGGGTTAGTCCTTGATCTTATTGTATCTAAGCATTATCAAAATTCAAAAGATAAAAAATTTATTACAGGGTGGTTCCACCGAGGTGGTCGAAGTGGCCGGGGCAGTGGTTTTGGCAGCGGTGGTTTTGGTGGTTTTGGTGGTGGCCGATCAGGTGGCGGTGGAGCTAGCGGTCGCTGGTAAAATTATAAATTTAATTTTTGATTGACAATCGATAAGCAATTAGACCGATAATCAGACCAATAGATAGACCGACTAGCCAAGTAATTGGAGAATTAGTTGATCGGGGAGTGGCGGTTAGAGTTAGGGTGGTTGTGGCAGTCGAGCTAGTGGTCAGTTCTATTTTATTAATATCTTCGGGTTGTCGTGGCACTAGACGCAGACCGTTGTTGTTGATTATTAAGCCAGTGATTTGGTAGTTTTGGCCAATAGTAAAATCGCTATTTTTGAGATTGGTGCCAGTTTTTAGTTGAACTAGTAATTCACCGAAATCATCGGTTAGATAAAGGGTCGATTGATTTTTGGCCGACAACTTGCCGGTCATAGTCACAACTTGGCCTACCGCTAGCTCATTTATTTGACGGGTGGTAATGATTAATGGGCTTAATTGATTGGACTTAGAAATAATTTTAATATCTTGGGGGCCTTTGATATTAATCTTGTTTTCTTGAGTAGTTGAGACTGCTTGTCCGGTGACTTCGATGAGATCGCCTAGATTTAGTTGGGGCCAAAGCTTATAATAGCAATATATTTTAAGGCCACCAGAATTATCTGGATAAGTAATATAAAAGTATTGGCTAGACAATTGATGTGGTAGAGCGGTGACTAATCCGCTAATTGGCTGATTAATTGCTTGGTTAACCGAAGTAGAATCAATCATTGGTCCAGCTGGATCATTGATCCATTGCCAGCCCTCAAATCCTCGGCGATAAATAGCTCCAGCTGGAGCTTTATTATAATTAATTGTATCGGCTAATTGTCCGTCAGGTGACCAAAGCCAGAGCGTTTCGTCATCATTATTAAGGCTGATGCCAATATCTTTGGCGTTAATTTGCCAGGCTTGACCAGGGTTTAATTGGTAGTCTGGTAAGTTAATTGGTTTGTTTTGTTTGGCTTGGTCGGCAATGAGCCAGCCAGCTAGATTGATGGTTTGATTAGAGGCATTACCAATTTCAATATACTCGCTTTGATCATTAATTGGTCGTGGTAATAATTCTTGAAATAATAAGGTTTGGCCATTAATCAATTGTGGCCAAACTGACCAAAATAAACCGGCCGATAAGCCGATCAATAAACAATACCAACCGGCCAATGGCCGATTCCCCTCCTGGTTCATAAATTTTTATGTTAATTATTAAGCTAGTTTGGCTTTGAATAGGTCAACCCAGGGAATTTTTACTGGATCAACACCGTGGAGTAGCCCTAAATAATAACTAAGCCAACTACCAAAAGCTAGTATTTCTAGAGCTTGACCTAGTCGGTTAGTGGATTGAGCCCGATACTGAAAGACCGGTAATTTATTTTGTTCAAAAACAGTATCGGTTAAATTAAGTCGTTTATCTAGTCGAGCTGACAATCCAGCTAATTTGAAAGATAAGATGGCGACAGTTTCAGGCACACTAATTGGAAAAGATAATCCCTCCATAGCGTAATGATTTAATTCGGGTACGGTTAAATAATTGGCCAAGTGTTTACCAGTTTCATTGATTTGATTGCGTAAAATATGAAGATTGCCGGCTAAACAATCTGGACCAACTAGCCAGATTTGTCGATCTTGTAATTGCTGGGCCAATTGTTTGGCGTCATTGTCAGTGGTTAGTTGTTCGGGTAACCATTGCTGGTTAATTTGTTTTAGTTGGTCAATTAATTGTTTAGCCTGGGCTGTATCAAAATTAAATAAATCAAGCCGAGATAATAAGCCTAGTAGACCAAAAATGGCATAGCCTAAACCTAGTCGAGGTTGACCAGAGGGGTTGTGTTGGGGGTTAAATAAATAGGCTGGCCAATTATGCTGATTAGCTAAATCTACCAAGGGATTGCCGGGGTGATTGGCTGTGATTACTGCTAATTGTCCGCCTTGGGCTTGTACTTGGCTAATTACACTTAAGGGCTCTTCAGTGGTGCCAGAATAAGTTGAGATAATATAGAGAGTTTGGGCATCAACATAACCAGGAACAGTATAGCCTGGTTCAATAATCAGAGGAACAGTTAATTGTTCAGATAAGGCTGAGGCAATTAGGCGGGCCCCTAGATTGGAGCCACCCATGCCGTTAAGCACTATTTTATTAATAGTTTGATTAAGTTTTAGTTTGGGTAATTGATTAATATCTTGGAGAACTTGAGTTAGCTGGTCAGGTAGTAAGGCAATGGCTGAGCCAACTTGGCTACTATCGAGAGCTAGTCGTTTAGCTTGATTATCAAGAATAGACATAAGTAAAATTATTTGTCTGTTAAGTCTGATTATTATAGCAAGATTATTGCTCTTTATCAAAAATTATGATAATTTAAGAATAAGTTTTACTCTTCAGCAAATTTTTATGTCCGGACATTCTAAGTGGGCCACCACTAAACGACAAAAGGCGGTAGTTGATGCCAAACGTGGGGCTATTTTTACCAAATTGAGTAATTTGATTAGTATTGCCGCCCGAGATAAGGGTGGTGACCCTGATACTAATTTTACTTTGCGGATGGCGATTGATAAGGCTAGACAGGCCAATATGCCAAAAGATAATATTGAACGAGCAATCAAACGTGGAACTGGTGAAGGTGGTGGTCAGCAGATTGAGGAATTAGTTTATGAGGGGCAGGGACCAGTCGGTAGTCAATTTATTATTAAATGTGTAACTGATAATCGTAATCGAACAGCTTCAACTATTCGGCATCTTTTTTCTAAAGCTGGGGGTAGTCTGGGTGCGGTAGCTTGGAATTTTGTGTTGCGCGGTGTTGTCCAAATTACTAGTGAAGCGTTGGCTGATAAACTTGGTGATTGGGATAATTTGGAATTGGAATTAATCGATCAAGGAGCTCAAGATATTATTCAAGAAACCGAAGGGATAACTATTTATACCGCACCAGAGGATTTGCCAACTCTAAAAGCTTATCTCGAGGATAAATCGATTATTACTGAACTGGCGGAAACTCAGCAGGTCGCCAAAGAAAAGGTTATTATTGACAATCCCGATGATCAAGCCAAATTAGAAAAATTTATTGAAGCACTGGAAGACTGCGAAGATGTTGGTGATTATTATAGTAACGCTGAATGGTAATAACCGCCCCTAAAAAATTAATCGCCATCGGGATTGATCCTGGATTAGCCGATACTGGTTTTGGGGTTATTGCTGCTAGTGGGTCAAAATTGGCCTGTTTAGAATATGGTTCGCTAAAAACTAAAGCTAAAACTGATTTACCGTCCCGCTTGGCCGATCTTTATCAACAAGTTAGTCGGTTATTAGATAAATATCAGCCAGATTTAATTGGGATTGAGCAATTATTTTTTTGCCGTAATGTGACCACTGCTTTTCAGGTTGGTCAAGCCCGCGGTGTGGTGATGTTGGCTATTGGTCAACGACAAGTACCTTGTTTGGAATTTACTCCACTGCAGATTAAACAAGGAGTAGCTGGTTATGGTCAAGCCGATAAACAACAAATTCAAAAAATGGTTAAATTAATGTTAGGACTTAAGGAAATTCCTAAGCCTGATGATGCGGCTGATGGCTTAGCGGCAGCATTATGTGCGCTACAAGGTCGGTCCATTTTATTGGCTAATAATATATGAATAAAATATTAAAAATAGTTAGCATTGCCTCAGAAGTAGCTCCATTTAGTAAAACGGGTGGACTAGCTGATGTGGCGCGGAGCTTGCCTAAGGCGATTAATCGGCTTGGGCATGAAGTTGTGGTTATTACCCCTTTATATAATAAGGTGGTTGATAAAAAGATCCATAAATTAAAAGAAGTTTATCATGATATTGCTCTAGAGGTTGGTAGACAAACTATTAGGGTTAATTATTGGTTGGGTTATTTAATGGAAGGTTTACCGGTTTATTTTGTTGAACAGGTTGATTATTTTAAGGGTGGTAATAAAATTTATGGTGAGGCCAATAAAAATGCTCGTTTTTACTTATTTGATGTTGCCGCCTTGAGATTATTAGAATTATTGGCTTTCAAGCCAGATATAATTCATTGCCATGATTGGCAGACTGGTTTAATTCCACAATTACTCAATAGTCAATTTAGAAAATCAGCCGTTTTGCGTGGGGCTAGAACAGTATTTACTATTCATAACTTAGTTTTTCAATTTGGTCATAATTGGTGGGAAACACCAGCTGATAAAAAAGATTTTGGTACCAAAAAATTACCTGATTTTAAAAATCCTGATTTGGAATATATTAATTTTGCTAAACGAGCTATTTTACATGCTGACATTATTAATACAGTTAGTGAACAATATCGTGAAGAGATTATGACTCGTCATTTTGGTCAAGATCTTCATTTGATTTTACGTAATCGAGCCGATCGTTTATTTGGCATAATTAATGGTATTGATCATTTTGAATATAATCCGGCCAGTGACGATAGTTTGCCAGTTAAATATGATTGGCGACTAGCAACTGATGGTAAAATCGCTAGCAAATTGTTTTTACAAAAAAAATTAGATCTTCAAGTAGATAAAGATATTCCGTTATTGTGTTCAACTTCACGGATTACTTTTCAAAAAGGCTTTAGTTTAATTATGGAGGTTATGGATTGGCTGTTAAAGCGAGATGCTCAGGTAATTATTTTGGGAGATGGTGATGATTATTATATTAATCGACTAAAAAGCTGGCATAAACGTTATCCACGACGATTGGTTTTTCTTTCTTATAAAAAAAATAAGCAATTAGAAAAATTGATTTATGCCGGGAGTGATTGTTTGTTATTGCCGTCACATCATGAGCCTTGTGGAATTAACCAATTGATTGCTATGCGTTATGGCTGTGTGCCAATTGTTCGTAATGTTGGTGGTCTTAATGATACGGTTAATAATTTTAATCCACGGACCAATCGTGGCACTGGTTTTGTTTTTAATAATTTTTCCAGCATTGCTTTATATACGGCAATTATTCGTGCGTTAGAGAATTTTCGTCATTTGACTAGTTGGTCATCGCTAGTTAAGCGGGGAATGAAAACAGCTAGTTCTTGGAAGATTCCAGCTAAAAAATATATTAATTTATATCGTCGGGCTTTGAAGCAATAATATGCGTTGGATTAATGCGCTACATTTTTATCAACCACCGCTTAGTTCTTCGGAGTTTGTTGTAGAAGCGGCTAAATTGAGCTACCAGCGGGTGGCTAAGGCTTTGTTAGATCAGCCAGCAGCCAAGATCACGGTTAATTTTAGCGGTTGTTTATTGGAGCAATTATTAAAACTAGATCAAACTAAATTAATTGCTGATTGGCAAAAATTGGTAGAACGTGGTCAAGTTGAATTATTGGGTTCGGCTTATTGGCATGCGTTACTACCAAAAACCAGTTTAACTGAAATTGAACGACAAGTTGATGCTCAAGAAAAAATATTGGCTCATCTTTTTAAGGTTAGTCGACCACATGGTTTTTTTGCTCCAGAATTAGCTTATTCTCCAGAATTGTTAGTCTGGTTAGCTAAAAAGGGTTATAGCTACGCCGTGGTTGATGAAATCCATATTGATGGTCGGTTAGATCGGGTCAAAGAATTATTTTATCAAGATCAATCTTCGGGGATGGTTTTGGCAGTTAGGCAGCGAGAATGGTCTAAGAAATATCCACCGGAGATATTGGTAGGTGATTGTCAGAATTGTCCACAAAATTTATTCACCGTAACTGATGGAGAATTATATGGTTTGCGTCATCAGGATCAACGCGGTAATTTGGAAAAATGTTTAGAAGATAAGCAGATTAATAAGTTGACAATTTCTGAGGCATTAGACGGATCTATTCGTCCGCCAGCTAATTTGATAGCTGCTTCCTGGGAGAGTCAACCACAAGAATTGGCCGTTAAAGAACCATACGCTATTTGGGAAAGTCGTTCCAATAATATTCATAAAATATTATGGTCTTTGGCTGAATTAGCTCAACAAGCTGCGGATCGTTTTAATGGTGATGATAATCAAGTTTGGGTTTTGCGACATCTGCACAATGGCTTGGCTAGCTGTGCCTGGTGGTGGGCTAGTGATTTTGATTTTGTTTTATTTGGTGGTCGAGCTTGGGGTCCAGAAGAAATTATTCGTGGCGCGGAACAATTGGTTCGGAGTATTAGGTCAATTAATAACCCGGCTAGTCGGCCATGGAAACAACAAGCTGAAAAAATGTTCTGTTCATTACAATCTAAAATTTGGCGAAAACATTGGCATCAATGGTCGGCTAACTAAATATATGATTAAAATTGAAGAGTTTTTGGATATTAGCCGAGTCGGCCAATTATTAAATGACCGGTTGGCTGAAATTGAGCCAACTTGGTCAAATATTGTGGTTAGTCAGGCTAAAATAATTAAACAAAATGTGCACCATGATTATTATAATTTAGTCGCAGCGTATGAGGCGTCTTATTGTCAAAATGGTGTTACTCAACAATTAACCATTTATTGCTCAGCCCATAGCAATGAATCACGGCAGCAAACAATGGATAATTTAAAGTTATTATGGGCCAAGAATATTCCTAGTAGTCGATTTCAAGCCAATTGGCCATTATTTTATGAGCCAGCCTGTCGAGCAATTTTTTATATTGGCCTGCCGGGTCAAAATCTTTTTCAGTATTTTCAAGTTGGTAATCGGGCTGAAATTTTAGATAAAATTGAATTAACAGCGACCTGGTTAGCTCGTTTACATGTTATGACCCAAGGGTCGACCGATTGGCCAGATAGTCGTCAGCGTAGAATTGGCCAAATTGTGCCTGGGCGAGATAAAGCTTTAGAAAAAATCGCTAAAATTTGTCCGCAATACCATTCTCGATATATTAGGATTTATGATATTATGGAGAGTCGGGAGAATGAACATTGGCCCAGTGCTGAAAATTTGGCGATTATTCATGGTGATCTTCATCCGGAAAATGTGGTGGTTAATCAGGAGGGATCAGCAATTATTGATTGGGCTGATGCTTCACTGGCTGATCCGATTAGAGATATCGGTTCATTTAGTCAACAATTGATTTTTATGGGGATGCATCAGATTAAAGATGAAGCCTATTGGCAAGAAGCTCGAAATATTTTTGAACAGACTTATTGTCAGGCTAGGAATGAACCGCAACCGGTTGATTGGGCAGAGCGGCTCAAGACCTATTATTATTTTACTGCTTTTCGGACAGCTATTTATTTTGTGACCAAGTCTGGGCCAGAACCTAGTCAAGCCGATGGCTTGCTTAATGAAATTGAAGCTAGTTTATATTAATTTTATGATAATTGATTTACAAATCCATTCAACTTATTCAGATGGCTATCTATCTCCAACTGTTGCTGCCGATTTTTTGGCCAAACAAGGAGTTAAAGTGGCCTCATTGACTGACCATAATACTTTGGCTGGTTATTCTGAGTTTAATCAGGCTTGTCGTCAACATGGCATAAAAGTAGTGCCGGGGATTGAGATATATACTAGATTTGATGATCAGCAGATTAATATTTTGTGGTATAATCTGCCGCTGGACAATCCGTTGATTAATCAATTAATGTTAGAAAGTCAAAAACACTGGTTGGGTCGGTTAAGGCGTCATTTAGATAAATTAATTAAAGCCAAATTATTAATGGTTGGTAGTGAAATAGCTATTGAAAAATTTACTCATTATGTGCCAACTAATGGCCTGTTGGACGCTATTTTAACTGTACCGGGTAATCGAGAAATAATCTCTAAACAGTTGGGCAGCTCAATCTTTAGGGAAGAAGAGGCGATTGGTTTATTATTTAGTAATAATAAAATTGGTCGATTAAGACCAAGCTGTGTCAGTCTAGAACGAGTAGTGCGGTTGAATCGACAGTTTGGCGGACAATTAGTTTTTTGTCATCCAGCTAAAGGTCGATCAGTTAGTGCTAAATTAGTGGCTAGATTAAAGGCGGCCGGGGTTCATGGTCTTGAGGTGCTTTCCCCGCACCATAGTTTAGGTGCAGTTTTTTATTTACAAGATTTGGCTGAGCGAAATGATATGATTATAACTGGTGGTTCTGATTTTCATCGCTTTGAAGGGGGCCGGTATGGACTGACCAGTGTTTATGATTATTGGCAAGTTGATAGTGATAATCTACGACGAATTAAGGAAATTATTGGCTGATTAGTAATTACCTAAAACAGTTTTTTGTGCTATTATAGATTAATAAACCCCCGTTTATTTTTTAATTTTTTTATATGGCTAACGAAAAAAAGAGCAAAAAAGACAAAGAGCTCGCCAGCGTAGATAGTGGTGATTTAGCTGAAAAGCAAAAGGCGGCTGAAGCGGCGATGAGCCAGATTCGCCAACTTTATGGCGAGGGCTCAATCATGAAATTCGGTGATGTTAAAAACACTAATGTTGACGCGGTAACAACCGGTTGTCTGTCATTAGATTTAGCTATTGGTGTCGGCGGTGTACCGAGAGGTCGGGTGATTGAAATTTATGGTCCAGAATCTAGTGGTAAAACAACTTTGGCGCAGCATATTATTGCTGAAGTTCAAAAACAGGGTGGTATTGCCGCTTTTATTGACGCCGAGCACGCCCTGGATCCTGAATATGCCAAGAAAATTGGTGTCAATATTGACGAAATGTTAATTAGTCAACCAGACACTGGTGAACAGGCTTTAGAGATTTTAGAAACCTTGGTTCGCTCTAATGCGGTTGATGTGGTGGTAATTGATAGCGTTGCCGCTTTGGTACCAAAAAAAGAGATTGAAGGTGATATGGGTGATATGCAGATGGGTTCACAAGCCCGATT
>JAEWTE010000006.1 GCA_023459655.1 Candidatus Parcubacteria bacterium | reverse complement strand
CTTGAGGGTGAGCAATCTTTTCTAACTTTAAATTGGCGGTGGCGGTAATTAATGGACTTTTAGCCACTTTTATAGCGGTCTCACTATTGGCTTGCTCTTTAATTCTAATACCATAAAGCGAATTACCGACCTTGGTAATTTTAGTATAATTCTTGATTTCGTTCGGGCTAGGAATTTTCTCAGTTGTCTCTTGCGCCAGGACCAAACCACCAGCTGTCAAGACTAGAGAAAAAATAGCCACAACTAATAAAGTCTTCTTCATAAATTAGAACTTAGTTAATTTAAATAAATATACTAAAGTATAACAAATTTTCAAAAAAAATGACCAACGATATTTAATCATTACTAACTTGACTCGACTTTAATAGCGACATTAATAAAGAAGCTAAAGCGGCTACCAAAAATAAATAACGCAAAGCTAGAAAGGGAATAATCAAAATAATAAAAATACACATCAGGGCTTTACCAAAAACAATTGCCATTTCACGAATTACCGTATATTCATCAACGTAATGACCTTGATCAGCGGCGATATCGTAATTTAAAGCGTCAAAAGAAGTGCGAGCAAATACCCGGCTTAAATTATGATAGGTAGAAAATAAAAAGACCTGAAAAGCGCTATTAATTAAAGCTTTCAAAACCCAACCAAAAGCATACAATAAAGTACCATAACGCAACCAACGACGGCTAGGTAAATTATCCATTAGACTGCCAACAAAAATTTGTAAAACAATGGTAACTAAAATAATCACCGAAGACAGTGCACCAACTTGAAGATAATTACCAGCTAATAGTTGCCAAATAAAAATCGGCCAAATTATTGCCCCAACCACACTTTCAGCCCCATCGCCAGCATAAGCTAAAACACTACCAAGCATTTTTTTAGATAATAAACGGCGCCAAGTTTCTTTATAGGTCCAGGAAAACTCCTCTTTAACTTGTGGCAATTGACTAAAAGGAATTAAAGCAATCAAATAAATACTAATAGCTAAAAAGAATAAAGTACTATAACCCAAATATTCTAAAGACAAGCCAGCAATAATCGGCATAATCGCTCCTAACGATAACATGGTTGCTTCCATGAAGCTCAATTGACTGGCTCGAATATAATGTTCAGTTAATTTAGCAAGACTAGTATGAAAAGGGATCCAGTGAGTCAAGCGAAAAAATAAGGAAAAAAAGATAGCAGGCAGCAACCACCATAATTGATGATTATCAATTAGTTGATCTCCTTGTAAAACATACCGATTAATAAAAAAGAAGACCGAATAAAAAGCTGCACCAAATAAAATACTAATTTGCAAAGATCGTTTAAGACCTAGTCGATTCATTATCTGCCGACAACCAACGGCCACCAGATTGGCATAAAGTAAATCAGAAATTAGATAGTAGATAATCACTCGAACCAAACTAAAGCCCAAAAATTGATATAAAAAAATTGGCAAGAATAAGCCCATCAGCTGAGTAGCTGAATTGAGCGTAATCCGACTGAAATAAATCATGCGGAAATTATGAGTCAAGTTTTTTCGGACCAGTCTATTTTTAATTGCTCTTAACATAGTAAACAGTTTGAATCTAATAAGCCTAATTTTAGCACACAACACTTTGGCCAGCTAGATAGCCGCTAGTCCAACATAATTGCAAATTATAGCCACCGGTTGGGCCATCTAGGTTTAATAATTCACCAGCTAAATATAAGTTACTAATTATTTTTGATTGCATTGTTCTTTGATCAATTTCAGTCAAATCAACACCACCAGCTGTAACCATAGCTCGATCATAACCACCTAAACCACTGATTTTTAAATTAAATTCTTTTAATAGACGGACTAATTGTTGACGCTGTTCTCGACTAATTGAATTAAGCGGCTGGTCAGCTTCAAGCTTTAATACTCTTATCATCACCCCAACCAATCTTAGTGGCACTAATTGCCCTAGACCAGTTTTAAGTTCTTTATTACTAGAGCTGAACTTAGTCCGCAATTGCTGATCTAATTGCTCAAAACTTAAATCAGGAAATAAATCAAGTCGTAAAGATAATTCTTCGAATGGCTGACGATTAATCAGACGACTAAAATTAAAACTAGCCGGACCACTCAAACTATCGGCTGTAAAGATTATCGGCCCTCGAACTGAACAAATTTTTGTTTCATGCTGATAACCTTTAATTTCAACATCAGCCAAACTTAAACCTTCTAAATCCTTAATAAAATAGTCTTGCAAAATTATCGGCACCAAAGCTGGTTGTGGTTCAATAATCTGATGGCCTAATTGTTTTAACCACTCATAGGCCTGACCGGTTGAGCCAGTCACTGGATAGGCTTGACCGCCAGAGCAAATAATAAATTTCTTGGCTATAATTTCCTGGCCGTCAGTTAAAATAAGTTTTTCTATTTTATTGTTAACAACTACTAGCCGTTTTACTTCGGCTTCCAGACTAATATTAACCTGCGATTCTGACAAATAAGCCAATAAAACTTGTAAAACTGACTGAGCTTTATCGCTAACTGGAAAAATTCGACCATCTTCTTCAAGCTTAGTAGCTAAGCCGCATTGATTAAAAAAATTAATTACCTGTTCTGGTCCAAACTTACTCAACCCAGATAATAACCACTGACCATTACGACCAAAACTAGCGGCCAGCTGCCGATTATCTTGCTGATTAGTTAAATTACAGCGCCCACCACCAGTCATTAATAATTTAATGCCCAATTGCTTATTTTTTTCTAATAAAATAACCCTAGCTCCCAATTCACCAGCTCGTCCAGCTGCCATTAAACCAGCTGGTCCACCACCAATAACGGCAATATCGTAGTTCATAAATTAAAATTCAACTTTAATACCGGTATCGGTCAGTAGCGACAAGACTTCAGGATAAGCAAAATGAGCCTGTTTAAGTTTGTTACTGCCTGGGCTAATGGCATAATTATGAGCTCCGACAAAATTGGCTCTCTCTAGATTAGTCAATTGAAAACGGCTATTCAGTAAATCTGAACCAGAAAAATCAGCCCCGCTTAAATTAGTGCTAAAAAAGTCCACTTCTTTAATTTCACAATTCAAAAATTGACTGCCACGGATGTCTAAATTACCAAAATCACATAAACTAATCTGGCAATCTTGAAACGACCAATTAATCAATAACGAATTAATAGTAGAAAAATTAACTCCCAAAACCTTACAACTTTCAAAAATTACTCCTTGCCAAGAACAACCATTAACTTTGATATTAGCTAAATTGCATTCGATAAAACGACAATCAACAAAGACTGAACCGCTAAAATCAGCTTGGCTAAAATCGCATTTCTGAAAAACGCATTGGTTAAAATCATGCTCTAACCAATCCCCTTCTGCAACAGCAATATTTTTAATTGTCTGATTAAAGTAATTCATCTTAATCAATCGATCAAAATATAAATTACAAATTCCCCAAATTCAATTCATCACTAAATTCAATCTCTTTAACAAACTCAGCCATGTGACTAACCATAATGATTGCCCCCTGGTAATCATCAATGGCTTTGGCAATAATCGGAATATGACGAAAATTAATATGATTGGTCGGTTCATCTAAAATTAATAGGCCTGGCTTCATTAAAACTAATCGAGCAAAAGACAATAAACCCTTTTGACCTTCAGATAATTCACTAATTTTGTGTTCCATTAGATCACCGGTAATTAAAAAACCAGCCGCTACCGAACGCATTGTCTGGTCATCAACCCCTTCAGCCAAAATATCACGCAGTGAATCAATGACTTTCTGATCAAAATCTAAAGCGGAAAAATCTTGGCTATAATAACCAATAACTACTTCTGAAGCAATTATATTTTCCGTTTGAGTTTTAGCAATCAACGATCTTAAAAGCGTACTCTTGCCAATACCATTAGGACCAGTCACCAATAATCGGCTTTTTTTACCCAATGATTTATTAATATCTTGTAAAATTGGTTCGTGATTCTTA
>JAEWTE010000005.1 GCA_023459655.1 Candidatus Parcubacteria bacterium | reverse complement strand
ATATAAGTGATTTGCGGACCATTATGATTTGACGCAATATAAACTCTAGCTAAAGCAGTACCAGGATGCCATCGATCATACAGTGATTGTGTAGCACTTTCACCGGTTCGAGGTTGTCCATTGATTTTTTTATTCATAACTAAATTCCAAACACCAGTTGAGGTTGGTCTAGCAGCAAGGGCGCCAAAATAATCATAACTACCCGGATGACCAGGTAAAACATTTTTAGCAGAATCATAGGAAATAGTACCCAAATAAAATTGATAAGTAGTCCCACCAGTAGTCATATATTCAGCTTCAATATAATATTTTTGATTTGTATCAATAAATATATATCCAGATAATGGATAAAGCCTGCAGGGTTGATAATTAACAGCTTTAATTGCTTGCAATTCATCATCCCAACTAACTGTACAATTTTTCCAATTACTTACATCTCGCCAATCAATACCATTGGCAACTAATAGGTCTGGGCTGTGACCATTAGGACCCATAGAGATACTGCCGCTAGGATATTCAGGAGTATCGTTTTCTAGTTGAGCAAATAAACGATAGCTTAGACCATTAGATAATTGACGATATTGATAATCCCTATCATTTAATGGATCACTTGGTATTTTTTGTAAATAGACTAAAGTACCGCAAGTTGAACTAATCCCAATATCACTTAAACATAGACCGGCTATATTAGCATCTAATGTTCCTGAGGCTGGCGGATAGACACCGGTTTCATTATAATAAAGCTCTAGAGCTAAATTAATTTGTTTAATATCTGATAGACGCCGAGCATCTCTAGCTTTTGAACGAGCATTATTAAGAGCAACAACAGATAAAGTTGATAAAATACCGATAATCGAAATAACTACTAATAATTCAATGAGGGTGAAGGCTGGTGAGGATTCTTTTTGAAGCATTAAACTTAATTATTATATACGGTGGGAAAAGTTAATTGATAAACACCTTGGTTGTTTAAGCTATAAATAGCTAATCCTTTTTGATCTATTACTACCGATTGACTCAGCTGGTCAAATAATAAATATTGACTAATAACTGTTCCATCAAAACTATAATTAATTATCCGGCTACCAGTGTCTTCTAAACAATAAAACCCTTGCTCATTTAATAATTGACAATTTTGCCAATTTTTTATTTGTGGTTCAATTGTTTTAATAGTAATCTTTTGTTGACGACCATTAGTCAATTTAAAAGCTTGGCCATCCTGATAAAAAACATATACCTGTCCATCAACAAATAATCCGGCAATTTCACCAGCTGGCAATTTATCGGTGTTCCATTGTTGGCCACCATCAAAACTACTGGCTTGTTTTTGATAACGATAAATTTGATTATCACCAGCCACAAGATAAATTCGACCACTATAAAAAGCTAGAGCCTTAATTTGATCAATTGCTTTATCCATCGGCCAATCTGTCCATTGACCATCACGGCTCAATGAAATAATTCGTCCATCATTACTAGCAAAATACCAATCCTGATTATCACTAGCCATCACTGTAATCTCTGACCAATCATCTGGCCAATTGACGGCCTGCCATTCTTGGCGACTATTTTGATAAACAACTTGACGATTAACTGAATCAACCCAGGCCAATAATTGACCATTGAGTTTTAACAGACTAGCCACCGAAGTAGTCGCATTAACTGGCTGACCAGTCAAAAGTTGACCGTCGCGCAAAGTATAAATCTGACGAACTTTACCCATTAAATCTTCCTGTTTTAAGATAGCCGCTTGCCAACGATCATTAATTTGTTCAGGTAGCCTATAGTCAGACTGTTGCCGTTGATCGATTAAATCAGCCGCTTCGTCTAGACTTTGATTCGCTGAATCAAAGTTATTATATAAAAGATTGGCTTCAATTTGATTATGTTTTTGTTCAACTAAAGCAATGAAATCAATTTGTTCTTGTAATTTGGCCTGGTTAATTTGTCGATAACGTTGCCACACAATTCCGCCACTCAATAAAATCAAGCAAACACCAGCTAAAATTAAAAATAGGCGACTGCGTTTAGAAAGACCATGCCGGTAGCCAATAATTGGCTGATATTTTTTTCTAAATAAATAAATAATTTTTCGCCAAATAAGTATCAACCGATCTAGTATTGGTTTTAGGGGCCGTCTAATCGGTAACCAATATTTTTCAATTAATTTACAACGTTTCGGGGCTGATTTAAGCCAGCCTGCTAAACAATAATTATTAATTTGCCGTAATTTTGGTTGAACCTTATACCAACCAGCCCGACCAATTAAACTAAGTCGACCAAATCCACGATTAATAATTGGCCAACCTGACCAAGATTTAACACCATGCCGAATAGTTTGCCATTTCGTTTGACTAAACTCGGTCAAACGACGATAATCATTTGACCAATCACGTTTAACCAATTTAAATAATTGATTGATTAAAATAAAAACAATTTTTTTAAATAAATTAACCAATCTAGACCAGCCTGACGGATTAAGAATCTTTTCAGTTCTTTCCTCGGTTAATCTTAAATTATTATTAATCAATTGAGTTTGAGTGGTGGAGTGAGTGCTACTAACAAAATTAGCTGGAGCTTCTAAGCATTGCGCTTCATTTTGTTCATTAAAATGACACCGCTTAATAATTAAACCCAAAAAATCAACCCGCCGATTGGTTTGTTGTAAAAAATTTCTTAATTTTTCTGCACCAATTAATGGGGCCTTATTAGCTAATAAATTAAGAGCAGTGGTTGGTTCAATATATTCAGCTAGGGCTTCATTACTAACCAAACAATAGCCTTGGCCAGATAAAGAACCACTAAAAATTTCTTGAAACAAACGATTAGTTCGATCATAATCTTCTTCTGGCGGCACAATTATTTTGACAACTTGCTTATTACTTGGTTGTTCAGGCGCCAGAATCCAAGCCTGATTACGACCAATTGAAGCTAAAAATAATCCCTTTTCACTCAATAGTCCAATAGTCGCACTAACTTCTGGCTGTAAATAACTAATCTTGTGTTCATCTAAAAAAACAGCTAAATCATGATTAGTTTGCTGAATAGCGGCTGTAAAAAATTTTTCCAAATCATTAAGTCCAGGGTATTCATTCTTATCTAAGTCGGGTTGCTGATAATAATTTAATTTAGGTCGCTCACTGAAAAAATCGAGCAAAAGCATGGCCTTGGCATTGGTGGCATAAACTTCGACCAAACTAAAGATTTTACCCACTCGCGCAAATCGAGTTTCATTAGTCGGGTCACCATGGTCAGCTTCGGCCCAGGCAATTTTAGCAACTGAACTGCTTTTTTGCTCAGAGCTTAATAATAGTGAAGCAAGCTTATAAGGCATAGAAAAAACGCTAAAGCTAGAGAAAGTATTTTAGCTTTCTACAAATAATATCTTGACGAAAATAATTATATAAGATATTATGTTTTTAGACAAGGGTTAACACAAAATTTATACAGCCCAATACCAAAGATTAAATTATATGTTAGAAAAGCTTTTTAGTTCGCAGGCTAGAATGAAATTGCTTAAGCTTTTTCTATTTGCCGGCCCAAATGATTATTTTTATGTTCGCCAACTATCTCGCGAACTTGATTTACAACTCAATTCGGTCCGTCGTGAATTATCCAATCTAGAAGAAATTGGTTTACTAGAGGTCAAAGCTGAGCCAAAACAAAAATTGGATAAAAAGTTTTATCAGGTTAATCAAGGTTTTTATTTACTAGCTGAACTCCGAGCTTTACTAGCTAAAGCTGAAATCGGTCAAGAAAGTAAGTTAATCGCTGATCTACAAAAATTAGGTTCAATCGATTTATTATTATTAACTGGTTTTTTTACTAATGATCTCTTAGCGCCAACCGATCTTTTCATTGTCAGTGATCGATTTAATAAAACCAAACTCAACGACTTGATTAAAAAAATTGAGCAGGGGTCTGGTCGTAGTGTCCGCTATACTTTAATGGATAAAGCCGAGTTTGAATACCGTCAAAGCATGGCTGATGTTTTCCTCTATCAAATACTACACGGTAAAAAAGAATTAGTGATTAATAAGCTCTCTGTTTAGAATAATTACTTCTTATAAAAATAACTCAGCTCAATACTGAGTTATTTTATTATCCTAAAAACTATTTTAGCACTCTTGACACCTGACTGCTAACAATGATATACTGGGGACAAATAAGAAAAATATTTATGGAGGCACGACCAGCTTTAATTCTCAAGCTATTAACTGAAGACTATATCCAGACAGCAACACCAGTTGCTTCTCAAGTTTTGGTCGATAAATATCAATTGGATTTTTCACCAGCCACAGTTCGTAATGACCTAGCTGATCTAGAAGAGTCTGGCTATATTGTTCAGCCCCACACTTCAGCCGGTCGTATACCAACTGAGTTGGCTTACCGCCAATTAATTACCGAAATTAAACCAATCACCCCAGACTCGGTCGCTAAAAAATCTCTGGAACCAGTTTTAAATGATTTTGGCAATAATTGGAAACCACTAGCTAAAACCTTGGCTCAATTAACCAATAGCGGCGTTTTCTGGTCTTTCCATCGTTATGATTCTTATTATACTGGCCTAAGTGGCTTACTGAGCCAACCGGAATTCAAACAATTATCAATGGTCTATGATATCTCTCAGGTTATCGATAGTCTAGAAGAAATTATTGATGAATTATTTAATCAAATACCAGAAGAACCAATTATCCGTCTGGGTAGCGACAGTCCCTTTGGTGCTTTTTCTAGCACTATCCTGACTAAATATCGTTTTGACCAACATATCGGTCTATTTGGTTTACTGGCACCACTACGAACCGACTACCAAAATAATTTTAACCTAATTAACTATGTCTACCGAACCATCCAAGAAAAACGCTAAAGAAACAAAGGACAAAAATAAAAACAACGTTAGTCG
>JAEWTE010000004.1 GCA_023459655.1 Candidatus Parcubacteria bacterium | reverse complement strand
AAAAACAGACAGTCATCTAACCCCTTGGTGACAACTGCCCCTTTTTTCAAATCAGCCCGGAACTTAGCGGGAATCGCTAAGCGGCCTTTCTCGTCTAAATTGTGTTGAAATTCGCCGATAAACATTGCTTGAGAATTAGGTGGCAGTGTTAAATATTCACCACTCTTCACCACTTTTCACCACATTGACAATTATAGGCCTTTTTAAAAAAACCGTCAAGTCTTTTTACTAATCAAAATAATAGCTAATAATAGATAAAAAAATCATAATAAAAAACACCCCAATTAGGGTGCTCAATAATTAGCTGTGGAAAATTTGTGTTCAGTTAAAAATAAACCTTAAAATACCTTATTTAACTATCTTTTTAATTGTGATATTGGGCTGACCAGAATATTCTGGCTCAATAATCTGATAACCATCGCTCTTAAGTAGTTGGCCACCAGTCCCTGTCACTGGCAAATCTAAAGCATAGGCCAAAGCATTGGCAGTAACCACACCAATTCGCAGTGATGTAAAACTACCAGCCTGATTAGCTACCTGAATAGCCTCTAAATCCGACCAACTCAGTTGCTGTTCGGTTAATAATTCCAAAATACTCGGTAGTAATTGTTCAGCCTGCTGGCGATCACCAGCCCAAAAACGCTCAACAATTAGCTTGTTCCCCTGCTTAATGGCCACTCTAACGCCAGGCTGAGATACGGTGTCAATAAATAATTGGTATTTCATAGTCTTATTGTAAATAATTCATTAAAAAAAAGAAAGGTCCGAAGCTTAGCTCTTCCAGTGGTTAGACTGAAAGGGTTAAGCAACGAACCTATTGAGAAGCTAAAGAACTGATGAATTTATTGGGTAGACCTCCCAGCCACCCTTTCCGTTCTCGATTAGCAGGAGGTAGAACTCCAACCAACCATCGGCCGGAACCCAGTATTTAGACTGGGTCATATCGGCTAAGTCATTAATGTTATGACCATAGCGGATTTTAATGGGGTTGTCGGCTAGAGCTGACAACGGTAAAACCGTCTCAGCCCAACCGGAAAAAAAAGATGACGCTTGCAGCGGCTGACGATCGTAATCACCGTTGATCGCCACATACTCGAGCCAAGCACCCCCGTCAAAACCTTGTAACCGGTCAAGGTTACAGAAAAATTTCAAGGAGTCCTGCCCTGCAGTCATCCGCAATGTGGCCGGGCTTTCATCTCCCAACAATCCGGGTAGCTGGATAGCTGTGCCACCAACTGGCAAGAGCTGGCCAGACGACAGAGAAAAGTGCAAATTACCGCCACCGGTTTCGGCGACGAAATAATCACTTTCTTCAATATTGGCCCAGTTCCACTGAGCGGGCGGCTGACCATTAATGAAATTTCCCCCATAGTTGAGGAAAACATCACTCTGATCCCAGCAGGTCACAGTCACTATCAAGCGACCATTTTCCTGTTGGTTAACCAACTGGACCCAGGTATAGCCGGATACGGGGTTATTAATAATCACTCCGCCCGGTTGACCGGTGACAAATGGGTTAGATCCCGACCCACCGGAGTAGGCTGAGATCGACAACCCAATTCTATATGTCCATTTTCCAGAAGACTCCTGAGAAGAGGACAGTAGAACCAGGATATCGTCGCTGGGTGGTACACCAGGCTGATAAACCCTAATCGATCTGGTGTAGGTATTACTACTTCCATTGGAATAGCTCACCTGCACCGAGGCCGTAAAAGTCCCCACGGTCACATACCGATGCTCAGTCTGAGCAAAGGATGTGTTAACCGCTTGAGTGCCATCACCGAAATTCCAAAGATACGACACCGGCGAACTGTCGCTGGTATTAACCGAAAAAGCGGCCCAAATGTTGACCAATAAAGAATCAACATTTTTGCCTCCTTGACTCAACTTTATGCCGGGAGTGTTATCGTCCGGCGTTGGGACGGTCGGCATGTCAGAACATGCCGCCAGAAAAACCATTGCCAGCATTGCTGCCAGCCCGAAAAAGAGACCTATCTTTCTCATTCTGTACTCCTTCACCCCCGTAGGGGCTTCTTTTGTTTTATTTTTTTGTTAAAGTGCTGACTTGCGCCAGCCGACGAGTTATTATGATTAACTGTCCGTCGGCTGACCCCAAACTTTAAGCTTGGGACAGTTGATATATCTTTAAAGTACTATTGGTAATATTTTGCCAATCATACTCAGTGCATACCCGAATTTGAGCTTGCTGAGCTAATTTATCGCCAGTTTCAGGGTTATCTAATAATTGTTGTAACTTACTAGCTAAATCAGTAATATCTTTATTATGAAACGACTGACCATAACCACCAATCGCTTCTAGGTTCTCGGGAATATCACTAACTAAAACTGGCAAACCATAAGCCATAGCCTCTAATAAAGCTACCGATAAACCTTCTGATTCGGATGGTTGAACAAATAAGCCG
This sequence comes from Candidatus Parcubacteria bacterium, assembly GCA_023459655.1. Taxonomy (GTDB): domain Bacteria; phylum Patescibacteriota; class Patescibacteriia; order Patescibacteriales; family Patescibacteriaceae; genus UBA1359. The sequence goes on along the minus strand of JAEWTE010000004.1, from coordinate 840 downwards.
GCTTGGCTAAATAATTGAGCTAAATTATCGCCCGATTGTTCACCAGTTAAAATAATTCGTTGATCACCAGCTACTAAACTCTTCAATTCAGCAACATAATCATCAGTATAGGCTCCACCGCCAACAATTACCAAACGATAATCGGTTTTCAATTGACGAAAAGCTTCAATCAAATAATGCAAGCCTTTATGGCGCACCAAACGAGAAACCGCTAAAATATATTGACCTGATTGTAGTTGTAAATCATCTAAAATACCAGAATTTTCACCATTACTGGTAATAGCTACTCCATTGGGTACATAACTAGCCTGACGACCATATTTATCAGCAATATAATAGACTAAGCCACGAGAAACAGCAATAACTTCATCCGCTAATCGGCAACCAATCATTTCTCCAAGCCGCAAATACCAACGAGCCAAACGACCCCACTTTTGGTGATAATAGTCTTGACAATGAAAAGTAAAAACTACCTTAGTTTTTGGCTTAAAAAACTTAATCAACCATAATAATGAGGCTGGACCAATTGCCTGAAAATGAACTATGTCAGCCTTACGAAATAAGACATCCAAGCTACAAAATAAAGTATGGCTAACAGCATCCAAATGTTTGGTCGGCAATGATGGCCGGCTAATCAACCTAACTCCTTGATATTCAGTTAATTTTCGATCAGTATAGTTTGGCCGAGTATAAACAAAGACTTCCTGTCCTTTTTTGACCAAGCTGGTAGCCAAAGCTTCAACGTGTTTTTCTACGCCGCCGCTTTTAGCCGGTATACCTTTTTGTCCGATGAAATAAATTTTCATAACCAACTTTATAATTAAAGATTGATTAATATTT
>JAEWTE010000003.1 GCA_023459655.1 Candidatus Parcubacteria bacterium | reverse complement strand
ACAGTCCAGCTAAAACAATTATTGGCTGACAAACAAAAACAAGCTGATTTGATTAGCAATTGGCCGAAGGCTATCAAGATAGCTAATCAACAAGAAATTATTAAGGTTTTTCAAGAATATTTATAATATGGATTGGTTGGCGATTAAAAAGATTTATTGTATCGGTATTAAGGGGGTTGGCATGACTATGTTGACTCAATTTTTGCAGAGCCGTGGCTATCAATTGTCGGGTAGTGACATAGCTGAAAGTTTTATGACCGATCAAATTTTGGCTGATCATAAAATTGCTGTTCGGACCGGTTTTAAATTAAATGAGCAGCTGAGTTCGGCTGATTTAGTTATTTATTCTACAGCCTATAATCAGGATAATCTTGAAGTAGCTTGGGCATTAGCCAATCGTCCAACTTTGACTTATGCTGAGGCTCTAGGTGAGGTGTTTAACCAATATTATGGCATTGCTGTGACTGGTTCGCACGGTAAAACTACAGTTTCAGCTTGGCTGGGTTTTGTCCTGTGGCGTGGTGGCTTAAAGCCCAATGTTTTAGTTGGTTCACGGGTGCCGCAATTTAACGGGGCCAGTCTATTGGGTAATTCATCTTTAATGGTGATTGAAGCCGATGAATATCAAAATAAATTGCGTTATTTTCAGCCCAAGATGGTGGTGCTCAATAATATTGATTATGACCATGTTGATTTTTATCCTACTCCGACTGATTACCAGCAAGCCTTTATTGATTTTCTAGCCAAAATACCAACTGATGGTTATCTGATTGCCAATTATGATGATTCTTTAATTCGTCGCCTAGCGCCAATTCATTGCCGTGGTCGGATTATTAGTTATGCCTTAGATAGTGCGGCTGATTATTTGGCTTATGGCTTTAGAATGGCCAATGGTCGGCAATATTTTAAAGTTAAAATGGGGGTTGACATCGAAGACACAACTGGCGAAGATGAGCGCTTAAGTAAGCTAGCTGTAGCTAATTCTGGCGATTTAGGTGATTTTAGCACTAGTTTGCCAGGTCGCCATAATGTTAGTAATGCTCTGGCTAGTTTAGCGGCTAGTGTGGAATTGGGCTTGCCGTTATATAAGATTAGGGAAGGAATTGCTGAATTTACTGGTACCGCTCGGCGTTTAGAGGTTTTAGGTAATTTTAATGAGGCGATTATTATTGATGATTATGCTCATCATCCCACTGAGATTAAGGCTAGTTTAGCCGCTTTGCGTCAGCAGTATTCAGAAAAAAAATTACGAGTTTTCTTTCATCCTCACACCTTTAGCCGTACCCTAGCTTTGCTGGATGATTTTGCTAGTAGTTTTAATGATGCCGACGAGATTGGTATTTTAAAGATTTACGGTTCGGCCAGGGAGGAGGTTGGTGGTGTTTCTGGCCAAGAGCTAGTCGAGCGGATTGTCCAGAGCCGGACTGAGCTTGGCTTAAAAGGTAAAATAGATTATTTTGAAGACATGTCTAAGATGAACACATATTTGCGTCAGTCAGCTAAAAGTGGCGATGTTATTGTCTTAATGGGGGCTGGCGATATTTTTCGAGTCGGTCAACAATTATTAGCTAAATAAAATTTTAAATATGAATCAGCAACCAGAATTTGTTCAAGAAAATGTCCGATTAGCGCCATTGACGACTTACCAGATTGGTGGACCAGCTCAATTTCTAGCCAAAGTTAATTCTTTAGAAGAATTAACCAGGTCAATTGACTGGGCCGTAGCCGCTAATTTGCCGATTAATTTTTTAGGTGGTGGTAGTAATTTATTGATTAGCGATCAAGGAGTGGCTGGATTAGTTATTACTTTGGCAGCACCAGAGCCGATATTTATTGATAAAACAGTAGAGGTGGGGGCGGGTTATAGTTTATCTAAATTGGTTATAGCTGTCATTGAACAAGGATTGAGTGGTTTAGAGTGGGCGGCTGGTATTCCTGGCCAAGTCGGTGGGGCAGTTCGTGGCAATGCCGGGGCTTTTGGTGGCTGGTTAGCCGATAGTATTGTTGAAGTTACGGTTTATAATACAAAAACCAAGCGGACCGAGATTATTGCGGTTGAAGATTGTCATTATGATTATCGTCACAGTATTTTTAAAGATCGACCGGAATTATTAATTTGGTCAGTTAAATTAGCCTTGAAGTCTGGCAGTAAAGCTGAATTGCAAAAGATAGCTGAAGAACATCGCGATTATCGGCGACAACGCCATCCGTTATTACCAAGTGCTGGTTGTATTTTTAAAAACCCTTCAGTTGATGAAGTGACTAAAAATGCTCCTGATTTATATCAGGCCGCTCAAACTGCTGGGGCAATTGGTCGCGGGGAAGTGCCGGCTGGCTTTATTATCGCCCAAGCGGGATTGGCTGGTTACTCTATTGGTCCAGCCCAAGTTAGTCCACAACACTCCAATTTTTTAGTTAATAACGGTGGAGCCACAGCTGAACAGCTGAGGCAGTTGATAGAATATGTGCAGACTAAAATTAAGGATCAGTATAATCTAGAGCTAATACCTGAGGTGGCTCTGTGGCCTTGACAGAATTAGACAAGAATTATATAATATAATGTTAAAATTGAACTTTTAAAACTAGCCCAATTTGCCATAGCAAGCAATGGTTTAACGACTAGGTTAGACTGCTGCTTACTGTGGCAAATATCCAAAGCCCAACAGTAACGCAACTAGGTTTGGGAAAACGCAGTTGCAAAGGAGATAACAATGAGCTCACAAAATGATTTAATGCTCGATGTTAGCCAAGCTCACGAACTTAAATTGGCTTTTCGTCGTAACGGTTGGACTAATTCTGATATCAAGGCACTGTGTGAGGGTGATATCCTCAGTGATGTCTTGGGGGTCGTTAAGGGTCACGCAGAAATTAGACATATTCATTTTATCAACTGTGATGCCGCGCCCTTTATTCCGGAAGGGTGGGGAGTGGAAGAAAATCGAAAGGGTGGTGTCAAACATTTACCAGAAAATATCGTCCTTTATCTTGCTAAAAAGCAAGAAAAAGAAATAGTTTCTGGCTACGATTTGAGGAAAGAATTGGCTGACAAGCCAGTTTTTAACGCCAATATGTTGGACTGGTTATTGGCTCACCCAGAGCTGATTCCCGACAGCTGGAAAGATCAATGTGTGTTCTTCTGGGGCACAATTTACCGCAACCCCGAGGGTCGCCTGGTTGTCCGTTATCTCTACTTTGGTGATAATCAGTGGAAATGGGGCTACAGCTGGCTTGACAGCAACTTCTTCCGCTCGAGCGGCCCGGCTGCGGTCGCAACTTAAATCTTGGTTCTTGAGTCCTCAGGCTTTTGAACTTTGATCTTGAACCTTGGGATTGTGTTAGCATAATTATGTTAATAGATTCCAAGGTTTTTTATTTTTGTGTTGAGTTGATTTTTTAACCGCATTTGCTATA
>JAEWTE010000002.1 GCA_023459655.1 Candidatus Parcubacteria bacterium | reverse complement strand
AGTTCTTTTATTTTGATTTTAGTTTCCCAATCAGAATCAGTATAGGAGAAGGCTTGATAAATATGTCCTTTTTTATATTTCCCTAATTCTTTATCTACGCGAATAGTGAAGCTTTTAGTTCTTTTTAAAATTGCCTTTTTGTATACTGAAGGAAAATAAATTTTTTCTATTTCCATGCTTTTCTTCTATAGCCTTATTAGACAACAACTATTTCTTTTTTTGGTGGATTTATAGCGTCTTTAATTTTCTTCGCCAAGATTTCGCTATAGCTATGATTTTTTCCATCTATAACCTCATCCTTTCCGACACTTTTTTGGTCTAAGTCATTACCGAAAAACTTTTCGGCGACACCTAATGCAAGCTTAGCGTCGTTTTCTGATGCGCCATGCATTACAATTTGATCATTTAGATTTAATCCTTGTGCCGCTAAGTCCTGAAAAATTTTGATATCGCCATTATATCCTGCATCTCTAAGAGCCACCATCAGCGAAGTAAATTTTTCTGGTGTTAGTTTATTTAAATCTTTAACCGAAACGTATGACTTAAATGTCTCTTTACTTCCTTCGGTAGTGCCATCATTTACTTTGAAAAATAACCAATGATTAGAATCTTTTGTTCCTTGTCTAATTCTTATTTTATCTTGGATAGAGCGGTCGTCTTCGCCGGCTTTTTTTTGGATTTCAAAACAAAACTTATTAAACGCTTCATCTGCTTCTTTGCTGATTAATGCCCTTTTTTCTTTATTGGCGGCGACAATTTCTGGAGCAGATTCACACATGCGTTGCCAGGGAGGCATTCTTAATTGACTATCGTCAATCGCCAAAAAGTTTTGAATGGCGTAATCAACATATTCTTCTCTGGAAAGAATTGAGAGGTCAAGTCCTTGCTGTTTTGCTACTTTAGCCAATTCATAACCAGCATACCAGCCGCTTAGTTTTTTTCTTTCCTCAATATTTAACGAGGTAGTTTCGGCGTCCAAAGACGAGATTTCGATTTTAGTTGCTGTTGTCGGGGCTTCTGTCGATTTTTCAATTCCTAATTCTTGCCTTAATTTTGTAATTTTTTGCTCATCAGCTGTTTGGCTTTCTTTTTTTACCGTCTCATATAACTCTTTTTCTTTGAGCGCAGTGATTGCTTTTATTTTTTTATTTTTTAATTCTTTTGTTTTTTCGCGGTCAACATATTCAGGAATTATCCAAATCTCATCCAGTATTTCAGAATTTAAGCCTCGATATTGCGGGGGGATACCTTTTTCATCTTCTTCGGTTGACTGTGCTAGTTTGTCCTCAATGCTAGTTTTGAAGGATTCCGGTAATCCTTCAAAAATTGAATCTTTAGATTCGCCGCTCAAAATACGGCCAACATATTCGTTAACTTTTATTTCTCCAGCAGAAAGAGGCTTCTTAACTTCTGCGTTTTCTTGTGTAGAAGTTTGCTCAATTTTGTCTTCTGATGTTGTTTGTGGTTGTCCTTCAAATTTCATAGGTTCATTCACTTTGGCAAATCGTCGATCTGATTTTTGCCTTTATAATCTTATCAGACACCAGCTATTCTGTAAAACAAAAACAGGGCTTAAATAAGCTCTGTTTTTAGGATCATCGTTCTAGCACGAGGATGCCGGTCGTCCTGATAATTTAGTTTGCGCTTATAAATATTCAGCACTATAATTAACCAAGAGAATTGATTTATTTTTGAATGAAAAATATGAACAATCTTTTTATTGGTCAAGATGGCACAACAGAGGGGATTATATTAAATAATCTATTGGTAGTAGGCCGACCCGGATCTGGTCGTTTTAATTTTATCAATCGTTATATTAATGATCTAACTCATTCATATGCTTTTGAGCAGCTTAGGCTTACTTTTGTTGATCCTAAGGCAGTTTTGCTTGATGAATATAAATGGCTACCCCATACTTTATTTGGAGTAGTTAGCAAAGAAGAGGATTTAAGAAAAGTTTTGAATTGGACCAGTCACGAAATTGATCAACGGCTAGAAAAAGATCTCAAAAGAACACCAGTAGTTATTATAATTGACGAAATAGCTGATTTTATAGTCTCTGATCCTGACTATTTTGAGTCGGCAATTATCAAGATAGCCCAAAATTCAGATCAAACCAACATTCACCTAGTATTATCGACCAGCCGTATCGATAAAGTAATTCTAACGGATAATTTGCGTCAATGTTTTCAATGGAGAGTGGCCTTTGGTTTAAATAATAGTCAGGAATCATATTTGGTTTTAGATGAATCGGGTGCTGAAAACTTAACCGAACCGGGAAAATGTATCGTCAAGAACTTAAAGAATGGATTATCTGAAGAATTTAAAGTCCCATATTTTAAAAAGTCTTAAGACAAAACAAAAACAGAGCTTCAAAAAGCTCTGTTTTAGGATCCTCGTGCTAGCTCTGAGACCCCTATAGAATAAGGCTCTTCGTGCTATCACGACGTGGCGGAGAGAGAGGGATTCGAACCCTCGAGCCGCTTTCACGACTAACACCTTAGCAGGGTGCCCCTTTCAACCACTCAGGCATCTCTCCAACTTGTTGTTCAATTAAGATAATGATATAATAGCACCATCATCTAGGCTTATGATAGATGATAACCTTAAGCCTGTCAAATATATTTAAGATGATTATATGGCTAATGATCAACCAATATGCGGTCGCCAATTATTTAGTTGGAAGGTAATGGAAAGAGAGCATTATCAGCATAGTCGCCAGTGGATGCTAGTTTTTGGTTCAATTGCTTTAGGCTTATTGATTTTTGCTGTTCTGACTAGCAACTATATGTTTGCTTTAGTTATTTTGATTGTTTGTTTTATTATTGTTTTTAATGAGCATGAGGAACCAGGTAAGTTAGAGTTTGTTATTGGTACTGAGGGGATTATGTTAGGTGACAAATTCTATGATTATGATGAATTTAAAAGTTTTTCTGTCTTATATAAGCCAGCTCAAGACCTCAAGGCTCTGTATTTTGATTTCAGTTCAGTCTGGCGTCGTGATCTAATTATTCCTTTGTTTGATAACAATCCCTTGCCAATTCGCGAAAACCTGTTAAAATACCTCAAAGAAGATTTAGAACGTACTGATGAATCATTAGATGAAGTAATTGGTAAGCTTCTTAAGCTGTAGATTTTCGGCAAGCTCTCGTCGTTCAATGGATAGGACACAAGATTGCGGATCTTGCAATGTAGGTTCGATTCCTACCGAGAGTACTGAAAAAACACCGCCCAATTGGGCGGTGTTTTTTATTCTTTAGCCATTTTCCAAAGAATTTCAAAGTGGTCTAGGTATGATTTATAAAAATCTTCGTTTTGGATATCAATAGCAAATGGCTCTGTACCAGTGGAGATAAAAGAAACATGATTGTCCCAGATATCAGTAAAAACCGGATTGATAATATTATCGTAGGGGAGGAATCTGGTTTGCCTGAGTGAACCGGCTACTTTTTTAAGATATTGAGTATTGTCCGGTCGGTCTTGTTCACTCATGATATTTTTGGAGGTAATATTTTTCTTGATTCTAATCGGATCCAGTTTTTTGCTAATAAAATCTAAACCAGCCACTTGTTGGTAGGCCTTGGCACCGCCCTGAATGATATAGATTACCCCATTCTTAGGAATATTATTCATCATTTGTAGGTAAAACTTACGGATGCCTTCTTTGCCATTATAAATATCAATAGAATTATCAATTTTAGTCTTACTCATTTCTAGTTTGATGACTTGGGCTAGTCTTTGAGCAATCATTTCTTGCTTTTGAGCATTTTCAACAATGATTTCTGGATCAGTTGGTTTGAAATGATAGACCTTATTCTTCATGGTTTTGGACACTAGGCCTCTTTTTTCCAGGGTGTCTAGGGCATTGTAGGCAATTTGGCGGTGGATTTTTAAATCGTTAATAATTCCGCCGACCGTCGTCTCGCCAATACTGAGCAGGGACTCATAAACTTTGATCTCGTTGGGTAGGAAACCCAATTCTTTTAAGTCTTGAAGCATAATAATGGTCTTAATAAGTTGTCAATTAGCGATTGACAGCTTGATTAGTTTAGCTTTTATTTATTAGCATTATATATCATATCCTTGTTGTTGTCAACAATAAGTTGATGACAATACTTGACAAATTATTAATAATGAGGTATAATAGGTTTATCCAAGATGGATAGTACATAAAAAATTAAATAGACAAGAAAAAGGAGATTATCATGAGTGAAGAAAAACAAATCAGATCAGAACAAGTTGAATATGAAGAAAACTTTGAATTCTGGACACAAAAAGGCGATGAATTAACAGTAATGGGTGATTTTTTGGGAAGATTGCCATCGGCGGAATTACTTAAGCCCCAAAAAGATGAAAAGATACTAGACGCTGGTTGTGGCGCTGGGTTTATGTCAAGAATTTATGCTCGTCAAGGTGCAGAAGTTATTGGTTGCGATAGAGCCAAAGAAATGCTTAATCGGGCAAAAAAGGAAGAAGAAGAAACAAAATTAGGAATAAAGTTTGTCCAAAGTGATATAACTGAATTGCCTTTTGAAAAAGAAAAATTTGACGCTGTTTCTTGCGTAGCCGTGTTAATTCATGACTCTCCAGAAGAGTGTCAAAAATTCTTTGATGAATCTTTCAGGGTCTTAAAACCTGGTGGAAGAATTGTTGTATCAATCATGCATCCATATCTTTTTCAGCCTGAAAGTCCAAGTAGAAACCAAAAATCAAGCTGGGTACAGTATCGTCAGCTTGAAAATAAACCACTTTCAGATAGTCAAAGATTTGAAGAGACATACAAAAATTCTGAGAATAAAGAATTTATCTCAACAGTTTGGTATCACCCAGAAAACCTTTTTCCAGAACAACTTAAAAAGTCTGGTTTTTGCGTTGTTCACGCTCAAAGTATTTATGTAACGCCCGAATCACTAAAAAATAGCAATCAAACAGGCGAAATTGGTTATCCCGCATTCTATCAAGTTCTTGCCAGAAAATCCTCAAAATTAGAATAAGGAGAAAAAATGAAAACTATAATCATTGAAGATCAGTCCAGTAATTATCAAAGGATATTGGATTTATTGGGAACATTTCCGGAGTTAGTAGTCGCAGATATTGGACCGACCAGGTCTAGCGAGGCTGCTAAACAAGCTATTACCAGTAATTGCCCAGACTTGATATTGTTGGACAATAATCTTATTGACGCCCAAGGATGGAGAGAAGAAGCTGAGGGTCTAGAGATTGGTTTGTTTGCCAAACAGTTTAATCCCTTAGTTACGATAGTGTCTATCAGCGATCTAAAAATACCTAATAGTGGCCATCATATTCAGCTGCTGGAATATTATTATGAGCATGGGTTAGAATTGTTCTATTGTGCCGGTAAAGGTGATTATGAAATTGCCTTAGCCATTAAACAGATTATTATTAAGGATAGAAAATGTCAGGACAATGGATTAGTTTGGCCAAAAATGAGCGATCTTGTTCAGCCCAGCAGTTTCTATGAGCCTAACTACACTGCTGACACTTTTTGTTTTATGGTGTTGGAAAATTGGTGGCCGATATGTACGGCCAAACTGTGGAATATCCAAAAACTATCAACCTTCAAGCCTGATTTAAAGGCCTATCTGGAATTAATTGATCATGTTTATGCCCACAAACAAAAAAAGATTATAACCTTTACCATCATGGCTGCCAATCCGCAGAAGCTTGCTGTGTATATTGAACTATATTTTAAGAACTTTGGCTATCTGGCCAAACAAATTGATGTGTATGTTGATAATATTGAAGAAACACGAAACCAAATGCCTCAGAGAATTATTGAGTTATACCAAAATAAGTAGTAAGGGGGGTATTGATAAAAACCAACCAACGCGATGTGTAAAAGCATCGCGTTTTCTTTCATCTAGAAACTAATTTGGATTTGGTAGGACAATAATGGTCTTAATAATTCGTCAATTAGCCATTGACAGCTTGATTGGTTTAGCTTTTATTTATTAGCATTATATAGCATATCCTTATTGTTGTCAACAATAAGTTGATGACAATACTTGACAAATTATTAATAATGAGGTATAATAGGTTTATCCAAGATGGATAGTACATAAAAAATTAAATAGACAAGAAAAAAGGAGATTATCATGTATACAGAACAAAGCGTCACCCAACCTGAAAGAAAATGGACTGAGAAAGATGGAGTCATTACCTTTACCGTCACTTCTGATGGGACTACTGGCCTTAGGTGGATTGAACGCCTGAAAAAAGGCGGATTCAGTCTTGGCTGGAGTGAAAAGGCGTTGCTCAAGAAAATGGCCACAACTTACGGCGTCACAACTGAAATTACGGTTTTGAAAGGAGAACTCTTCGAAGACGAATTATTCTCTGACAATGACCGAACCACTGCCAATATTATAGTTGAAGCGGAGAGGCGCGGACTAACCAGACCATTTGCTGAGACTGCTTGCCTTATCCGTGAAAAGTTCACGGATGAAGAGCTCACCGCTATGGGTCTAAATGCTATAATAGTTATGCATTGTCCCATTATTGATGATTTTTTCGATTACTTTCCGAAACTGCTTGGTGTGTATAGTTATAATGACAGTCCAACGCTGGACGTCTTCCATCATAATCCTTTCAGATGGTTTCGTGACTACGGCTTCGCTTTCGCCGCGCAAGTTTTTCAGAATTATTAGATTTAGTCTAGAAATTTCCGACAAATAACTACAAAACATCCTTAGGAGGATAAAATGAGAATACTCTTAGTTGAAGACGATCCCAATAACATTGCAGTGGCTGAAGAACAGTTTGCTGGACACGAATTGATTATAGCTAGTTCGTATCAAGAGTTTGAGCAAAAAATCGGCTGTATTGTCGCTCTTAAGAAAGAAGATCGGGTAGATTTGATTTTAACGGATTTACAGATTCCTCTTGGACGTTTTCCCGAGGGCTGCATTACGTTAAATCAGAACACTCAGCCCACAGATCTATATCCAATAGGTCTTGTGGTTCTTCTATTGGCCAGAGAATACAATATTTTATGCTTTCTTGAGAGCTCCATGAATCATCATAAAGATGCTTGGGCACATATCTTAAAGAGATTGGGCGCAAATCAATCTTGTGATGATATGGTCTGGGATGATTTAGAAGAACATTGCGATATTCGCAAATGCTTTATTGGATGTTGGGAGGATAAAGATTGGTTAAGCTCTATATTAATAAATATAGCATTTTATTTTCTCCCTATGTTGGGAGAAAAAGAACTTGAATATTACCTATGGGAAGAATCACGTCCATCATTAAGTCCTGCTGGTAAAACCTTATGTTTTGAATGGTTGGAAAAGTGGACAAAACTATAAGCAAAGCAACAACAAACAACCAACTAACGCGATGTGTAAAAGCACCGCGTTTTCTTTTTGCTTATGATGATTTATGCTAAAATAGCCTTATGTTATCCTTAAATTCACCAATTAGCAGCTTGTCGGGCATCGGTTCAGCGATGATGGCCAAATTGGCCAAGTTAGGCATTAATACACTGGGGCAAGCGGTTCAGTATTATCCTTTTCGTTACGATAATTTTAGCCGACAGACGACTATTGATCAGGTAGCCATTGGGGCGACCGTTAATTTGGTTGGCACAGTAGATATTATTAGCACCAAACGCAGTCCACGGCGACGAATGTATTTGACTGAGGCGATTATCAATGACGGCACTGGCCAATTGCGGTTGATTTGGTTTAATCAGCCGTTTTTAACCCGCAATATCCATGAAGGCGATCGTTTGTCAGTGGCTGGTAAAGTTGGTCAAGATTTATTGGGTACGGTCATGGCTTCGCCACAGTATGAAAAAGTTGGTCAAACTGAAGGCGGCTTGCATACTAGCGGTTTAGTCCCGGTTTATCGGACGGTTAGTGGAATTAGCACTAAACAATTGCGCTCAATTATTGATCAGGCTCTGAAATTAGTCGATTTAGCCGATTGGTTACCAGCTAAAATGGTTAGTAGTAGGGGATTATGGCCGTTAACTCAAGCTTTGTCTAATATTCATCATCCCGATAGTTTAGCTAGTATTGACAAGGCTCGTCAGCGCTTGGCTTTTGATGAATTATTATTATTACAACTGCGTGGCCAACTGACTCGGCAGGCCTGGTCAACTCATCAGTCGCCCAGTATCCATTTTCAAGAGTCACTGACTAAACAAGTATTAGCCAATTGGCCCTTTCAGTTAACCGATGACCAGCGTCGTTGTGCTTGGCAAATCTTACAAGATTTAGGCCAAGAGCAACCGATGCTGCGGCTATTACAAGGTGATGTTGGTAGCGGTAAGACGGCCGTGGCCATGCTAGCTATGCTCAATGTGGGCGTTAACGGTTACCAGGCAGCTTTATTGGCCCCTAGTGAAGTTTTAGCTAGCCAACATTTTCAAAGCTTGGTTCAAGCCATTGGCCAGCATTGTTCGATTGGCCTACTGACTAGAAATCAACAAGCCGTTAGCCAACCAGGGCAGGCGATAGATAAGCTTAGTAAAGCCAAATTAGCTAGTCAGATTGCCAGTGGTGACTGTCAATTAATTGTCGGGACTCAGGCTTTACTGCAAGAAAAGATTAGTTTTCACAATTTAGCTCTGTTAATTGTTGATGAACAACAACGCTTTGGTGTTGAACAACGCCAATTACTGTTGAACAAAAAATTATTTCAAAATAATGGTAGCAATCTAGTACCTCATTTTTTAGCCATGACGGCCACGCCAATTCCCCGTAGTTTGGCCTTGACTCTTTACGGCGACCTTAGTTTATCGGTTATCAAGGAAATGCCGGCTGGGCGCTTGCCAGTTATTACCAAGGTGGTCGCGGCTGAGCAACGTCAGTCAATGTATAAGTTTGTTCGTCAACTTTTAGATAGTGGCCAACAAGCCTTTATTGTCTGTCCTTTGATTGATGAATCAGATAAATTGGCGGCTAAAGCGGTGACGACTGAGTTTGAAAAATTAATTGCCAGTGAATTAGTCGGCTACAAAGTTGGCTTACTCCATGGTCGTCTGTCTGGCGCTGATAAACAAGCGGTGATGGCTGACTTTGCGGCTGGCCGTTTGCAGGCGCTAGTGGCGACCGCGGTTATTGAATTAGGCATTGATGTGCCGGGCGCCACGGTGATGATTATTGAAAGTGCTGAGCGTTTTGGTCTGTCTCAACTACATCAATATCGGGGACGAGTTGGCCGACGGGGCCAGCAGGCCTATTGTTTTTTACTAAGTGACGATGATAGTGATCTAGCTAAGAAACGTTTGGCGGCGGTAGCTAAACACAATAACGGTCAGGAGTTAGCTAAATTGGATTTAGCTTGGCGTGGACCAGGTGAGTTGTACGGACGAGAACAAACTGGCTTTGCTGATTTACGATTAGCTAGTATTTTTGATCAGGAATTAATTATGATGGCCAAAGAAACGGCTAGCGAAATACTTAATAATCCAGCTTGGCGTAAAAAAATAGTGGCCAGCTTAGCTGGTCCGACAAAATCGAGCGACTGGTTGCCGCAATAATAGTGAAGAGGCTTTATTTACTGGGCTTATCCCAGAGTTGAGCAAAAAATGTCGTCAGGTTATTAGCAGTCTTGATAGTCATTTTGGAGCTAGTAATTTTAGCTTGGCTGGGTAAAAAGGCTTGATTTAAACCGATTTTTAGGGCTTCTTTAAGTCTGATTTCTAATTTACTAACTGGACGAATTTCACCGGCTAGGCCAACCTCACCCAAAAAGAGGCTTTTAGCCGTCAACGGGCGGTCTTCATAACTAGAGGCAATAGCGGCACAAACGGCTAAATCAAGAGCGGTTTCATTGATTTTTAAACCGCCGGCCACACTGACAATTACATCTTGATTGGACAGATTGATTTTGCTTTGCTTACTGATTACTGTTGTTAGGATTTGCAAGCGATTGCTGTCAAAACCGACCGCTTTGCGCTGAGGGTAGCCAAAAAAAGTTTTACTAACTAGCGCCTGGACTTCTAGTAAAAATGGTCTAGTGCCTTCCATTAAACAGCTAATAGCAGAGCCGGTCGCCCCTTGGGTTGGCTGAATAAAGAGATTAGTGGTTTTTTCTAGCTGGCGAAAGCCGTGGCTAGTCATTTCTAGCAGGCCGATTTCATTGGTCGAGCCAAAGCGATTTTTACTAGCTCGTAAAATACTATAATTGTGTCGGGAATCGTGTTCTAAATAGATAACTGTATCGACTAGATGTTCTAGGGTTTTGGGGCCGGCCACGGCCCCGTCTTTGGTTAGGTGGCCAATTAAAATGACGGCAATATTTTGTTCCTTGGCTAATTCTAATAATTTGATGGTGCAGGCCTTGATTTGATTGATACTGCCCGGTTCAGAGGGGACTTGGTCGGAATAAACAGTTTGGATGGAATCAATGATTAATAATTGTGGCTGATTCTTTAGAGTCGTAGCGATAATTGTTTCGGCATTGGTTTCACTGGCAAAGGCCATTTTTTGTGGCTGATAACCCAAGCGATCTAGCCGTAGTTTGATTTGCTGGCCAGATTCTTCACCGCTGATATAGATAATAGATAGGTTTTTTTCTAGAGCTTGAGCTATTTGGGCGACTAGAGTCGATTTGCCACAGCCTGGTTCGCCACTTAGTAAAATTAGGGAACCGGGGACTAGGCCACCGCCGAGAACGCGGTCAATTTCAATAATATTGGTTGAATAGCGCTGGGCTGGTCCTTTTGGTAGCTCCTGCCAATCCAGTAATTCAGCTGGTTTGACACCGACGAGGGCTTGTTTTTTTTGCTGTTCTCGACTGTCTGAGTTGGTGGGCAATTCTTCGCTTAAGGTTCCCCAAGCACCGCATTCACTACAACGACCAGCCCATTTTGGCGATTGGGCTCCACATTTACTGCAGGCAAAAATAGTTTTAGGCATGGGATTGTGGTAGGGGGTAATAAATTAACTAATTGAGTCTAGTCGGAATTAATAATTGATTCGATTATAGTTTGAAGTTCATCCCAGGTGACTTCTCCTAAAAAATCATGAGTATTAACGTAAATATAAGGGGTTCCACTAATGCCAAGAGCATCAGCTTCTTGCCAATTCTTATTAATCATCGCATCAGCTAAACTATTATTATTAAGACATTGTCTAAATAAGTTAATATCTAGGCCAGTCTTGATAGCAGCTCGATCTAGGTCGGCTGGCTTATTAGAGCCATTAGCTAAAATTTCATCATGATAAGGCCAGAAGCGATTTTGTTGGAAAGCACAACGACCAGCTTTGGCTGCTAAATATGATTGGCTAGTGGCATCATTTTCTGGTAAATCTTTGCGGATTAATCTTATTTGGCTAGGATATTTTTGCAGGGCTTGATTGAAAACTAGTTCTTGTTGCTGGCAGAAATTACAAGCAAAATCGGCGAAATAAGCAATTATTATTGGTGCTTGATCATTACCTTTACTAGGGTCGTCAGGAGAAATAATTGGGCCGATTAATGAATTTGGGCTAATAGTGGTTTTAGTAGTTAGATTACCATCATTATTAGCTTGTTTTTGAAAATCTTCTTTAACCAGATAGGTGGTTGTTGGTCCATTAATTGCCTCTTCAGCTAATAATTTTGGCCAATTACTGATTATATTGATTAATAGAAATAAAGAGATACCAACGCAGGCTAAAACTAAGCTGATAATCCAAGGATTGTCGGCCAACTCAGACCAGGGTGATATTTTTTTATCAGTTATTTTAGTCATATCTTTTTTAAATAAATTTTATAGTTAGCGTAAATTAATTTTATTGATTGAGCCGGTATTTTTATCAGTTAAGAAAAGACTAGATCCGTCAGGGTTAACCATAATACTGCCAATGGTCATATTATTGTCAGGTATGGCAATTAATTGTTTAGCACCGGTTGAAGGATTGATTTTGTATAATTGATCTGGAGTTTGATTAGCTAGAGCAGGCAAAAAACCAGCACCATAGTCTAGATTGGTTGGTACAGCGCAGTATATTTCATTGTTATTAGCAAAGGTGCATTTGTCAACCCAGGTTTGAACATTGAGCATTTGTCGATTTTCACCGATTTGACTACCAGCTGCATCAGCTATCCATAACATTGGTTTCATTTGATTATCGCTGTAATAGACACTATAGAGTAGGCGATCACCACTTGGTGACCATTGATGTTCAAAGCCACGGCCAGGCACAACCATTGATTTGAAATTTTCACCATTTAATCCTAAAAAATAAACAGTTTGACGATCGAAATCAAGTCCTTCAGCGTAGAGAGCGACTACTTGATTATTAGGGGACCAAGTTGGATAAACTTTTTTATCGTTTTGTCCAATAAATTCAACAACTTTTCCACCACTACCATCGCTATTAGCGACGGCTAGATAACGACTGTCAGGATCCATGCCCAAACTTTTCATTACTAATTTATCGCTATTGGTTGAAAAATCAAAATCATCCCAATGTTTAGGTAGGGTTACTTGTTGTTTGTTAGCAAAATCATAAACTACTTTACTGCCGTCGGGGTATGCTAAAACAGCTTTGTCGCTGTCTTTGGACCAAGTGACTTGGCTAACATTATAGAAAGATTTATTACTTAAGGCACTTGTTCGACCATCTTGATCAACTTTATAAAACTTATTGTCAAATGGATCATAATATTGAATAGCCCCAGTTCGATTATTAATAGTTGGACTTACAGTTGGGCCGCTGACTAATGTGTTTATTTTAGTAATACCACCGATGGCTCGATCATTAATGTTTGGACTTTGGTTTTCAATATAAGATTGATTATCGTTAAGATTATCGTTATCTGGCAAACCATCTTGACCAGTGCCGATTGGATTAATAATTGATCCGGTTCCAGCTTCTGGTAAACGGCTGGTTATTGGAGCTGAGTCAATGGGGTTTTCACCGGGTAGGCCAAGATTGTCACCATGAAAAAAAACCCAGTATAATAAATAAGCCGCCCCAATAACAAAGGCGACAAATAAGATAATTAGTAGTAATCTTTTGTAGCGTGAGAAAAAATTCATAAGGTATAAGATAAATTTATTTTATCAATTCAAGCTATTGTAGCCGATTGGTCGATTATGCTATAATGCTAATAATCTGTTATTATTATATAAGATTGGCTGGTTGTCGTCAAAGTTTTATTTTTAATTTTTGTTAGCTATGGGCTTATTCAGTTCAGATTTAAATAATAGTTGTTTAGGGGTGGATATTGGCAGTTCAGGTATTAAGATAATTGAGTTAAAGCGCGATAATAAGCGAGTTGTTTTGTCAACTTATGGTTTTAGTGAAACGCTGGGTGGCTCTAATCCGTTGAATGCACCAATTGAAAATACGGCTAAAACAATTAATAAAATATGGCAAGAATCAGGTATGACCAGTCGACGAGTAGTGGCTGGACTGCCTAATTTTTCAGTTTTTTCTTCGATTATTACTTTAGTGGATATTTCCGAGGCTAATTTATCGGCTGCAATTGATGCTGAAGCCAGAAAAGTGATGCCATTACCGCCTGAAGAAATGATTTTAGATTGGAAGAAGATTGCTTTACCAGTTGGTCAGCGAGTTGATGGTAATGGTTCATCGGCTGATATTAAAAGTGGGGCCAAAACTGTTACTAAGATTTTGTTGACGGGAGCACCTAAGGCTTTAGTTAATAAATATATTGAGATCTTTAAGAAGGCGGAATTAAATTTAGTTTTTTTAGAAGGTGAAATAATTGCTTTGATTAGAGCGTTAGTTGGCAACGACAAAGGAACAATTATGTTAGTTGAGGTTGGTTCAACTACTAGTGATTTGGTAATTATTGATCAGGGTGTGCCGGTATTTAATCGGAGTCTTGATTTAGGAGGTTTTACCGTTACTGAGGCAATTAGTAAAAGTTTGAATATTGATATGCAACAAGCTGAACAATTTAAATATGATTTAGGCGTAGCTGGTGCTCGTTCAGCTGAATTGCCTGAATCATTAAAACAATTGGTTGGCTCGGTTGCTAATGAAATAAAATATTCATTAAATTTATTTCAAAATAATAATGGCAAAACAATTGAAAAAATTATTATGACCGGTGGATCAGCTATGTTATATAATTTTTCTGAATATTTATCTAAAGAATTGGATCATAATGTGATTATTGGTAGTCCTTGGTCATTGATTTCTTATCCATTAAATATTAAACCATTACTTGATGAAATTGGTCCGCGTTTGTCAGTGTCAGTTGGTTTAGCGATGCGTGGTATTAATTGATAATAATGCTCAACAATAAATCAAAAAAAAGCTCAGTCAATCAAGAGCAATGGGATAATAAGGAGGCGATTAATTGGTCGTCAACTGAGGGTTATGAGGCAGTTAAACAGGTTAATAATTTTTTAAGGTGGCCATCAGTTTGGGCTGATAAAAAAAATAAGGCCAAAGCTGATGTTGGTTTTCAACCAGAGTCATCTTTAATCAAACCAGTTAAATCATCTAAATTTAAATTATCTAAATTATCCAAGCCACCTAAGCCACCTAAGCCAGTCAAACCAATTAAGCCAGCTGCAGTTAATTTAGATCAGGCGGTAACAACGGCTGTTTCTCAACATAGTCGACCTGAACCAGGTGTTTTTTGGCAAGGGTTAGTTAATAGGTTGTTATTTAGAAAATCAAAACGAGCCAATCAATTGCGTAATCGACAGATTAAGCAATCTTCTGCTTCATCGGTTAATAGTCATCAAGTTGATAAGACTAGTTTTCAAGCTAAAGAATCTCGGCGTCGAGCGGTAGTTGAGCGATCAGTTCATCAATCATCTTCAGAGACGTCTCATAATAATACTAAGTCGTCAGCCGTTGAATTATCAAAAAGCCAAGTAGAGCCAGAGCCTAAGGTTTTAGAAAATAATAAAAAAGAGGTCAAAGCTTCGGAGATAGTTGATAGTGAAAAAGCTAAAGCGGATAATTTATCAGATAACCAACAACAAAGGTTTAAAGATCTTCGTCAAAATCTTGAACAAAAATCTTGGAGTCGGCCAGCCATCACTGAAACTAATTTGGTTAATAATCAGACCACTTTATATTTTAATTGGAATAAATTTTGGCTAGATTTGATTCAATGGTTAGTGGTTACTTTGTTTTTTCTATCTTTGTGCGGGTCTTTATTTTATTTATGGCGTCGAAATCAAACTAAGCAAGCTGGTGATATTGTTCAGCGTTTGGCCAGAATTAATCGTTTAGTTAATTTAACTGAAAATGAAGTTAGTGGTGTTTTAGATTTTCGATTGAGATTAATTATGGTTAGTGAATTATTAAATAAACATATTTATTGGAATAATTTTTTTAGTTTTTTAGAAAAAAATACCTTGCCTAATGTTTTTTATCAGGACTTTATTGGTGATACCAATGGAGATTATATTTTAAAAGCCAGAACGGATAATTTTGACAGTATGGCTAAACAACTTAAAGTTTTTCGTCAATCGCCAGATGTTTTAGAGGTTAGTAGTGAGGGTGGAGAAATGGTTAAAAATGAACCAGTAATTATTGAATCTTCTGATGAAGAGCAATTAGATAATCAAGAAGTTATTGTTGAAAATATTGTTCCAGTGACTCAATTAAATTTTTCTATTAGGCTAAAAATCAAGCCAGAATTATTTTCTCGTTAAATATGGGTAAAATATTAAGCAAAAAAATCAGTTTAACTAATTCGGCTAATCGGTCGAAAGTTAGTGGTGAAAATTCAAATAAGCAAAATAACCGTAAGCTAGAATTTATTATTAATAATTATAGAATTTTTATCGCCCTTATTTGTTTGTTATTGATGGTTGGTAGTTTTTTGTTTTTCTTTTTGCCACAGTATCGACTTGTCTTGGCTGAGTCTAATAATAATAATAAATTGGCGCAAGTGGAATTAAATGAAAAACAAAAATATCAGGCTAACCTCATTAAACTCAATGATTTTTATAAGAATATTAATCAAAAAACTCGTGATAAGGTCATGGATATTCTGCCGACCAGTTTAGATAAGGAGAATTTATTAGCTGAAATTGAAGCAATCTGTTTAATCAATAGTTTGTTAATTAAGTCATCAGATATTGTTAGTTCGGTTGATGATAGTATGGCTGAGACAATTAAAGCTGACTCAGCTGGTCAATTGAGGTCAGCGGTTATCAAGTTAGAATTAAAAGGTCAGGATTATAATAGTTTTAAAGGACTTTTAAAGACAATTGAAAATAATTTACATTTGATGGATATTGAGAAATTAAGTTATTTGCCTAGTAAAAATCAGATTATTATGGATATTAAGATTTATTATTTAGCCAATTAAGTTATGGCTGACATAATTCGATCTAAACGAAAACATCGTCAATCAGGTTCAACTGTGGCTTGGTTAATTTTTGGTATTATTATTAATTGTGTCGGGTTATTTTTAGTGGTGCGCTGGTATGGTCAATTTACTGAAAATCAAAGACCGTTAACCGATATTGATGAATCAATTTTTAAAGTTTTCGCTAGTCCGACGGCTGATAGCAAAACCTTAACTTCGGGACAGCGTCAACTTTTGAAAAAAAGTTTGACTGAACAAACGGTTGAAGAATTCTTATCATTAAGTTTATTAAGTAATCCTAAATTTCAACAATTAAAAACGAATTATACTCCCGAAGAAATTAATCCTAATGACGTTGATTCGTCTGATGAATTGAGTGGCCTAGTTATTGGTAATCCTAGACCATTTAATTATTAATTTTTATGAATAAGAGCTTTAGTAGTCGATTATTAGATTTTTTGATTTCTGCTGAATTGATTAATGATCAGCAATTAGCTGATGTTAATAATGATTTGGCGGTTCAAGGGGCCGACTTGAATAAAATATTGGTTGATCGTGGGATTGTTGACACCGAAAGATTAACCGAAATTCGAGCCAGTTTAGCAGGCTTGTCTTATGTTAATTTGGCTGAAATGACAATTGATGAGGCGGCTTTAAATATTTTACCACCCGAGGTGGCTAATAATTATCAGGTGGTTTGTTTTCAGCGAGGAGTAGATGAAATTCAAATTGGTTTATTAGAACCAGAAAATTTTAAGGCGATTGAGGCGGTTAATTTTTTAGCTAAAAAGAATAACCTCAAGGCCCGTTATTTTTTAGTTTCGCCATTGAGTTTTGATATTGCTTTTAAAAAATATCAAACAGTTAATAAGGAAATTTCTAGTGCTTTAGAGTTGAAAGCCAAAGAGGAAGAGGAAGAAATAAAAAAATCAATTGAAGATGAAGATTTGCGGTTTGAGGAAATAACTAAAAGTGCACCAATTTCTAAAATAATTTCAGCGGCTATTCGACATGGTGTTGAATTGGGAGCTAGTGATATTCATATTGAACCTTTACCGAAAGAAAGTCGGATTCGCTATCGGGTTGATGGAATTTTAAAAACATCATTGGTATTGCCTCGAAATATCCATGATTCTTTGGTTTCTCGTGTTAAGGTTATGTCTAAATTGAAATTAGACGAAACCCGTATCCCACAAGATGGTCGCATTGGTTTAAATATTGATGGACGAGATATTGATTTTCGTGTGTCAGTTATGCCGTTGATGGGTCAAGAGAAAGTGGTTATGAGAATTTTGGATGTTAGTCGTGGTGCTCCAACGATTGAGTCGCTGGGGTTTGCTAGTAATCATTATCAGATTTTAAGAAAAACTATTGAGCGGACTAGTGGCTTAATTTTAATAACTGGTCCAACTGGGTCTGGTAAAACAACCACTCTTTATTCACTATTAAATATTTTGAATCGAGATAATGTCAATATATCAACACTAGAAGATCCAGTTGAGTATTTTTTAAAGGGGATTAATCAGTCGCAGGTTCGTCCAGAAGTTAATTTTACTTTTGCGACTGGTTTGCGTTCACTTTTGCGTCAAGACCCGGATATTATGATGGTTGGTGAAATTCGTGATAACGAAACTGCCGAATTGGCCGTTCATGCTTCATTGACTGGTCACTTGGTTTTATCCACTTTGCATACTAATGATGCTATTGGAGCAATTCCGAGATTTATTGATATGAAAGTTGAGCCATTTTTATTAAATTCTAGTTTAGTTTTAGTGGTTGCTCAGCGTTTAATTAGGCTTAATTGTCCTCATTGTTTGGCTGAGGAAAAAGTTAGTGATGATATTTTAGAACATATTCGTCAATCTTTAGCTAAAGTTCCAACAGCCATTATTCAAGAGCAGTTGCCTAGTTATAATCCTGAAAAAATTACTTTTAGCAAAGGTAGCGGTTGTGCTTATTGCGGCCAAACTGGCTATCGATCTCGTTCAGTTATTGCTGAAATTTTGGAAGTAAATGACAAAGTCAGAGATATGATTTTAAAACATGATGATTTTAGTGAAGAAACAATTAAGGCAACTCAGCTATTTATTACCATGGAGCAGGATGGTTTTATTAAAGCTTTACAAGGATTAACTACTATTGAAGAGGTGCTGCGGGTTATTCAATCAGATTAATTTATGATTTATCGTTACGAGGCCCTAGATGATCAGGGTACAAAAAAAACAGGCTTAGTTGAAGCAGATGATAGTCGTGATGCGGCTAGTTTATTGAAGGAAAATAATTTAACCTTGGTTAATTTAGAGGTAGCCAATATCAAAAAAAGTATTAATTTGCCGTTTATTAATCGTATATCCATGAAGGATGTGGTTATTTTTGCTCGGCAATTTTCGATTATGATTGGGGCTGGTGTGGCGATGGTTCAAGCTTTGCGTATTTTAGTTAATCAGACGGAAAATCAAAAATTTAAAAAGGTAATTGGCGAAATTGGTGATGAGGTTGAAGGTGGTGCTCCTTTGTCTGATTGTTTAGCTAAACGGCCTAAAATATTTTCTAATTTTTTCGTTAGTGTGGTTAAGTCTGGTGAACGGTCGGGTAAATTAGATGAAGTTTTAAATTATTTAGCAGACGAAATTGGCAAGGATTATGATATGATTGCTAAAATTCGTGGATCGATGATTTATCCGGCTGTTGTTATGGTTGGTATGGTGGTTATCGGTATTGTGATGATGGTTTTTGTTTTACCTAAATTAATGGATGTAATGACCGAAACTGGCACGGCTTTGCCAGTGGCAACTAGAATTTTAATTGCCATTTCTAATTTTATGACTGGTTATTGGTGGTTATTGATTATTTTGTTTGTTGGTTTATTATTTGTCATTAAAATAGCTTTAAGTTCCCGAACTGGTCGATGGATATTTGATGCTATGACTCTGCGTTTACCAGTATTTGGTAAATTATTTCAAAAAATATTATTGGTTCGTTTTTGTCGTTCAATGAATACATTATTATTAGGTGGGGTTAGTATTGAGAATAGTTTATCAATCGCTGGTGATGTGGTTAGTAATATGACTTATAAGAGCTTGGTTAATCAAACCATTAAAGAAGTTGAAGATGGTAATTCTATTTCGATTGTTTTTTTAAATAGTCCGTTAATTCCTAAAATGGTTTCTTATATGATGCAGGTTGGTGAAGAAACTGGTAAATTAGATGTTGTTTTTAACAAGGTATCAGAGTTTTATAATCGAGAGATTGATAATATGTTAGCCAACATGATGAGTCTTTTAGAGCCATTGGTAATGATTTTAATTGGTGTTGGTGTTGGTGTGATGGTGGCAGCTGTTATTATGCCAATGTATAGTATGGTTGGTAGTTTTTAATCTAGTGGCAAGATAGATTTATTATATGTTTAAATCAGCGTTTACTTTAATTGAGTTATTGGTAGTTATATCTATTATCGGAGTATTGTCGACCCTGTCGGTGGTTTCTTTGAATAGTGCTAGACAAAAATCACGCGACACCCGGCGAGTAGCCGATATCAAACAAATTCAAACTGCCTTAGAAATGTATGCACTCAATCGATCTGATGGTCTTTATCCAGTTACTTCTTCGGCCAATATAATGGGCTATTGTTTAGATGGTAGTGAGACTGGTTTTGTTAGTACTTGTCAGTCGACGGTATTTATGAAAAAAATTCCAACTAATCCATTACCGGGTGGATCTGATTATATTTACGATAGTAATGGAATTAGCTATACTTTAACCTATTTATTAGAAGAAAAAGTTGGTTCATTACTACCGGGTCCGGCCACAGCCACGCCAGGGTCTATACAGTAATTTATTTTTATTGTATAATAAGATATATTGAAATATTAATTATATTTTGTCATTTAATTAATTTGAAAAGTTTATGAAAAAAGGTTTTACTTTGATTGAGTTATTAGTGGTTATTGCCATTATTGCTCTATTGTCCACCTTATCAGTGGTAGCACTCAATAGTGCTAGAGTTAAAGCTCGCGATGCTCGGCGTGTTTC
>JAEWTE010000001.1 GCA_023459655.1 Candidatus Parcubacteria bacterium | reverse complement strand
GCCAGTGTTGGCTGATAACCGACCGCGCTAGGCAAGCGACCCAATAATGCCGAAACCTCTGAACCAGCTTGAGTAAACCGAAAAATATTATCAATAAATAATAACACATCCTGGTTTTTTTCATCTCGAAAATATTCAGCCATGGCCAAACCAGTTAAAGCCACTCGAGCTCGAGCGCCAGGCGGTTCATTCATTTGACCAAATACCATACAAACCTTATCTAAAACACCACTATCTTTCATTTCATAATAAAGATCATTACCCTCTCGAGTGCGCTCACCAACCCCAGCAAAGACCGAATAACCACCGTGTTCTTGAGCAATATTATGAATTAATTCTTGAATTAAAACAGTTTTACCAACCCCGGCACCACCAAATAAACCTACCTTACCACCCTTAACAATCGGACAAATTAAATCAACCACCTTGATACCAGTTTCCAAAATTTCAATCCTAGTTGATTGTTCAATAAATTTTGGTGCTTGACGATGCAGCGGATAATTAATACCAGTCTCAACTTGCTCACCACCATCAATAACCTGTCCTAAAACATTAAACATCCGTCCCAGAGTTGCCTGGCCAACTGGGATTAAAATCGGCTGACCACTATTGGTTACTAATTGACCACGCTTTAGACCATCGGTTGAATCCATTGAAATAGTTCGAACCACACCACCACCTAAATGTTGTTGAACCTCCAAGACTATTTCAGCTTGTTCAGTTTTAACAACTAGTGCTTGAAAGATTGGGGGTAATTCATTATCAAAATGAACATCAACCACTGGACCAATAATTTGTTGAATTGTACCTGAATTATTATTTTTCATATCTTTAATTAGCCAAGGCATTGGCGCCGGCGCAAATCTCAGCGATTTCAGCGGTTATGCCAGCTTGGCGGACTTTATTATAAGTTAATAGTAGAGCATCAATCAGCTCGTCAGCTGATTCAGTCGCATTTTTCATCGCTAACATTCGAGCAGATTGTTCAGAGGCATTACTTTCCAAATTAGCTTGGTAAAGCTGCACTTCAATCAAACGCGGCAACATTACTTCCAAAACCTGTTGACGATTTGGCTCATAAACATATTGATAATGATAAGACTTAATTTTCATATTATCTGGCAATAATTCTTCTAATCCTTTGCCAGTAGTTGTTTCACTGTAAAGACGATTGTCAGCTTTGCCAGCCAAAAATTCCTTAGATGAAGCCAATTGTGGAGCTTCAACTAATCCTAAAAATTCACGATTAGCATCAACATCAATTGGCAATAATTGCCTAATCCGCGGTACTTGTTTAATAGTTGATATAAAATCAGTAAAAGCTACCAATACTTTATCATAGCGACCCGTTAGATATTCATCAATAATTGCTTTAGCCATAGTAATAACTTGTGGAAATTGCGGCTGACGTTCATCTTTTAAAAAACTAGTCGCAATAGTCTGATTATATCGACTAGCCAAAGCTTGGCCCCGACTACCAAATAAATAAAAATCAACTAGCCGGTCAGAATATTTATTAGTTGAAGCTAAAACTTTATTAATTATATTACTATTAAAACCGCCACATAATCCCTTGTTGCCAGTAAAAACTAACATAGCAATTCGATTAGTCGGTTGTCTAGAGCTTGGCCAACCTAAAAAAGGATGTTGCAGACTCTTGTCCCGGCTAAGATTGAGCAAAGTCATCCAAGCTAAATTAGAATATGTTCTAGTAGCTAAAGCGCTGGCTACCGCCTTTTTCATTTTAGCGGCAGCCACCAACTGCATCGCTTTAGTAATTTTGCGAGTGCTTTTAATTGATTTTAACCGTCTTTGTAGATCAAGGGTACTGGCCATAATTATTGTTGCCAACCAACCTGAAAATCATCAATCATCTTGCCTAGCTGATCATCAAGCTGATCATCGAGTTGACCACTTTCAGCCATACTATCGGCGATGGCTTGACCACAATTATGCCAATAATCCAACCAATCTTTTTCCCATTGACCAATCTTGTCTACTGGAACATTGGCTAATCGACCATTAATCGCCGCATAAAAAATAGTCACCTGATCAACCATTGATAATGGCTGATATTGACCTTGTTTTAAAATTTCAGTTAGACGACGACCTAACTCAAGTTTTTGCTTAGTGGCTTCATCCAGATCAGAACCAAATGAAGCAAAGGCTTCTAACTCACGAAATTGAGCCAATTCTAAGCGCAACTTACCGGCCACCTTTTTCATGGCTTTAGTTTGAGCACTACTACCAACTCGAGAAACTGATAAACCAGCATTAATAGCTGGCCGTAAGCCCTTATAAAATAAATCTGGCTCTAAAAAGATTTGACCGTCAGTAATAGAAATAACATTGGTCGGAATATAGGCCGAAATATCACCAGCTTGGGTTTCAATAATCGGTAATGCGGTTAAAGAACCGCCGCCACGCTCATCATTTAATTTACAAGCTCTTTCTAATAGCCGAGAGTGTAAATAAAAAACATCACCCGGATAAGCTTCCCGACCAGGTGGACGACGTAGTAATAAAGATATTTCTCGATAAGCTACGGCGTGTTTGCTTAAATCATCATAAATAATTAAAGCATCCTGACCATTTTCTAAAAAATATTCAGCCATAGCACAACCAGCATAAGGAGCAATATAACTCATGGCCGCTGTTTCAGCTGCACTGGCAACAATTACAGTGGTATAATCCATTGCTCCAAATTCTTTTAATTTAGCAACCAATCGAGCTACCTTTGATTCTTTTTGACCAATCGCCACATAAAAACAATGCACATCTTGGCCTTTTTGATTAATAATTGTATCCATAGCAATGGCCGTCTTGCCAGTTTGACGATCACCAATAATCAATTCACGCTGACCACGACCAATTGGTATCATTGAGTCAATTGCTTTTAAACCAGTTTGCAAAGGCTGATTGACTGACTGCCGTTCCATCACGCCGGGGGCGACTCTTTCAATATTATAAAATTGTTCAGTTTTAATCGCTCCTTGACCATCTAATGGTTCACCAAGAGCATTAACTACTCGACCAGATAATTGCGGACCAACTGGTACCTGAAGAATTCGGCCAGTTGATTTAACTACAGTACCGGCACTAACTAGATCACCACGACCAAAAACAATTGCTCCAACTTGGTCATCTTCAAGATTAAGAACGACACCACGAACCAAAACTGGCCGAGCCTGATCATCAAAAACTTCAAAATCAATCATTTCACTAGCCATTACCTCAGTCAAGCCACTAATAATGGCAATGCCGTCACTTATTTTAACGACATAGCCAACCTTTTCTACTTTGACTTCTGGTTGAAACTGCAAAATCTTACGACGCAATTCTTCAATAATAATATCTGGTTGTTGATCTGACATATTGTTTAAAGCAAATTAGCTTGTAAATTACGCAATTGCCGGCGATAGCTGGCATCCAATAAACGATCCGGCAAACGAATAATCATTCCACCTAAAATCTCCGGATCGAGTTTAGTTTTAACAATCAATTGACTGGCTGATAAAAGTTTAGTTAATTCATCAGTTAATGTTTGAAGATAATTTTGATCAAGTGGACGAGCATGAATTATTTCAACCTCTAAAACCCCCTGTCGTCTTAACCATTTCTGCCGATAAAGATCGGCAATAATCGGCCAACGCTGAATTTGTCCACTACTGACCAAATAATTAGCAAACTGCTCTAATAAGCCAGCCAGCTCTTTATCTTTGGCCTGATTAGTCAGCTGGTACAAAACTTCAGCCAATTGTTGATCAATTACTTTAGCCATGTAGTGATTTAAGAGCCTGCTTCACTAATCGCTGATCGTCTTTGGCATCTAATTTATTTTGTAGAATTTTTTCAACGGCGGCCACCACTAAATCAGCTGATTGTTTTTGAACATCAGCGGTCATAACCTGTTTAGCCTGAGCTAATTCTTCAGTGACATGTTGGCGTAATTCGTCAACTTCCTGATGAGCAGTTTGTTGTAATTTTTCCTTAATCTTTTGTCCTTGTTCATCGGCCTGGTTAATTATCTCACCAGCTGCCTGACGAGCTGCTAATAACTTAGCCTGATAATCAGCTTGACTTTGCTCTAGCCGTTCTTTGGCTGATTCAGCATCAGTCAAACCCTGATCAATAATTTTTTGTCGCTCACCGATGGCTTTAGCAATGCTTGGCCATAAAAACTTAGCCAATAACCAAACAATTAGGCCAAAATTAATCAGATTGGTCAAAGCCAATCGCCAATCAAACCCAACTTTAGCTAAAGTATCAATCAAACCCATAAAAATAAATTACAGCAAGAAAAAGCAAACCAAGGCATAAATAGCCGTTGATTCAGCCAAGGCCGTACCGACAATCATCTTACCAAACATATCACCAGCTATTTCCGGATTTCGACCCATGGCCTCAAAAGCCTTACCGATTAAAATTCCTTCGCCGATAGCCACCGGTCCGAAAGACAAAGTGCACAGCGCTTTAGCTAAAAAACGCATTGATTCTGGATCCATAATTTTATTATTAATAAATTATATATAAACAATTACTCACTAACGGCTAAAGTATAATATACCGAAACCAATGAAGTAAAGACAACTGCTTGGACTAAACCACTTAATAGACCCATGGCCATCCAGGTTGACGGTAATAACCAAGCAAACGCTCCCATAATTATAATCGTCAAAACTTCACCCGCAAAAACATTACCAAATAAACGCAAAGATAAAGAAATAGCCCGAGCACATTCCGAAACTATATCCATTAAACCAATGGCAAACTCCATAATTCCCATTAAACCGGCCGACAGACTTTGACGAAATCCCCGCCAAATTCCAGCTAACTTGATATATTTACCAATATGACTAAATAAACCAAATTGCCGAATACTAGACCACTGGATGTAAAATAATGATAGCAAAGCTAAGCCAAAGGTGGTATTAAAGTCATTGGTCGGAGTTCGAAATAAGGCTTGACCATTCCAAGACAATGAGCTAATTCCAGGGATATAAGCAATATAATTGGAAATTAAAATAAAAACAAATAATGAACCAAATAATGGAAAAACTCGTTTAGCTTTTTGATCGCTACCAGTTAATTGAGCAATCAAGCCGAAAATTAAACCATAAATCATTTCCAAAAGAGTTTGCTGACGATTCGGTCGTAATTTTAAATGACGAGTTGCTAAAATTAAAATAATTAACAGACCAATAATTAGCCAACTTAATAAACAGGTCCCAGAAATTGGCCAACCAAACGGTTGAAAAACCGCTTCCGGCTGAATACTGGATTGTGTGCCACTTATTCTAAGAAACATCTAATTACTGCTTATGATTGGAGTTGGAAACCGAATCAGCCTTAATTTGTTTAGCTAATCGGCGAAATCCACTATAACGATAAAAAATAATAACCCAAGAAATAACAAAGGCAACGGCCAAACTAATAATTGTTCTAAGTTTAGAATCAGCCCAACCATTGTCTAAATAATAGCCAATCAACATCGCTAGTCCAACTGGTCCAATAAAAATAAACAAAGACTGCCAAGCCTGTCGAAAGGCTAAATCGGCCAGCTGTTTGCTAGTGATTGGTTGATCCATACTATTTAATTATAACAAATTATGTTGAGCGATATAATCGCATAAGTCAGCTAGACGACGACTATAACCCCATTCATTATCATACCAGGCGACTACTTTCACTAAATCACCTCCGACAACTTTAGTCAAGGATAAATCAACGATTGAGCTAGCTGGATTACCAGTGAAGTCAATTGAAACCAATGGCTCAGTCGTGGTAGTTAAAGCACCAAATTGATCACGACTAGCTGCCTCAACTAATAAATCATTAATTTCTTGAACCGTAACTGATCGCTTAGTAACAAAAACCACATCACATAAAGATACAACCGGGGTTGGAACACGAAAAGCCGAACCATCAAATTGACCACTTAATTCTGGCACTACCTTAGCAACAGCCGCTGCCGCACCAGTAGTAGTTGGAACAATACTAAGAGCGGCACTACGGGAGCGCCTTAAATCTTTGTGGGGACCATCAACTAAATTCTGGTCAGCCGTATAGGCATGAACCGTGCTCATCACTGCTTTACTAATACCAACTTGGTCGGATATAACTTTGGTAATCGGTGCTAAACAATTAGTAGTGCAAGAAGCCATTGAAATTATTTGATCACTGGCCAATAAATCAGCCTCATTAACACTCAAAACAATACTCTTGGTAATCTCATCTTTGGCTGGAGCACTAATAATTACTTTTTTAGCTCCAGCTCGAATATGAGCCATCGCCTCATCTGACTTAGTAAAACGTCCAGTCGCTTCAATTACAATATCGACTGCTAATGAGGTCCAGGGTAATTGTTCTGGGTCTTTTTCAGCTAATGCTAAATAATTTTGACCATTAACGACCAGATGCTGTTGATCTGAACTAACCTCAAATTGATAACGACCATAACAACTATCATATTGCAATAAATGAGCTAATGTCCGGTTATCAGTTAAATCATTAATCGCCACAACTTCAATTTGCGGATTATCTAATAAAGCCTTAAAAACACTACGACCAATCCGGCCAAAACCATTAATAGCTACTCGTAATTTACGATCTGACATATTGATAATTAAAATAATTAATCTTTTGATAATCGCTGACGAATTAAGTCAGCAACCTTGGCCACCACTTGTTCTAAATCTAAATTAGTGGTATCTACCACTTCATCATAATTGTCTAAATCGTAAGCGTCAATACCAAAATATTGACGATAGCGTTGACGATCATTGTCGACCCGCTGATGATTATTGGCGATAACTGCTGCAAGACTATCTAGATTATCAGCCTCATTGCGTTCATTAGATTTTTGCAAATCTTGAAAAATTCGTTGAGCCCCAATTTCTGGATCAACTGCTAAAAATATTTTATAAGAATGTGGAATAAAATGCCAAGAAGTACGACCATCAATAATAAAATTATCTTGTTCGCAACCCAGTTTGGTCTGATATTCATCAACTTCTAAATCAGTCGAAATGTCAGTCATCGCCAATTGATTATATTCCTCCAGCGTTAAACCTCGTCGCTTGGCGGCTTGGCGGCGTAATTGCCCCATACTATAAAATGGCCAACCAAATTCCTGGGCCAATCGTTTAGCAACGGCTGATTTACCTGAACCAGGCCAGCCGGATAAAGAAATAATCATAAAATATTATTTTATCTGCTGTAATAAATCAGTTAATTGGCGCGGTAAACGAATTTTAAAATTTTGTCTGACCTTGTCTTTATCTAAAAAAGATAATTGACTAGCCACTAAAAAAACTCGACCCAGTCCCAATTCTTTATTCTTTAATTTAGTTTTATTAGTCCCATACCAATCATCTCCAACTAAAGGATGATCAAGTGCTGCTAGATGAGCTCTAATTTGATGAGTTCGACCAGTTTTAATAATGACTTTCAATAAACTATAATTTTGCCATTGTTTAATAACCTCATATTCAGTAATCGCCTTTTTACCGTCTTGATTAACCGGCCGGGCAGCCATTTTACGGCCGTCACTAGATCTAGTTAAATTAAAATTAATAACTCCGTCCGGTTTAGACATTGTTCCATAAACTAGAGCCGTATAATATTTTTTAATTGTCCGATACTGAAATTGTCGTTTAAGACTAGCAAACATTTCAGCATTACGAGCAATTACCATCAAACCACTAACATCTTTATCTAAACGATGAACAATCCCGGGACGAGTTTTATTTTCACCAACTAAACCAATCTCTGAATATTTTTTAACAACCGCCTCAGCCACAGTCGGTCGAGTAGGTGGCCAAACATTATCATGAACCAATAGTCCAGCTGGCTTATTAACAACTAAATAATCCGGTTGTTCAATAATTATTTTTAACCGTGGTGACCGACCCACTGGTTTAGTTACTTGACTAACTGGTCGACTAGCAACTAAACGACATTTAGCCGCCGCTGGCCAATTAATCACATCACCAACCATTAATTTAGCATGAGCCTTAACTGGCCGATTATTAATAGTTACCAGGCCAGCACTAATTATTTTTTGCCAGTCTGATCGTGATCGATTATCATATTTTTCTGCCAAAAATTTATCCAGTCGATTATCAGCCATTAATTCTCCAATCACAATTCGACCCATATAATTTATTTAGTATAAGTAATAAAATCAGCTATCTGCCGATTAAGCAGACCAAATTCTTCAATCCATTGACGACCTTGCCAACTAAGCCGACCAGCTAAAATTTTATCTTGTTGTAGCTGAATAACAGCTTGAGCGAGCATCTCTGGTTCAGCCTGCTCAACCACTAAAGCGGTTTGTCCAGGCATTAAAAAATCATTAGTCAATTTATTTTTAGGAACTACAATTGGCAAACCAGCCGCCATAGCTCGTAAAAGACGTTGCCAATCAATTGAGCAATTAACCGATAATTCAATTAAAGCATCCAAACTGCGAAACCATTTATCTAGTGGCTCTTGCTGGCCAACAAACCAAACTAAATTGGCTAAATCAAGCTGTTTAGCTAACCATTGCAATTCTTTACGCTTATCTCCATCACCAATAATAACTAATTGCACACTAGGAATAACTGACAAAACTATTTTAAGAGAACGCAACAAAATCTCAGCAGCCTGATTATCAACTAAATCAATTACTGCCCCAATGACAAAAAATTTCTTATCAGTCGCCTCACGATAACCTTCAGCTAAACTGTCAAACAAATCAGCCTGTAAAGATTCAGCCGTTGGATTAATCGCTGGCCATAATAACCGACAATTATCAAGTTTATTATCCTTAGTACGCAAATGATCAATTAAATGACGACCATAACTAATTAATTTAACCATTGAGGCTTGACGACGATATTTTTTAAATAATAACCGAGGTAACCATAAAGTTGTTTCTTCTGGTAATTGTAACCAAACAACAATTAGCCCAAGTCGTCGAGCCGGACCAGTTAATATTAATTTATCAAGCCAAGATAAACAAATAATACTATCAATTCCCGACTGAACCATTAATTTAGCTAATCGACGACGCCAAATTATTTGACGATAAGGCAAAGAAAACCAAAGCCACCGCTTAAACCAAACCCCTCGTTTTTTAAAATGAGGGCGTTGCCCCAATTCTGGCCAACCATTGGCTAACCAGGCCTCAACTAATTCACCAGCAATTGAATACAAAATCGGTTGGCCATCACACCAGTTTACCAATAAATCAACAATTAAAGATTGATCGAGTTGATTAAAATTAACAATTAAAGGTCGTTTCATATTCTTTTTATTTAAGCCGATCAACCGATGGACGAAGAATAGTTAACCAGCGTCGCCAATCAAAGGCTCGCAATATTAATAAACTTAAACCATAAATTAACACAGCTAATCCAATGATAATCAATAATTGAATAGATCCTTGCCCAGCCCAATGGCGCAGTGGCCAAATAATTACCGCCATTAATAAATTAGCAATAACCACCTTATAAGTGATGGACCATGGCCAACGCCAATTAATTAATTTTTTAGATTTATAGGCAGCCAACCAAGCAATTAATAATTCACTATAAACAGTTACGGCAGCGGCTCCCCAATAAGAAAATCTTTCAATCAATATTAAATAAGCTGGAACAGCGGTAACCGCGACCGCCAAATAGGGCCAAACCATTATTTTTTGTCGATTAATAGCAATCAAGATATGATTAAATAAACAACTAATAAAAATACCAGCAATAGCTAATAATAATAAGGCTAAAATTGGTCCAGCGGCAGCAAATTCTGATCCAGCAATCAAATTAATAATTGGTCCAGATAATAATTGTCCACCAATAATAATCGGTAAAACTGCCATCAATAAAACTGACAAAGCACTATCAATCAATGAATTAAAATATTGCTGCTGACGATTGGCCCAGGCCCTGGTTAAAAGTGGTAATAATAAACCAACAATCAAAAAAGGCAAACTAGTCAAAACATCAATAACCTTATAAGCCGCTCCATAAAGACCAACTACACTTTCACCTTGAAACCAGTTCAGCAATAAAATATCGGCTCGCAAATATAATAAATTTAAAATAATCGTCACTGCCAGTGGCCAAGACCGTTGAGCAATATCGCGCCAGATGACTGGGTCATAGGCTAGTTTTATTTTAATAACTTTGCCGGCCCAATACCAAGCCAATCCAAAATTAATCAAACCAGATAAACCAGTTGCCACGGCTACTCCTAATAAACCCCAACCAAATCGCTGACTAATCAATAAACCAAATAACCAAAATAATCGCCCAGCAACTTCAGCAATCATTAAATAATCAGTTTTCAATTCGCTTTGCAATAAACCAACCAAAACCTGATTTAAGGCAATAAAAAAATAAGACAAAGATAAAACCAGTAAAATCGACCACAGTGCCCGATAATAAGGCAATAAACCAGCAATTAATAGGCCAGATAAAATAATTAAACTGGCAGTAAACAGACGAAAACCAAATAAATTATTTAAAATTCTAGATCGTTCAGTCGGTCGCTCATTAATCAATTGAGCAGTTACCATAGTCAAACCCAAATCAGCTAAGACTGCAAAAATTCCTAAAAAATTAGTCAAAACAGTATAGCGACCAAAACCACTAACCCCTAAATATCTAGCAATCAAGGCCACGCTCAATAAGCCTAGAAAAATAGACAGCGATTTACCGACAATTTGAACAAAACTATTGTAAGCGAATTTTCTAGCCAAGGACATGCCGTTGTTTTTTAAATAATCATCCGATATAATAACTATATCACAATATCTTAAAAAACCAATTATGTCTAAAATTACCATTGGCTTAATCAACTTAACTGGTCTCATAATGGCCACTATTTTATCACTATCATGGCCGTCAAGTGTAGCCGCTCAATTTACACCAACTCAACAAACCGGTCTAACCGAGCTTGGTAATATCGCCTATAACAACAACGAACCAAAGGATATTCGCCTGGCTATAGCCGATGTCATTCGAGTAATCTTGGGTTTAGTTGGTTTTATTTTAGTAATCTTAATGATTATAGCTGGAGTCCAATATATGACTGCAGCTGGCAATAAAGCACAAATTGACGGCGCAATCAGCCGAATCAAAAATGCTTTTATCGGTCTGATTATTATTTTAATTTCTTACGCCGCCACTGTCTTTATTATTGCTCAATTAAATAAGGCTTTATCAATTAGTCCACCAATTACATAGCTTGTCCGCCAAGACTTTTGATAGCAAAACTAATTACTACATAGGCAGTAAAAATAACTACTAGGCCGATGGCTGTATAGGTAACGATTGCTTTACCTTGATTAACTTTAGTATCATTACCACCGGCTGAAATCATAGTCAAACCACCATAGATCAACATCAACAAAGATAAGGCACCAACAATTGCTAAAACTCTAGCAATAATCAAACCGACAAAGCTCCCGCCTTGTAAAATATTATTAAACTCTCCCAAAGGATTTTCTAAATCAACTGTTTGAGCCCGAACACTTATTGGTAAAAAAAGGTTTACTAACAACCAAGAAATATATATATAGATATTAGCCATAAATTCAAAAATTAATAACCCAGACTAGTAAACAAAAATCTAACTATAATATAGGAAGTAAAAATTAATACCAAACCAATCACTGTCCAGGTGATAATTTTTTTAGCTTTAGTAACAGCTGTTTCATTGCCAGAAGCAGTCATCCATAAAATACCAGCATAAACCATCATAATAATGGTCAAAGTACCAGCTAAACCGAGCATGCTTTTAATAATATTGCCAATTATTTCAATTGGTGTAGCCTTTAATAGCCCATCAAGTTTTGGTAGTGATTGTTCATTTAAATTATTATTAGACGCAGTATTGTTTGCAGTTTCATCTACTGAAGTCTCAACAACCCCTGAAGAAGAATGAGCTACTCCACCGCTAGTACTACCCGGCGTTCCGCAACACAAGGGTGTTGCTGAATTATTTTGGCGACAGCCACCATCACCCGCGGACCAATGAAGCGGATATTCGCTATTACAAGAGCTTAAACATCGAGCTGTTCCATTGCCATCCACTGTGGCAGCACATGTAACAATAGCACCAACCTGAATTGGTAAAAATATAATTAATAATGAGCTTAAAGCTAATAAAAATTTCGACTTAATTATAATGTCCATAAATAATAATAAAATATCTATTTAAACTACCCTTATTATAAAAAATTTTATTAATTAATGTATAAAACAATCGTACTAAAAAATACTTATCCTAATCTAATAATTTCATCAAAAAACTTAATCTATTATAACAAATTAAACTACAAAAAGAAAACAGACCTCTCGGCCTGCTCTCATAAATGTAGTCCTTAAAAATGATATTTCCCAAAACTTTGAAGGAATTGTTAGTGAAATTGAGAAGTGGGTGGAAATTTTGGAGTAATTTGTTTTTTAATAAAAATATTATTCTTTATAACATATAGTATTTGCATTTAAAAAATCTTCTAAATTTTCACTATTTTCAGTTATAACGATTAAATCCCCAGATTTTAGTAATGATAAAATCTTCTTATGCATATTTTCTACTAGGTCGCCTAATTTTTTCAAGCTTATACAGGTTTTATTATCATCTTTTATTTTGCTTAATGATTTTTCGGAATCATCTAAATTTTTTATTGGTAATTTTATTAACTCTTCTCCTCTGTTTACTGAAAATAATCTACAGACAAATTTTTTATCTTCAGGAAAGTTATATAAATTAAATTTATGAAGAAAGCTATTTCTTAATTCACGTAATATTTCTATTTTTTTATTGCTTAATCCGGTAAAACTTTTCAATGCGGCTGCAAAATCTTTTAAATTTGAATCTATTTGTTTATTGTTATTTCTAAATCTTCCGCCAATATGATCTATAAGTATTAAATACATGCAAGCCCCAGACCAATCTCCTGTTTTTTCAATAAAATCAATGCTCCCATTTTTACAACATCTTCCAGTTGCATTCCTGGCGTGATTCAATAAGGCGAAATAGCTTGATTTACAAGTAAGGCTTTCGGACTTATATTTACTTGAGAGATATTGAAAAACTAACAATTTTTTTGAATCATCATTAATAATTATTTCCTCTTTTTTTATCTTTCTATGACTTTTGTTTTTCATTTATTATTCTCTTTTAAATCTTTCCAAGAATATTGAATAACCTTACCTTGCTTATCAACCGCTAAAATATAAAGCAATAATTTTTTGGCAATTTGCCATGGTAATCGGCGTAAGGCTATTTTTGCACTAGATTCCGGTAAGCCAAGAGCATATTTATTTCTTGTGTTGTTAGTATTCATTCGGGTTATTATCTGCCCAAGTGAATAAACAAAGGCAACTTCATCGGCTTGTTTAATTTTACCCTCGCCCTTTGTTTCTATAAAATAATAAATAGGATATTGATTATGTTTAGCTTTAATGTCAACTCCTTTTTCTCGTAAACCTCCGAATTGTAGATACCCCCAATTGTTTGCCGATAGCCATTTTATAATGGAATTTTTAACAAAATCTTCAGACAAAATTTTAACTTTTTTATCTCTATTTTTTAGCATAATTTTAGGTAAATATACTGTATTTATACCACATTATGACCTTAAAGACAAACATTTCGGTTATTGATTATTTGTGGTATAATTTTCTGTATGACACAGCAAACTCAAAAACAACTAGGTGCTTTTTACACCCCCATCCACACGGTTGAGTATATGGTTGGAAAATTAGCTAATTTTGATAAAAGCAGTAAATTATTAGAACCGAGCGGAGGCGACGGCGCTTTTGTTTCGGTGGTTTTAAAGAATAAGTTATTAAAAGAAGATCAGATAACAGTTTGGGATATAAATCCCGAGGTTAAAAATGGTTTAA
This sequence comes from Candidatus Parcubacteria bacterium, assembly GCA_023459655.1. Classification (GTDB taxonomy): domain Bacteria; phylum Patescibacteriota; class Patescibacteriia; order Patescibacteriales; family Patescibacteriaceae; genus UBA1359. The sequence goes on along the minus strand of JAEWTE010000001.1, from coordinate 37,929 downwards.
ACAAACTTGGTATAAAAAATGTCGCCATTAAAGATACCCTCTTAAATACTGACATCGCCAATGATTCTCTTTTTGGTTGTGAGCAATTTTCTCATATAATTGGAAATCCTCCTTATTTAAATAAGCAGAGTGATTATATCAAAAAAAATAAGCATAAATTAGGCAATATTTTTAATGAAATAGGAGCTAATGATACTTATGCAATGTTTTTGTACCTGGGGTGTAAATTGTTAAAAGAGAATGGACAACTTTGTTTTATTGTAAGCGATACTTATTTAACTTTGGGAATACATAAAAAGTTAAGAAAATTTTTATTGAAAAATTACACTGTAAACGAGATAACATTGTGTTCTAAAAAATTATTTAAAGATAGCGGAGCATTAGTTAATACAAGTATTATTTTGATAACTAATAAAAAGGCGACGGATGATCATTCGGTTATTTTTAATGATTGTCGAGATAACGAAGTTGACGACTATAATGGCAAAAAATATAAAACTATCCAAAAGAATATCTTGTCGTATCCGGACTATGTATTTGATTTTAATGGTGGAGCTAAACTGCTAGGAAAAATCAACGAATTCGAAAAAATGGTTAATTATTTGGATGGCGGATTAGGAATGCATACGACTGATAATCATAAATTTTTAGCGATTGCTGATTATAACGGGATTCAATACGCTAAAAACAATGGGATAAAAGAATGGGTTAATATCAAAGATATTGATGGGAAAAAATGGAAATTTTATCATAAAAAAGGCGGTAATAATAAATATTATTTACCGGCCGAATACGCCATAAGATGGGATAAAGAGTCAGTATCTAATTATAAAATGCCGAGTCGTTATAATTTGAACGATGATAGGCATGGTTTTATTATTTCCGGCATCTGTTCTAATTTAACGGCGCGACTATCAACCGTTGGAGCTCTTTGGGAAAGCAATAAAGCTATGTGTTTCTTCCCAAAAAATCTAAAAAAATATCCACCGGAATTTTTTGTTGGAGTTTTAAATAGCGAAATTTACAATAAAATGATTAAATTATTAAATCATACTAATTCTATTCAAATTAGGGATATTAAGAAATTGCCAATGCCGAGTTTTACTGATAAAGACATTAAAACTATTGCTGAGATTTCAAAAAATATAATAAAAAATCTAAAGCATGACTTTAGCTACAATTTTAATAAGGATCAAGAACAAATTAATAAAATTGTTGGAGCCTATTTTAACTAATATGAAAAAAGGTAATAAAGAAAAATCAAACAGAGCGCAGGCAGATTATTTTGAGTTGTTGGTTTGTCAGTATATTTGTCATCTTTATAAAATAACTTTTTCTTATAGCGAAGACTTAGCTAAACTATCTAATAAAATTTTGGACAAGGAGGATGGTGGAGAAAGAATGAAATTGCAAAATAATAATTTTATAAAAATTCAACCAGAAATTGAAAAGATATTGGATGATGAAATAAGTAGAAAGGGCAAAATTATAAATATTATTTGGACTGGTCGTCATTTTGTTATTGAACAATCCACATCAGATGTTGACGCCGAGCATTTAAATAATAAAAAAACTAGATTTTCTATAAAATCAATTGCTAAGTCTGGGACAGGAACACTAAAAAATCTTGGTTTAGGAAAATTGGAAAAATGGTTTGATTTTAGTTTTAAGGATCAAACCGATAAAATGTGGTGGGACCTTCAAAGTTATATTTTCCAGAAAACAGGCAAAGATACTCCAAAAAGAGGAGAGTTAAAAAAGATAGCTCAAAAGAATAAAAAAATTTTAGAATGGGCTAAGAAAAGTGGAAAAGTTTTTCAGGCAAGACTGAATAGTGTTTGTTTAGAAAAATTTAATTCTTTATCACCAAAACAAAAAAGAGAATTTTTAAATTTTATTACTGACTGTCACGATGAAGATTTGTATGTAGTTATCGTGAATGATTCTGGAGTGGCTATTTATAAGCCAGTTGATAAGACTGCTAAATTACGAGATAGAATAATTGCTAAAAAAGAAAATGGTTCAGACGCTGGGTATACTATTTATATTAATAAAATTCCGACTTACAGAGTTCAGACTAATAATACTAACGGAATAGGAATTAGTGCTTTTTGTCAGAGAATATTTCTTATTTAGTAGTAGTAATTAAATTTATTAAAATTATCAACAAATCCGTTATTGATTTACCCCTCAAAATATGCTATAATAATCTCATAGACTTATAAAATTAATAAATAATCTATAAGCAGGGAGACGAACCTAGCTAAGGCTAGTCAGATTATGGACATATATATAAAAATAGCTGTCTTCAAATAAAATAATAAATATAAGCAAAGTCTAAATCTTTGCCAATTCAAAATAAGCACAAGCAATATATCCGGATATACTGCTTGTGTTTTTTGTTTGGCCGAGTGGCCTTTGTCGTCGGGCCTAAAAACCTCTTTTCCTTTGGAGGTAAACATAGTTGACCGGCCGACCCCCTGTTTTTTTCTTTTTTTGGCGGCATCCCCTTGGGGGAGCCGAAAAAAGAAAACGGGGGCGGCAGGTTATTGAGAGTTAAGACTAGAAGTGTGCCTCGAGCCCCTCTTAACTTGGCTATAGGCACACTTAACGCCGTAAGTATATGGAATACAAACCATTAGCTTATCGGCAAAAACTAATTAAATCGGGGGATTTGTTAGAAATCTATTCTTATGAGCAAGCGATAAGAATAAATCACAAGAGAAAAAAAAGAAGAAAAACTAAAAAAGAGAAGCCTGAAGAAAATGAGTTAGATAAAAAGATGAAAAGCGACTTCTCGCTAAGACGGACAAGAGCTAATATTGTTCGCTTGGTAAATTCCAACCCAGAGTTAAAGGTTTTTATAACCTTAACCTTTGACGACAAGAAGTCTGATGACGGCTCATTTACTGATATTGTGCAATGTAATTTAATCTTTTCTAATTTTATTAAAAGATTAAAACGATATTATCCCGACTTACTCTATTTAGCTGTTCCCGAATTTCAGAGTGATTATTATTTTCGCTCTAAAGCCAGAAAAGAGCATGGCGGAAATATTCATTATCATGTTTTATCTAATTTGCCTTATACAGCTAATAGTCAGCTAGCTGATCTGTGGCGATATGGTTTCGTTAATATTAATAATATTCGTCATGTTTCTCGGGTTGGTCTCTATGTGGCTAAATACATTGCTAAAGAGCTATTTGACGGCCGGCTCAAAGGCAAGAAAAAAGTGTTCTATTCTCGTCAGCTCAAACGTCCGGAAATAATTATTACCGGGCAGAAAGTAAGAAAGTATCTCAGTAGCTTAAAATCGCCCCCGGAGTTATTGCTTGATAAGCAGTATAAATCCGATTATGTCGGAGAGGTAAACTATCGCCTCTTTAAAGAAAGATAGTAAAAAAATCGTCTTTAATTTTTTCCTTTTAGAAAAACATATCCGCATAGATATGTTAGACATCTCTAAGCTTCAGAAATCGCTCGGTCTCCATGCCTCCAAGTATTCTGAAGCCGACTTAATAACTATTAGGCATGAAATCTATCAATTCGCTTATTTCGCTTATAATTTCTATTACAACCATAAGAAAAATAAAAACACTAATAAACATTGAAAAAATACAAATATATGCTAATATCTTTAATGGACACAACTTATAAAGCAAAAAGTCACTATATTTTACATCCAAGCGATTAAGATCGTTTTGATATAAAGAAAGCGGTGGCTGTTTCAACGAGGCTTTTTGCTAAGTTGTGTCCAACAGTTCACCGCTTTCTTTTTAATTATTAACCTTAATCCTATGTCAAAAGGAATTATCTATTATCGGGTCTCAACCGAAGATCAAGCGCAGAACGGAGTGAGTCTCGAACAACAAAAAAACTATTGCCTGGAATATGCTAAAAGTCACGAGGTAGAAATAATAAAACTATTTCATGATGATGGCGTATCCGCTAAAACTGTAAACCGCAAAGGACTGCAGGAATTGTTAAGTTATTGTCAGAAAAATTATAGAAATATTGATTCAGTTATTGTTTATAAAATAGATAGGCTCTCAAGAAATGTAAAAGATTACGCTACTATTTTAATGGCTCTTGAAGAATTACAAATTAAATTTATCTCCGCCACTGAAACAGTTGATAAAACACCGAGTGGAAAATTAATCGGCACTATTATGGCGTCATTTGCTCAATTTGATAATGACGTTAGAAGTGAAAGAGTGTCGTCTTGTATGCTTGAGAAAATTAAACAAGGCATTTGGTGTTATAAAGCTCCCCTTGGTTATCTAAATAGCCGAGACGGTCAAAATAGAGCCGTTATAACGATAGATAAACCAAGAGCCGAGATTATTCAAATGGCGTTTAATAAATTCTCTAGCGGTGCTTATAGAATGGAAGAAATTAGACAGCTAATGATTAAAGCCGGATTCAAATCGTGGAAGAATAAAGAACTAACTAGTCAAACGCTATTTAAAATATTAACCGAGAAATTCTATTTAGGAATAATGACTGTTAAAAGCGAAGAATATCAAGGTACTCATAAACCATTAATAGACGAATCAACTTTTTATAAATGCCAAAAACTTATTAAAACTGGAAAAAAGGGCGACAATATTTCAGCTAGTACACCAAACGAAACTTTTCCTCTTCGTCATTTTATATTATGTCCGCATTGTAATCGTCCAATAACCGCTTGTATGTCTAAGAGTAAAAGTGGCAAGAAATATCCTTTCTATCGTTGCTATAATAAAAACTGTCATGGCTTAAAGTCTATCTCTAAAGATAAGCTAGAGGGCGAATTTATTTCTTTCTTAAAAAGAATAACCCCAAGTAAAGAATATTTAGATTTCTTCCGTAAACCCCTAATCGATATTAGCAAAGAAGAAATGAGTAAATATAAAACCAACCTGAAAAATAGTCAGAGTAAATTAATAAATCTCCAAACTGAAAAAGCCAAGTTAATTGAAATGAAGAAAAAAGATTTACTTGATGATGAGGACTTTAAAGAAGAATTAAATAAAGTAAAAGAAGCTATTAGCGATATCCAGGCTAGCGCCTGCGATCAGCCGAGGGATAACAAAAAAATCTTTAAAGTCATTACTAACTTGTCTTCAACTTATAGAGAGGCGACTTATGAGGAAAAACTTAAATTACAGTGTTTGATTTTTCCCGAAAAACCCGTTTTTGATTTTTCAGAAAATCAAACACCTAAAATTTCACTAATTTTACAAACTAAAAAGGAACTAGCCAGTGCTAGTTCCCCGATAGTAGTCCCTAGGGGAATCGAACCCCTGTTATCAGGATGAAAACCTGGTGTCCTAACCACTAGACGAAGGGACCGTCAAGCTAACGCTTATTATAACGAAAGCTGGCTGACTGTCAAGCTCAGTTTATTTAACCTTGAATAATGCCTCAACGGCTGATAGAATGAAATCAAATTATTATGAAAATATTAGCCATTGAAACTAGTTGTGATGAAACCGCGGCCGCAGTCGGCTCATTGATTGATAATCAAATTATCATTGAGAGTAATTTAATTGCTTCTCAAATTGATATTCACCAAGCTTTTGGCGGAGTTATTCCTGAAGTAGCAGCTCGAGAACACGTTAAACAAATTATCCCAATTATTAATCAAGCTCTAAGTCAAGCTGGATTAAGTAGATCAACCGCTAGTAAGTCGCTAAATGGACTAGCAGTTACCCAGGGACCGGGCCTAATGACCTCATTACTGGTTGGGACAGAAACTGCTAAATCTTTAGCTCTGGCTTGGAATTTACCCCTTATACCAGTTCATCATATTGCCGGCCATATCGCTGCTAATTTTATTAATCGACCATTAGATCAAATAAAATTTCCATTACTGACTCTAACCGTCAGCGGTGGCCATACCGCCCTAATTTTAATGAACGATCTACTTGATTATGATATTATTGGCCAAACTGTCGATGATGCCGCTGGTGAAGCATTTGACAAAGCCGCTACCCTATTAAAACTAGGCTACCCTGGTGGACCAAGTATCAGTGCCGCAGCCCTTGAATTTGCTAAACAATCTCGGCCATCAACTATTAAATTGCCCCAACCAATGCTTCGTCGGTCTGATTATAATTTTTCTTTTTCTGGATTAAAAACCGCCTTGCTTTATGCTATTAAGCAAGACGATAATTGGTCTAGCCGAATTACTGAATACGCCTATGCCTTTGAACAAGCTGTAGTTGAAGCCCTAGTTCGAAAAACTATCAAAGCCGCCCTGGATCGATCGGTTAAAACTGTTGCCCTATCTGGCGGAGTCGCTGCTAATCATCAATTACGACAAATACTTAATAATACTTTAAAGCAAAAAATGCCGACGGTTAAATTATTATTGCCAAACATGGCTTATACAACCGATAATGCGGCCATGATTGCAGCCGCTGGCCTATTAAAATTAAGGGCTAACCAAACAATTGCTCCTACCAATTTAGCAGCCCAACCTAATTGTCTACTGGTTTAAAACTAAATTTTTATTATTAATTTTATTACTATGAGTGAAAAAATCAAAGAGCTGGTTAATAGTCTTAAAAATGAAGATATCTACACATTTGAACGGCGCTGTAAAGAGTTTTTTTACAATAATAGTTATGAATTTGCCAGTCTTGACCAGAAAAATCGTGATTTTATAATTGATTTCCTTAAAAAATACCGCAACGATGTCATCAGTTTTGGCGGTATTCCTGGCTATAAGCTAGACAATGCCCTATATCAAATCCACGGACAATTATCTAGTCATGGTCTTAGTGAATTAGATTATAATAATCTCAAAAAAATAGCTAATTATTTTCGCCGCTAATCAGCCAATAGACTTAATATTTCATCCCGACGATTAGCCATAATCTCAGCAGTTTTAGCTTCAAGATTAAGCCGCAATAATGGTTCAGTATTGGACGATCGGACATTAAACCAAAAATCCGGATAAGTAACCGTAATACCATCCAAATAATCAATCTGTCCATCAGCATAATGCTCGGCAATCAATTTAATTTTAGCTGAAGTATCATTAACTCGCCGATTTATTTCACCAGAATGATAATATTGTTGATAAGGTTGGACTAACTCGGCCAAGGTTTGACCGCTAGCCGATAATTCTTGCAATAGTTTAAGAGCAACAATGCCAGGCACTTCATAGCAACCATGTTCCATATTTAAGAAAAAATGACCAGATGATTCACCAGCAAAATAAGCACCTGACTCTAGCATAGCGGCTTTAATCAAAGAATGACCAACTCTAGTGACTAATGGTTGACCGCCATTAGCAATAATCGTATCAGCTGTAATTTGGCCAGGGCGAATATCATAGGCAATTATTGAGCCAGGTTGTTCGGCTAAAAATATTTTTGACAAAATAGCTCTAATAATGCCTGGTTCAATTGGTCGACCCTGATTATCAACAAAAAAAACACGATCAGCATCACCATCAGTAGCAATTCCCAGGTCAGCTTGTTGACCAATCACCATCTGACTAAGTGGCTGAATATTATCCGACTTAAATGGATCGGCTTCGTGATTAGGAAAAGAACCATCTAGCGGCCAATTCATTCGAATCAACGAGATTTGTGGCAAACTAGCCAATAATTTTTCAAAATAAAGACTACCCATGGCATTGGCTGGATCAATTACTACCTTAAAAGATTTAATTGGTTGAGAACCAGCTCGAGTTAAATCATAAGCCAGCTGCTTATCTAATATATTATCAATAGTTCGTCGACTACCTGGCTGATCAGCCGGTGTTAATGATTGATTTAAAACTAATTCTTTTAATTCAGCCAAACCACTGTTTTCACCAACTGGCTTAGCTCGATCTCGAACAATTTTGAAACCATTATGATCTTTAGGATTATGCGAAGCACTGACCATAATACCCCCGTCAGCCAATTGATCGGCAACCGCAAAATAAAAAGTCGGCGTTGAACATAGGCCAATATCGATAATTTCAGCTCCACCGTCAATCAGTCCTTGACATAATGTTTGGTGCAAAGACGGTGAAGATAAACGCATATCATGACCAACCACAACCACTAGTCGGTCGGTCGATAATTCAGCTTTTCGCCAAATAACATAAGCTAAGCCAAGACGATAAGCCAAGTCTTCATCAAAATCTTGACCATAAACTCCTCGTAAGTCATAAGCCTTAAAAACTGAACCATTGGTAAGCATAATTATGTTCTTATTTTTTTACCTTATAAATTGAATGCCAAATAACTCCAGTGCCCCACCAAGTCGCTAGCACAATAATCAATCGACCAAGAACGGGTAACCATGACAACCCAATAATAATAATTATACCAATCAAAAATGGCCACAATCTATTTGTCTGACTAGTCATTATCTTAGAACTTAACCAATAAGCAACTACCAGTCTAGCACCATATAATAAAGCTATCCAAATAATCAACCCAGCCAAAGCAACTGGTAGGCCAACAATCGTTACCGCTAAAATTAAAATAATAATTGGTAAAATAATTAAAATAGCCAAGCCTTGTAAAATTAATTTAATCGGGTGAGTTTGGCTGTGCTGAAGTAGTTTATCACCCAATTTCGGCCATAAACTAAAAATAACTAAACCAAAAACTAATAACATAAATAAGCCAAGCGATTTTGACCAAAGCCAATTAATTAACTGTTGACTTTTATCCAATTGTTTAACTGGTGAAACTCGTTTATCTACTTGACCAATAATCTGAGCTGCTGAGTCTATCTTAGCCAGCTGATTAGATCGATAAATTAAACCATTATCTAGTTTGGCTCCAGCTACAACCTCTAAACCAGGCAATTCATCGCTAGCTGAAATTAAATTAACCGCTCCTTGATAATGACCATAAAGTCTAGCCTGATTATATAATCCATGAAAATCTTGTCGATAAGCACCTCGACTATCTAAAAATATACTAGCCGATAAAGTCTCACCATCAATTATTGCCTGCTGACCTAAGAATATTTTGGAACCAAATAGACTAGCGTTGCGACCAATTTGATTATCAATATTAATCGAACTACCCAACAAACGAAGACTACCACCGATTTCAGCGTCAATTTTAATATTTTCTGCCAAACAAATAACATCACCGCTAACCGGCTGATTAATAAAAATATCATTACCGGCACAAATAAAATCACCAGGCAAGGGCGTATCAACTACAATTTGACGCCCAGCCGCATAGGTTGTACCACTAAGTTGATCGCCGGATCGAAAATTTATTTCATCCCCACGACGAGCCGTAAAAGCTTGACTGGCCAAGGGTAAACTTAAAAAAAGACCAACCAATAAAAAACCAATCGACCACCTTGTCTTCAGCATATAATTGTGATTAAATTAAATAGTCTACGGCTAAATTATAACATCAGAGGTAATGAATATCAAATCAAAAAAAATAATTGACAATCTACTAACCAATCAGCCAAAAAATAAAGTTGAACTAGCCGAATGGAAACGTCGGTTAGCCGAATTATCTGGTCAACCATTACTTAGCAATAGTCAATTATTGGCCGCCTATCGTCAATCATTTGGATCAACTGGCCAGGGTGATCTACAAATTATTAAATTATTAAAAAAACGGGCCATCCGAACAATGTCTGGAGTAGCACCAGTAGCAGTTTTAACCAAGGCTTGGCCCTGTCCTGGCCATTGTCGCTATTGTCCACAACAAACTGATGTACCAACTAGTTATTTAGCCAACGAACCAGCTGTCATGAGAGCTCAACACTGTCATTATGATCCAGTTAAACAAGTTAATTATCGATTACGAGCATTACTAGCTAATGGCCATCAACCCAATAAAATTGAATTAATTATTATTGGTGGCACCTGGTCATATCTACCAATTAAATATCAGTATTGGTATATCACCAATTGTTTAGCTGCGGCCAATTCCTATGGCCAGCCCCTGCGTCGTTATCGACAAAGTCTAACCTTAGCACAATTAAAAGCGGCCCTGCTTAAAGAACAAAAAATTAACGAAACCGCTGAATATCGAATCATCGGTCTAACCCTAGAAACCCGACCAGATTGTTTAACTAATGAAGAATTACAACGTTTTCGACAATTGGGTTGTACTAGAGTAGAAATCGGTGTACAGGCCATTGATGATAAAATATTAATTAATAATCAACGAACTGCCACCGTCGATCACATTGTTACAGCAACCAAGCTACTGCGTGATTGGGGATTTAAAATAACCTATCATATCATGCCAGCTCTACCCGGTTCAACACCTGACCATGATATTAAAATGTACCAACAATTATTTAATGACCCTCGTTTTCAACCTGATCAAATTAAACTCTACCCCACTGTTGTCGTTAAAGGTAGCCAATTATACCAAGACTGGCTAGCTGGTAATTACCAGCCTTATTCTGATCAAGAATTAATCCGAGTTATTCGAGCCTGTAAAGAGGCAACACCAGCCTATGTTCGAATTATCCGCTTAATTAGAGATATTCCCGCCGAATCAATTGAGGCAGGCAATAAAATAACTAATCTGCGGCAAATAATTCAACGACAAGGGGTTAATTGCCAGTGCATCCGTTGTCGTGAGGCTGGTTCAGAAATTATAAAAATTAAACAAATTAAATTAATAGTTCGTAATTATTTAGCCGGTGACGGACAAGAATATTTTATTAGCTGGGAAAGTTTAGATCAGTCTAAATTATTTGGCTTTTGTCGATTAAGATTACCAGCTAATAACGCTGGTCCATCTTATTTATCAGGCCGAGCCATTATTCGTGAACTCCATGTTTATGGACAATTACAACCACCGGGCAGCCGCGGCCAAATCCAACACCGAGGCTTGGGTCGACAATTACTAGCTGAAGCTGAAAAAATTGCTAAACAACATGGCTATAAGAAAATGGCCATAATTTCTGGAGTCGGTGTTCGTGGCTATTATCGCCAACTTGGCTATCGACTCAGCCATACTTATTTAATAAAAGCTATGCTATAGTTATAGAAAATAAATTAAAATCTATGTTATTTAATCCTGAACGATTCCTACAACAACAGGCTGAAAAAAAAGAAAACAACCAAAACTTCAATAATAAACATTATCTTGATGAGCTTTTGGAAATGGCTCAGAAAGCTAATGAAATAGATCGGATAGAACATGATGATTTTATTGATTTATATGGTCAAGAGGCTGTTAAAACTGACACTGACTGGGTTGAACAACAAAAAGATCTGCATCAACAGAAAAATTCTCCCAGCGAAATCTGGCATAAAAAGGTTGCCGACATTCTTGAAGCTATTTTACATCATCAGATTGAAGCCAATAATTATTTCGGCGGAAATGTTTGGACCATTAAAACTTGCGATTACGATGATTTTCGTAACCATATTGATTCAATTTTAGAAATACGCCATCCCGATCAAAAATCAGCTAATTACTCTGGTGTTGCTCTAGACGTTACTTCAGCTAGCCAACCAAGTCGTTTAATGAATAAAGTAAACCGTATCCTTAGTAAAATTAAACAAGGTAAATTAGCCAAAATCAAATATTTCCAATCTGATTTCTTAAATATTCGTGGTGAAAAAAGTAATGTCCCTCTTTTTGTAATTGGTTGCGACTTAAAACATACTGAAGAGTTGGCTAAACTTTGGTATAATGACCAACAAAAAACTTTAGCCCAACATCCAATTCAAGTATTATTATTAAAACAAATAACCCAACAGGCTCAACTTTATCGTGACTACGCTCAACAAAATAACCAACCCGCTATTGCTGAAATTTACAAACAAATACTAGATGAATTTAAGACCATTACCACTGAGCGTGAAGCTATAATCACCGAAATTGAAAAAAACCCTAAAAATCGAGATTTTTTTCATGACGATTATGTTTCCACCAATTTACAAGCAATTATTCAACAATATGATCAGTCCAATTAAAGATCAGCTAGTGTTAAAATTAATCGAATTAGAACGGCAACGGCAAATTGATGAACTAGAATTAATTGCCTCAGAGAATTACGCCTCTCCGGCAGTGCTAGCAGCCCTATCAACTCCACTAGCTAATAAATATAGCGAAGGTTATCCTGGTAAACGCTATTACGGTGGTAATCAATTAATTGATGAAATTGAAAATTTAGCCATTGATCGAGCCAAGCGCTTATTTGGTGCCGAACATGTCAATGTTCAGCCACTATCTGGTTCACCAGCTAATTTAGCTGTTTATTTGGCATTACTAGAGCCTGGTGATACCGTTCTGGGATTACGCCTCGATCATGGTGGACATCTCTCCCATGGTCATCCCATCAATATTTCTGGCCGACTATTTAAATTTAGCCAATATGAAGTTGACGCAACCACTGGTCAATTGGATATGGCTCAAATTCGAGAAATCGCCAAATTAACTAAACCTAAATTAATTGTTGCTGGGTTTAGTGCCTATAGCCGAGAAATTGACTGGGCTGCTTTTAAAAATATTGCTGATGAGGTCGGTGCCCGCACCATGGCTGATATTTCTCACACCGCTGGACTAATTGCTGGCCAACAACTCAATAGCCCAGTAGGACTTTTTGATGTCATCACAACCACCACTCATAAAACCTTACGCGGTCCACGCGGAGCCATTATTATGTGCCAATCTAATTTAGCTAAAGAGATTGATCGAGCTGTTTTCCCAGGATTACAGGGTGGCCCTCACGACCAAGTTACTGCCGCCAAAGCGATTGCTTTTGAAGAAGCTCTACAACCAAATTTTAAAAATTATGCTCAAAAAGTAATTACTAATGCTCAATTATTGGCTACCGAACTACAACAGAAGGGCTACCAAATAGTCTCCGGTGGAACTGACACCCATCTTTTAGTTATTGACTTGAGCCAACAAAATATTACTGGTCGACAAGCCGAAGAAGCCTTGCAAAAAGCTGGTTTATCGGTTTCTCGGTCAACTGTTCCTGGCGACAAGCGACCACCACTCAATCCTTCAGGAATTAGACTGGGAACAGCCGCTATAACCACCCGAGGTTTTGCGGAATTAGAAATAAAACAAGTGGCTAATTGGCTAGATCAAGTTTTATCTAATATTGATAAACCTGAAATTTTAACTGACATAAAAAATCAAGTAATTAAATTAGGTCGACAATTACCACCCCCGAATTAATCTCAACTATAATTATGGCTCAGCACCTAATTAATGGTCGGCAGATAGCCGAAAGCATTAAAGACCCAATCGCTCAAACAATTCACCAACTAGGCGGACCGCGACCAAACCTAGCCATTATTTTAATCGGCCAACGATCTGATTCACAAATCTATGTCCGCTTAAAACAAGAAGAGGCTAAAAAAGTCGGTATTGATACTCATCTTTATCATTGCCCAGAAGATATTAGTCAAATTGAATTATTGACAATGATTGATTTTTTAAATCATGACCCATTAATTGACGGTATTCTTCTACAATTACCTCTACCCCAACAACTTGATGCCGATGCAGCAGTCAATGCTATTGCCGCTGATAAAGATGTTGATGGTTTTACAACAGCAAATCTAAAAAAATTATCGATTGGTGATCAAACAGCTATTATCCCACCAGTTTTTGGAGTAATTCTTAGAATTATTGCCGAGCAACAACTTGATTTACAAAATAAATCAGCCGTCATTTTTGGCAATTCCGATATCTTTAGTCAACATTTAGCCAAATTACTAACTGATCAAGGAGCCAAGGTAATTATTTTCCATCAATTTAATCAGGCCGCTCAACAAGCAACTGAACAAGCTCAATTAATAATCGCCGCCCTCGGACAACCCCAAATTATTAAATTATCACAATTACCAAGTGATTATTTAATTATTGATATTGGTATTACTAAAAAATCTGGCAAAGTCTATGGTGATGTTGACTTAAAATCAATAAATCAACAAATAAACGGCTGGGCAACACCAGTCCCAGGCGGAGTTGGGCCATTAACTATCGCTATGGCTCTAAATAACACTCTGATCCTCTACCAGCAACACCATGAATAATTTTGATAGTTTATCAACTCTAATTAAATTGCATTTTGGTTTCAACCAACTTCGACCCGGCCAAGAGTTAGCAATTGATTATGCTTTAAATGGCCAAGATTGTCTGGTTATTATGCCAACCGGTGGTGGCAAATCTCTTTGCTACCAATTACCTTCATTATTATTATCAGGTACTACTTTAGTTATCTCACCATTAATCGCCCTAATGAAAGATCAGGTTGACCGACTTAATGCTGTTGGAATCCCTGCTACTTTTATTAATAGTTCAATTTCCCTAGTCGAAACTGATAATCGTCTCCAACAAGCAGTTAATGGAGAATTTCGTTTAATCTATATAGCCCCTGAGCGTTTTTATAATTCATCATTTAATAAAATAATAAAACGATTGTCAATTGATTTAATTGCGATTGATGAAGCCCACTGCATTAGCCAATGGGGCCACGATTTCCGCCCAAGCTACTTACAACTTAAAAAATTTATAACTGATTTGGGTCGACCACCAATTATGGCATTAACCGCAACTGCCACCCCAGAGGTTCGCCAAGACATTATCAAACAATTAGATATGCGTCAGTCGCAAGAAATAATTACTGGTTTTGCTCGACCTAATCTCAACTTTAAGGTTCTTAGTACTGTTGATAGCCATAAAAAAAATATTGTTCTAGAGTCTATCCAACAGATACCCCAGGCCAATGGTATTGTCTATGTTAGCACCCGCCAACGAGCTGATGAATTGGTTGCCTTTTTAAAAAATTATCAAATATCAGCAGTTGAATATCATGCTGGACTAAGTCCCGATGAACGACAAAAACTCCAAACCGCTTTTATGACCGGACAGGCTAAAGTAATTGTCGCCACTAATGCTTTTGGGATGGGTATTGATAAGGCTGATTTACGCTTTGTTATTCATCATGACATGCCCGGAACCATTGAGGCATACTATCAAGAAGCTGGCCGAGCTGGCCGAGATGGACAACCTAGCCTTTGCTTATTGTTACACAGCCCGCGCGATCGTTATCTACAAGAATTTTTTATTGACGGAGATAATCCATCGGTTGATTTAATTTTAGATATTTATGAATTCTTAACTGATCAAGCTGATAATCATATCCTAATTACCTATGGCGCTATCAAAAATTCGCTTGGACTAGATGCTCCGGATTTAGCTATTGGCACAGCCTTAAAAGTCTTAGAAAAAGAAGGTTACTTGACTAAAACCTATGAAAAAATCGGTCAAGCTTCTCTACAACTAGCCTCACCTGACATCAAACTAATTGATGGACAAAATGTCCTAGGCGCTAAAGCTAAAAAGTCTTTAGAAATTTGGGAGAAATTATATGATAAACATGCGCGCCAATTACGAACTGGCTATAAAATTAATTTAGAAACACTAGCCAATGATTTATCATGCAAAAAAGACTCATTGACTAGATTATTAAAAAAGTTAAACGACCAAGCTATAATTATTTATGAGCCTCCATTCAAGGGTACTGAAATAACTCTATTAAAAAGATGCACTCGTCATGAAGTAAATCTAGATCACTCGGCCCTTCGAGAAAAATTATTATTTGCCAAAAGCAAATTAGATAAAATGGAGAATTATATCTATCACCAAGGTTGTCGCCAACAATATATTTTAAATTATTTTGGTGAAAATTCACCAGAACCTTGTGGAAATTGCGATTGGTGTCAAACCGGAATTATTAATCATCGACCAACTGCAACCATTAATCAAACAACCAAACAAGCCAAAACTAAAAATAAATTACAATTACAAACCAAATTAACTCAATTAGTGACTTTAGAATTATACCAATCTGGCTTAGATACCACCGCCATTGCTCAAACTAGACAATTACAAACTGATACAATTGTCGAACACTTTTGCTATTTGTTGGAGCACCATTTAATTGATGATATTAACCGATTAATCGATGATAGCACGATTTCAGTGGTGGCTGATTTAATCAAACAATCTCCCAAATTATTAACTGGCCGATTAACCATCATCAAGGAACAATTACCCAATTATATTGACTGGGCCGATTTAAAATTAGCCCTAGCTTTTTTAAAAAATCAACGATTAAAATAATGAATCAACAACAGGCCAATCGGCTTCGAACAATCGTCCAAGAAAATTATCAGCAAATCGCCCAACAATTTGCTAATACTCGCCAACAACCATTTTGGCCTAAATTAAGACAACTTCTTCAACAATTGCCCCTAAGTGGACATCTTTTAGATGTCGGCTGTGGCAACGGCCGATTACTCGATGAATTAATTGATCGGCCAATCACTAATTATACTGGCCTAGATTCTTCATCGGAATTATTAAATATTGCTAGCCAAAAATACGCAAATCAGTCCATTAATAAATCAATTAATTGGCAATTAGGCGATATACTTAAAACATCAATTAATAATCAATTCGATATAGTTTGTTGTATTGCCACATTGCACCATATTCCTAGTAAATTATATCGACAACAAGCCGCCAAGCAATTGGCGAACTGGCTAAAACCGGGTGGATATCTAATTATTAGTGTTTGGGATTTATGGCGTCAACCAAAATATTGGCCACAATTATTATCGAGTTCATGGGCCAGTTTACTTGGCAGCAGAGACTTGGGTGATCTTTTGTTTTATTGGCATAATCATTCTCAACCAGGTTATCGTCGTTATTATCACGCTTTTACTAAACAAGAATTAAAACGCCTAATATCATCAACTGGTCTAAAAATTATTAAATATGATAACGATAATCTCAATCATTATTTAGTCGCTCAAAAACTAATTGATAATTGATTATCCACCAACCAACCAGATTGTCCCTTAACCGTTGAACCATCAATTTGAAGTGGTAATTGCTCAGAATGGGCCCGTTTAACAGTATTTATAAATTGCAAATCAATATTAACCGAGGTCCGTTGACGACCCGGTTGTTTTTGTAATAATAAATTATATTGGCTAGCCGCAATTTGTTGAACAACTTTATCAGATAACTTATAAGTTAATTTGATTGTTTGACTTTTTTTAGGCTCAACCACTAAAAACCCGGCAAAAACAGTTTTATTAAATTCTTGACTAATAACCACATCCTCTTTAAAGCCACTATGACTAATTAATTGACTACCTAATGGTGTATAAATTCTAGTATAACTGCGATAGCGAGTAGTTCGCCAATCAAAACCACCATTGTGGCGATAATTTAAAGTTAACTCAGCTAGCCAATCATCACCCGATTTATATACGCGATAATTAGTTTGCTTATCAACCACTGCATCAGTTTTATAGGCAGCCAGATTAGCATCAATTACCCAGAGATAATCACCATCAAATTCTCGAGCATGACCCGACCAGTTTTGTCTAATTAACCATTGTTCAATAACTGAATCATAACTAAATAATAAAATATTTTTTCTTTCTAAATTTTTGGTAATTATCTTAGCAACCTCTGGCCAACGACTAGTCGGCAAATTTAATAGTCGCTGCTCTAATTCAGCAATAACATCATTAATAACCGCCTTACGATTCCAAGAGCTAACTCCATATTGCTCATAAGACATTTCTACTCGATATTGTAATAAATCAACAAAATTTTGCTGATTATAAGTCTGATCTTCGATTGTAATCGGACCAACCAAACCCAATAAGTCTTCAATTAAGGTTGGAGTAATGGCAATAACTCCATCAATTTTTTCATTCTGATCGGTTTTATTAATCACCTTGGTTTGTTCTTGATAAAAATAACCGATTTGCTGAGCGGCCGTAGGGAAATCTGGCGACCAATTAGCATCTCGTAAAAACCATTGTTTTACTCCTAAATATTGATTAAGCTCCAGTGGTGGACTTGGTTTAAAATAATCCTGTGCTGGCATATCCAAATGATAACTATCATAAGTAGCTAACTCAACAATACGACCATCTTGTAGCCCTAATAATCCATAATTACCAATAAAACCACCAGTTGGTCGTAGTTCATCATTATTTTGCAAAATTAATAAAAACCGACCATCACTTAATTGGTTAGCTAAATAAGGAGCTAATTGTAACCAAGGTAAATGTTCAGCCAATAATTCCTTGCCAGTCTCCAAAGCTTGTCGTAGCTCAGCCACTGGAGCATTTAATTGACTCAATCCACTGGCAAATTCAATCTTAGCTAAACTAGTTTCCATTGCATGAAGATTGGCTAATGTTCTTATTAATAATGGTTGAGCTCCTTTTAATTGACTTAAAAGATTTGGCGTATTGCTGGCTGTTAAATGCTCTAAAGAAACTTCGTTCAAGCTATCCGGCCAATTATTTTGCCATTGTTGAATTTGGCCAAAAAAATCTAGAGCCGTTATACAGGCCACCTCAGTTACCCGAAAAAGATGATAAGCACTTTCAGTTTGTTGTTGATACCAGCCCAGCCTTGACCAAACCAAATGATTAACTAGGCGCTGACTATGCTGACGAGCTATTGAAAATGATTGACGAGCCTGATCAATCTCTAAATGAGCTAATGGCCAATCACCAGCCCGGGAGGCTTGCCAACCTGACTGCAAATAATTTCGACCAGCTAGTCCCGATTGATAAACTAGCCAAGCCGAGCGACTTAACCTAACGATATCGGCTAGTAATAAAACCAATAAAACAATAACCAATAATTTGATCGAACGACGTAAACGCATAAAATATAATTAACTAATTCATTATATAATAAAAATCTAGTAAACCAAAATAAAAACAGGATCGCTATGACCCTGTTTTTAATCAAAAATGGTTTATTTAGTTGATTCTTCAGCAGCCTCAGTTTCTTGAGCAACTTCAGTTGATTGACCATCTTCAACCGATGGTTCAGCAATAGCTTCTGCAACTGCTGGTTCAGTTTTGGCTGGTTGATTATCAGATTTAGTCTCAGCAACAACTGGACTAACTGGTTGACTAACCACTCTAATAATTTGACCATCAACTATTTTATGATTAACCAATAAATTATTAACAGTAATAGTCATCTGAGCACCCTGACTAATCCAATAATTAATTCGATCTGCCTTAGCTTGCAATTCTTTAGATTTAGGATTATAAGTACCAAGATTTTCTAAAGCTCGCCCATAAGTATCACGGGCTACCTCGGAAATAATTAATCTATAAATTGGAGCTTTCTTTTTGCCAATACGGGCAAGCTTGATTTTCAGCATAGACAATGCCTGATTAAATAAAAATAATAAGTGAGCATTAACGGTAGCTTGATTATAACCTCGACAAGTTGTTTTTGTCAAGCAATAGCAATAAAATAAACATAAAAAAACCAATAACTGACAATTGACTCCTAGGCTGATATAATAAAACCAACTTAGTTAATAGAAAAAAATTAAGCTCAGCGACGTATTAAAAAACATGACTGAAACCAAACTCGATGAAATAGACAAAGAAGTCAATTTAACTGATGAACAGCTGGCCACTGATCTCAAAGATTGTCCTGAGCACTTAGCAACGATAATTAATCGCTATCAAGCTCCTTTGTCAAGATATATTTTTCGTCTATCTGGACTTGGTCGAGAAGATATTGAAGATATATTGCAGACTATCTTTTTAAAATTATACTTAAATATCAATAATTTTGACCAAACTCTTAAATTTTCTACCTGGCTATATCGAATCGCCCACAATGAAACAATTAGCCATTACCGCAAACGCCAAGCCCGACCCAAGATTGACTATTCAGCCGAAGACAGTGTCTTTAATTTATTAACCGATAATAACTGGCGTCATCAAGCCGATAGCATTGTTTGGCGAACACAATTAAATAAGGCTTTAGATAATTTACCAGCCAAATATCGTCAAGTAATAATTCTTCGCTATTTTGAAGATCTTGACTATCAAGCCATCGCCGATATTATTCAAAAACCGACCGGCACAGTGGCTACCCTAATTAGTCGGGGCAAACAAAAATTAAGACAATTATTGATTAAAAAATATGAATAAATTGGCTCAAAAAATTATCAAGATAATAAAACAAAAACCAATTAAACCAAGGCCCCATTGGTTTTTCTATACCTATAATATGCTGATCTGGTTGACTTTGTTAATCTGGGTTATTTTAGGCGGACTAGCTAGCGCAATGATCATTGATAATGTTCGCTTCAATGATTGGTCGCTAGCACTTCAACTCGGTAATAAATTAACAGTCCAATTATTGCCAATTTTTTGGTTAATCATCTTGACTGGTGCTGCCATAATTGCCAAAATTCATTTTCAAAAAACTAAACACGGCTATCGTTATCCCTGGTTAAAAATTATTCTCGTTGGCCTGGTTATTAGTCTGTTGATTGGTTTAATTTTAGTCCAAACTGGTTGGAGTCGAACTATTGATAATCAATTAGCTCAACAAAATCTTTATCGTCAACTTAATTGCCAAGATAAATTATGGTTACAACCAAATCAGGGTCTGTTAATCGGCCTAATTAAATCACTTAATAACCAAGAATTGTCATTAGTCGCTCCTGATAATTCAACCTGGTTAGTCACAATTAATCATCAAACTATTATCCGATCAACTAATATTATTAAAAACGGTCAAAAAATTAAAGTATTGGGAAAAATCAGTCAACCAAACACTTTTCAAGCTGATGAAATAAGGCCGCACGAGGTTAGTTGTGGCTGTGGTTGTAATCATTGTCAATACCAAACCTGTCAAAACTAAAATGACAGAAAATAGATGGACTTAGCGTATTATTATTTGTCGACTATTTTTATTAATTTAATTAAACAACAATGCTTAACAAAAAAGTATTACTAGGTAGTTTAATTGTCAGTATTATAACTATTGGTGGTTTAGCTTGGTCACAAGTTTGGGCCAGTAGCGGTCAATTAACTAATGACCAACCCACTCCCAAAATAACAACTTGTGGTTGTGGAGCCGCTGGTTGTGGAGTTAAACAACAAACCGGACAATCAGGCTGTGGTTGTCGTAATAAAGCTAATTTTATCGATGCAAACAATAATGGAGTTTGCGATCGAGCTGAATAATTATCAATAATTTTAAAAACAGGCCTTATTGGCCTGTTTTTGATATATGCAATAAATCCCGTTGGTCAAGTCTAGCCTCAATTTCTTGATCATTCTCATCTTCAATTTCACCAACAATCTCTTCTAAAACATCTTCCAGTGTTACTAAACCTAGTAACTGAGTTTTATGCCGATAAACCAAAGCAATATGAATTCTCCTTTTAATCATTCGTCTAAAAATTTGATCAATTTTGCTATTTTCATCAATTTTAATAATTGGACTAACATATTTAGACAATTGATCTTCACGACAATTACTGTTTAATACCTTCATAATATCAATCAGGTGAACATAACCAGTAATATTATCATCTTGATTATGATAAACTGGATAACGACTATAACCCTCTTGAGCCATAAAATAAGCAATTTGATCAATCTCGGCCTCATCATTAACCACCGACATCCGATAGCGCGGTGTCATAATCTGTTTAGCAGTAATATCACCAAACTTCAAAATATTCATGATCATTTCATGCTCTTTGAAATGAATTACTCCCTTTTCAACAGCAATTCGACTAAACGCCTTCAGCTCTCGCTCAGAAATAATAGCTCGTTGTTTTTTGCCAACTAATAATAACAATAATTTTTCTAATAAAAAAACTAATGGGTAAAGTACAATTTGTAAAAAATAAACCACCGGGATAAATAATAAAGACATCTTCTCAGCTCTGACTTGGAAAAAGGCTTTAGGACACATTTCACCAAAAATCAAAATCAATAAAGTCATAACACCAGTAGCAATACCTAGTGCGCCACTATTAAAATGATCACTAACCCATAGACTAGCCAGACTGGCGGCCGTTATATTAACCAAATTATTACCAATTAAAATAACAATAAGCAAGCGTTGCTTATTTTTTAAAATTTTATCTAACAGTCTAGCATTGCGAGCCTTAGCTAAAACTAAAGCTTTGACCGCCCCCTGACTTAACGAGAATAAGGCAATCTCCATGCCTGAAAACCAAGCCGATAAAATTATTAGGACAATTATTTCTAGAAAAAACATAATTTAAATTTATTTGATATACTTTAGTAAAATCAGGTTATTACAACTATATCAATAATAACACGAAAACAAAAATTGGCGTTGATACTATCTATCAACGCCATTAGTTTTTAATCTTCATAAAGAGTAACACTTCCCTTTTTATATATTTTTTTAGGAATGTTGTTAGAACTAATATTAGCTGTTCTTTTTGTAATCACATCTCGTGAAAAGCGTCGATATGAATACAGAGGTGGACTAATCCACGTACCTTCTTCTCGGTCAAACCATTCTTTTTCAGACATCATCTTGATCAAATCATCCCTTTTTTGACTGATATTCTTAAAATTAACAGATTGATAATCATCTATTGATCTTAATAACGAGATATGATAATCATAAGCATTAAGCAAGCAATCAACAACATCTCTTTTACTTAGTAATTCGCTGTATTTTTTATCGTACTGTTTTTTATCATAGCTTGCTTTAATCTGAAGCTCCTCTTCTAATAAACGCTCGGCTCTTTCAAGTATTGGCGGAATTTGTGCATATTTCTCGTCAAGATTTAAAAATATAGCAATCCAAACCAAGAAATAACCTTTTTCATAATTACTATTTGTTTGCTTTATAAATTCATTTGTCATCAAAATAGCACTAGAATGATCTTCTTGGCAAGATTCTCCAATCACTTTTCCACGTTTTTCTTGAAAATCTTTCAAAGAAGCCGTCCTTTTTTCAAGCTCTTTTAATCTCGAATATTCATCACCACAGGCAACATAATTAGAACTACAAGATGGTTTTGGGTTGGCAGAAATATACCCAGAGCTTTTTTTATAAGGCATTATATAGCCTATTATAAGTAATAATAATCCCATCACCAAATAAGCAACAACAACTTCTTTGTAAAGCAAGTTATATATACCGATTAAAAGAACTACCCAGCCAATAATATTAAACATCTGTTTCATTGTTCCTCCTCGTCATTTGACATGACAAATAAACTAATCATTAATGGTCAATTATTTAATATTGTTGACCGCCATATATTATCTATAAAAATTATTTAATTGTTAATTTACTTTATATAGCCTAACATTTTTAACTTTTCTGTCAACATTAAAAATTAAATTAATAAATATTTTATAAAAAACTACCCTTAAAAGGTAGTTTTAACGGAGCTCCTTGGTGTTGGAGGTTAGAAGTATAATTGTGAGAAGTATATAATGATTTTAATTTAAAACAAATAAAACAAAAATAATAGTTAAAATAATACAAAATCCAAAAAGTAGCGTAATTGTTAATATTGGCGACATTATGTTTTTTGTGATTTTTCCTTTATTAATATAATCATCAATTATTTGTTTTACTTTTTTTGTAAACGGTAGTAGTCTGTCGCCATTTCTTTCATAAATTTTTTTATCATCAACAGTAATTATTAATTTTTTCGTTGTCTCTCGTTGGGTTCCAAAGCCTAATCTTGCTGGTGTATAAAAAGTTGCTGATTTTTCCTCAAATACATCAATTATCGGTGAAAGAAAAGTATTGTATTCTTCTATTGAAATTATCTTTCCCAAATAGCTCCCACTTAGCAAATAGTGTATTTTGTATTCATCCTTTTTTACAAATTTAAGGTTCATTTGTTGGGCTAATTTTTTCATTAACTTCATTCTTAATCTCCAAGAACCAAAACGATAAGCAAAATAAATTGTAAGCCACAATAAAAGAAGTAGGGCTACTAAATAAATTATAATTTGTTCTATCATTTGGATTTCTATATTTATGGATTAATCATTACAATAATTATACCTCAAGCTAGGTAAAAATACATCTCAGTTCTATTTCCCGTTAGGGGTAAACAAAAAAACCCAATAAACATGGGCCCTTTTGACTGGAGCGGGTAACGGGAATCGAACCCGTATCTTCAGCTTGGAAGGCTGACATAAAAGCCATTATACTATACCCGCAACTGGCCAAAATTAGGTAGTTTCAACCAAGCCGAGAATGAAAAAACAGCCAGGCAACGCTCCGGTAATTTCAGCCATGTCGGGATGCCGAGATTCGAACTCGGGATCTCCTGCTCCCAAAGCAGGCGCCTTAAACCAGCTGGGCCACACCCCGTAAAATAAAAGTGCCCCGAGTCAGAATCGAACTGACGACACAAGGATTTTCAGTCCTTTGCTCTACCACTGAGCTACCGAGGCAAATTGCCAACAGCACCCAATAGCACTAAGTTGGCCTTTTGTTGCGGGGGTCGGATTCGAACCGACGACCTCCAGGTTATGGGCCTGGCGAGCTGCCAACTGCTCTACCCCGCGATAATTTTTTGGTGGGCAACGGAGGAGTTGAACCTCCGACCTCGACATTATCAGTGTCGCGCTCTAACCAACTGAGCTAGTTGCCCTTGCTCAATCTAAACTTAATAATAACAAAAAAAGATTGACCTAACAATATGGGAACAATCTTTTCCTGCCGAAGAGATCTGCAAGTCCCATAAACTTGCCGAGATTTCGGCGCTAACAGGCGCTAATTCCGATTTTTGGAATTACCAATTGCTTAATAATTCCGCCACTATTGCTAGTGACCGACCAAGTTATTAGCTTATTCAGCTAATAATCTTACTCCCTAGAAAGGAGGTGATCCATCCACAGCTTCCGCTACGGATGCCTTGTTACGACTTCGTCCCTATCATCGATCCCACCTTCCAACGCGGGTGCGCTGTTCGGGTGTTACCGACTCTCTTGACGTGACGGGCGGTGAGTACAAGACCCGAGAACGTATTCAACGCGCCGTGGCTGATACGCGTTTACTAGCGATTCCAACTTCATGAGGTCGAGTTGCAGACCTCAATCCGAACTGAGGAGAATTTTTTGGGGTTTGCTCCACCTTACGGTTTGGCGTCCCTTTGTATTCCCCATTGTAGCACGTGTGTCGCCCAAGGTGTAAGAACCATGCTGATTTGACGTCATCCCCACCTTCCTCCTGCTTAACGCAGGCAGTTTCCTATGACACATGAAACATAGGATAGGGGTTGCGCTCGTTTTCCGACTTAACGGTACATCTCACGACACGAGCTGACGACAACCATGCAGCATCTGTCTGGCACCCTCGAAGGCTCTCCTGTTTCCAGGAGTCTGCAGCCAGATGTCAAACCTTGGTGAGGTTCCTCGCTTATCGTCGAATTAAACCACATGCTCCACCGCTTGTGCGGGTCCCCGTCTATTCCTTTGAGTTTTAGCCTTGCGGCCGTACTCCCCAGGCGGGATGCTTAAGGCGTTAGCTTGGTTAAACAGCACTGGCAGGGTCGATACTGCCAATGCTTAGCATCCATCGTTTACGGCGTGGACTACTGGGGTATCTAATCCCATTCGCTCCCCACGCTTTCGTGTCTCAGCGTCAGTATCGTCCTAGCAAGCTGCCTTCGCTTTTGGTGTTCCTGCTGATATTAACGGATTTAACCCCTACACCAGCAATTCCACTTGCCTCTTCCGAACTCTAGTTTATCCATATCTCCCGCGGCCTCAAGGTTGAGCCTTGAAATTTAACAGGAGATGTTATAAACCGCCTACACACTCTTTACGCCCAATAAATCCGGATAACGCTTGGGGCCCTCGTATTACCGCTGCTGCTGGCACGAGGTTAGCAGCCCCTTATTCAACCGGTACCGTCAGTATTTCGTCCCGGTTAAAAGTATTTTACACCCCGAAAGGCGTCATCATACACGCGGCGTCGCTCCTTCAGCCTTTCGGCCATTGAGGAATATTCTTGACTGCAGCCTCCCGTAGGAGTCTGGGCAGTGTCTCAGTCCCAGTGAGACGGGCCATGCTCTCACACCCGCTATCCGTCGTTGCCTTGGTGAGCCATTACCTCACCAACTAGCTGATAGACCATAGGCTTCTCCCAAAGCGCCGGAGCTTTGATGAACTATCATATGATAGCGCATAATATCGAGTATTATCCCAGATTTCTCTGAATTATCCTCGTCTTTGGGGTAAATTACCAATGTGTTACTCTCCCGTTTGCCATGGTCTGGAAACCAGACCATTCGACTTGCATGCCTTAGACACGCCGCCAGCGTTCATCCTGAGCCAGGATCAAACTCTCAATAAATATTGAAGAGAATGTTTAGCTCTCTTAAAAAAATAGATTTTAGGAATTAGCGCCTGTTAGCGCTAAAATCGTCTGCGATTGTTAAAGTTCGGCCAAAAAAATTGGACTATCAAAAATACTTATCTAACCTATGTTAAACAAGTATCTGTATGATAGATGATTTTAAGGGCACTGTCAAGAGTTGGCCTAATCGACAAAATTAATCTATATACAAAGAGCTAAATATAAATAAAAACCGACCCCGAGAAATCAATGTCTTTATGCTTGATGACTGGGGGTCGGCTCTACTACCAAATTATTTTAAATCTATTAGTAGGCTTGTTGTAAGGTAGTTCCTTGATAAAAATAAGCTAAAACATCTGACCAACTCTGATTATTATCAACAATCATTAATAACGCTCCCTGAGCACTCATGCCCACACCATGACCAAATAAAGTTTTACCACTATCTTGTGGAACAACTACCGATCTTAACCAGGGCTTATCACCACCGCCCCAAACTTCATTCCAACTACGAGTTCGACCATCACTACGAGAAAAATAAGGGGTAACTGCTAAAACATTATTATGGGTAACAATTAAACCACGAGTTTCCTGAATTGCCTGAGCTAAGCGCGGTAGACGAATTTCTGAATTATAACCACGATAAACCTGATCATAAGTAGCATCAACATGAAAATATTCATCAGCATGCTTAGTAGAAGCACCAGCCAATTTAAAATCTAGACCACGATAATAATGATATAAAACATAAGTTCTGGCAGCAGTGACTAAAACTTTTTGAAATTCAACTGGAGAAGCATTGCTGGTTTCTGCCAAACCCTTTAAATAACTATCAACCAATAATTCATTAATCCACCAGACTTGGTCAGTTTTAGGTGTATAGCGATATTCTAAACTATTACGAAACTTATTGTCATTTAAATTAGCATTCCGACTAGGGTTATTACGATAATCAGGTAATTGGAAAATACCATCATTGCCAGATTGACTAATAAATCTTAAATAATTACTAGTCTGATAGATTTGATCACCAATAATAACCTGATATTGACTAGCACTCTTAATATAAGAAACCATCACAATAGTATTAGCCGACACGTCTCTGACTAATAAATTATCAGCAGCATAAATAGAAAAAGGCTGATTACTGGTAATGCGTTGAACCTGATCACTGGCGAATAAACCAACTCTAATTAATGGTTCTTGAATTAATTTTCTAGAATAATTAACCCAACCAGGTTCAGATTGAGCCTCATTATTATTGGTTTGACACCTAGGAGAAATAGCTCGTTCGGTTACTGATAAAGCAATACAAAAAATCTGATTATCATCGCTAGAAATCGGTTTCCTGTCTAGTTTATTATCAATAGTTGCAGTAACTGCTGCCAAACGAGCTTGTTCGGCGGCAATAGCTGCCACTGATGGCTTAGTTAATGAAACACCAGGAACATACTGACCCTTAATAACCTGAACTTTTTGACCTAATTTATTATAACCAATAATATACTGAACCGATTGATTACTAACCACTGGAGTGGTCGCCTGGACAATGGGTTGAACATTAGTCGAATTAGCAACAAAAATTGAACTAGTCTGATTAGAATCAATAAAAACACGGGCCAAACTACCTTTAATTGGCTGTTGATTATAAACTAATTGAAAGTTTTCTTGAATAACACCAACTAAATCGGCCTTAGGGCCAGCAATTTTAAAATTAATAATAATTTTTTCACCGGGCTTAACTGCTTTTGATAATGTTAAGACTTTAAAAAAAGAGGACCAACTTTGATGTTGAACCTGAGAAAAAGTTTTTAAAAATGGACCAGTTTCCAAAGTAACTTGTCCAGCTGGCCAAACAATTGAACCATTATTAATAAAAGTTAAATCAACTGAAGTTACTTGACCAGCCTTCATAACTAAGTTGGTGGTATAAGGAGTAACCTCAGCACTAGGTATTATTTCAGCAGCATAAGCAACTGGTAGAAAAAATTGACCAATCAATTCTTTAGCATCGGCTTCAAATCGCCAAGCACTCAATAATTGGGCACAAAAAATTACCACTAAAAAAGCGATAGCCAGATTTAAAATAATACTAAGACGATTATTTTTTCTAGCCAGCGCTTTTTTATGAACAAGCTGATAATTTAAGTAGCCGGCGTGAAGATGAGTTAAGTTGTACATATTTTTGTTTTTATTTTTAATGGAAGAAGATATTTACTCACTAATAACTAACCGCAGTATAGCAAAAAAAACAAGAAAAGTCAAGATTATTGTAGACTTATCTAATAAAAAGAGTTGCCATTTTTTAATAAGCCTGCTAAACTTATCGATAAACACCAAAGACTAATTACCAACTCAATTAAATCACCTATGAATAATAATATTTATATTTGTGGACATCGATCACCAGATCTAGATAGTATTGCTAGTGCCATTGCTTACGCCGACTTGAAAAATCGCCTTGATTCAGACAACCATTATCAACCAATGGCTGCTGGACCGATTAACCAAGAAACGGCCTGGGCATTAGAATATTTCAGCTTTCCCCAGCCAGCCAGCTGGCCAAATGACTTGTCGCCAGATCAAGCACTTATCTTAGTTGATCATAATGAAGTTGAACAAATGCCCTTCGGTTATGTTAATTGTAATATTATTGGTATTATTGATCATCATAAAATTAATTTTCACAGCGACGAACCAATTGAAATTATAATGAAGCCACTAGGTTCAACTTGTTCAATTATTTATGAACTGTTTCAAAATAATAATTTAGAGATTAGTCCAAATTTATCTGGACTAATGTTAAGCGCTATCTTAACCGATACCTTAATTACCAAATCACCCACCTGCACAACAACTGATCGCTCGATTATTGAAAAACTAGCCACAGCAGCTAATATTAAAAATTGGTCCGAGTTTGGACTAAACTTATTTGAACAAAAAGGAACAACTGAACAATTAACCGTCGAACAAATATTGAGCGGTGATCGAAAAGATTTTCAATTCGGTGATAAAAAAATCAGCGTAGCTCAATTAGAGACTACTGACTTGGAAAACTTCAAAAAACAAGGACAGAATTTAAAAAAAGCATTGGCTGAGTTAAGAAAAAATAATGATTACCATACAACAATTTTATTAATTACTGATATAATAAAAGTTGGTTCGTGGTTATTAGTTGATAGTGCTGAACCTCAATTAATTGAACAAGCCCTAGAAACAAAATTACCTGACGGGGAAAATTATCAACCTGGCCTAGTTTCCAGAAAAAAACAAGTAATCCCGCCATTAAATAAAATTTTTAATTAGTTTTAGTATAGATTATGCAAATTAACGCTCAACAAAAAAAAGGAGAACTGGAAATAATCGTTGAATTATCCGACGATGAATTCCAACCATACGTGCTAGAAGGCGCCCGCCGGATTGCTGGCGAAATAAAACTACCTGGCTTTCGCCAAGGAAAGGCTCCTTATGACTTAGTCAAAGCCAAGGTTGGTGAAATGACCATTCTAGAAGAAGCAGCTCGAGTCGCCGTTAATCACACGATTGATGAAGCTATTAAAAAAGGCGCTAATCAAAAAATGACAGTCGGCCAACCTCATGTTGATATTAGTAAATTAGCACCAGGCAATCCACTGGAATATAAAATCAAAATAACCATTATGCCAAACACGGTTATTACTGATTACAAGGGTTTATCAATTAAACAACCAGCTATTGAAATTCCTAAAGAACAAATTAACCGCACATTAGAACAATTACGAGAAGCTAATGTTAAAAAAACTGCTAGCCTAGAGCCCATTGTTATGGGCGACTTGGTAATAGCCAATATTAATATCTCGGTCGATAAAGTTCCAGTTGAAGGCGGTC
Source organism: Candidatus Parcubacteria bacterium (assembly GCA_023459655.1). Classification (GTDB taxonomy): domain Bacteria; phylum Patescibacteriota; class Patescibacteriia; order Patescibacteriales; family Patescibacteriaceae; genus UBA1359. The sequence continues at coordinate 7,924 of JAEWTE010000001.1, read as the reverse complement.
AAGGACAAGGCGTCAATATAATTTTAGGTAAAGATTATTTAGTCCCCGGCTTTGATCAACAATTAATCGGGGCAGCTGTCGGACAAGAATTAAAATTTCAAATTAATTATCCTAAAGATCATTATCAAAAAGCTTTAGCTGGTAAACCAGTTGATTTTAAAGTAAATATTAGTGAAGTCTGGCATCGTCAATTACCAGAATTAGACAACCAATTAGCTAAAAGTTTTGGTTTTGATGATTTAGCCGGTCTAGAAAAGAATATCAAAGATAGCTTAACCATGGAGCGACAACGACAAAATGATCATGAAATCGAAGCTAAATTATTTGATGAGTTAATCAAAAAAGCTGAAATTGAAGAAATACCTGAAATATTAATTAATCGAGAAACTGAAGTAATGCTAGACGAACTTCAGCATAATTTAGCCCAAAATGGTGGTAATTTAACTGATTATTTAAATAATTTAAAAAAAACCAAAGAACAATTCGTTTTAGAAATACTCCCTCAAGCAATTAAACGAGTTAAGACTGCGTTGATTGTCAATGAAGTATCTCGACTGGAATCAATAAAAACTACTGGCGAAGAAATTGACCAAGAATTAACTAATCTTAAAAAACATTATCAGGACAACCAAGAGATTTTGAACCGATTAAATGTTCCAGGTTATCGAGAATATCTAGCCAATGCTATTATTAGCAATAAAACAGTCCGAGCTCTTCGAAAATGGAATATTCAACCAACTAAATCAAATCAACCCAAATCAACTAAAAAAACTACTGTCAAAAAAAATAAACCATCAACAACCAAGAAAAAGTCAACTAAATAAATTATGCCGGTCTTAGCAATTAACAAACGGGCCAATTACGATTACGAAATTCTGGAAGATTATGAAGCTGGGCTAGTTTTAGTTGGTCATGAAGTTAAAGCTGCTAAAGCCGGACAAGTTAGTTTAAAGGGTAGCCATGTTGTTTTTAGTGGCAGTCAACAAGGCCAACCACAAGCTTATTTACTTAATGCTCACATCAGTCTTTATCGATTAGCCGGAACAATCAACGATTACGATCCAACTCGTAGCCGACGGTTATTATTAAACAAAAAACAACTCAATCATTTGTTTGGTCGAACTTCAGCTGAGGGCTTGACAGTCGTGCCGCTCAAACTATATACTAAGGGAAGTTTGCTGAAGCTGGCTATTGCTCTTGTCCGTGGAAAGAAAAAGTTTGACAAGCGCCGAGCCATCAAAGAGCGCGACTGGGAGAGGCAGCGCCGAACCTTAACAAAGCAAGCAAAATAGTTGGGGATGCCGGGTTTCGCTCATAAGATCGCGGTGTCCGATTGGGCAGATAGGTGATGATAACACCTAAACATCAACCACAATAGATGCCAAAAACATCATGGCGAAAGCGGCCTTTCGGTTGTCTTTCGCACCAGTCGCCGCTTAATTAAAGCCGCGACCATCAACCTCGGTAACGCCTAATAACCGAAAGTTGGTGTCATTTTATTAGGCTGTGACTTGGAATTAATCCATCTGGTTGAAACCAAGCCAAGAACCTGATCAGATCGCTTTGGAAATTTTTGTCCAATTTATCATTACCAGAGCGTAAAAAAATTGGACTATTATCTGTAGAACAATCGGCTACTCCTTGTGATACAGGGGTTCAACTCCCCTCATCTCCACATCCCAACTTAATATAATAAATTAGCCGCGATGGCGGAACTGGTAGACGCATCGGACTTAAAATCCGACGATCTTAAAACATCGTGAGGGTTCGAGTCCCTCTCGCGGCACGCTTCATCTAAAAAACAACTTGCGGGTATCGTATAATGGCTATTACATTACCTTGCCATGGTAGAGATACGGGTTCGATTCCCGTTACCCGCTCATCATCAATTCTCTATTTTAAAATATAATTATCGATCATGCGCCGAACTTTTCGTAAACCAAAACCAAAAGAAGAAAAAAAATTCCGAGCCAATCAGCAAATTACTGTTTCGGAAGTTTTTGTTATTGATGAAACTGGTGAATCATTAGGAGTAATGCCAATTGGCCAAGCTATTCAATTAGCTGAAGACGCTGAATTGGATTTAGTCGAAGTCAACCCCCACGATAACCCGCCAGTTACTAAAATATTAGACTACGGACAATTCCGCTATCAGGTCGAGAAGAAAATGCAGCAACAAAAGTCCAAACAGAAAAAAATTGATATGAAAGAAGTCCGATTATCAATTCGTATCGGTGACCATGACTTCAATACTCGAGTTGATCAAGGTAATAAATTTCTCACCAAGGGTAATAAACTAAAAATTACTGTTACGATCAAAGGCCGAGAAAAACAACATCCAGAGAAAGCTGAAGAAACTGTTAATCGCTATTTTAAACAGCTAGAATCACTATATAGCCAACCATTAGTGGTTGAAGAGCCCTTGACAAAGCTCAATGGAAGATTTAGTATGGTAGTGGTAAATAAAAAATAGCCGATTATTTCAATTATTGTCTGAAATTAGGTGTAAAAACCTATTTTTATTATTCTAAAATATGCCGAAACTAAAGACTTATCAGTCAGCCGCTAAACGAGTAACTTTAACCAAAACCGGAAAAATTCGCCGTCGCAAAGCTGGCCAAGATCATTTCAACGCCCGCGAAGATGGTAAAACTGGCCGAATTAAACGGCGTGATTTAATAATCGCCCCGGCTGATAAAAAAAATATCAAGAATCTTTTACCTTACTGTTAAGCAGAAATTCCTAATCTACAATTATGACTAGAGTCAAACGAGGTACCACCCATGTTAAACGACGCAATAGCCTATTATCAAAAGTTAAAGGCTTTCGTTGGGGACGCAAAAATTTAATTAGACTGGCTTCCACGGCTGCCACCAAGGCTGGTGCGCATGCTTATTTTGATCGCAAAAAGAAAAAAGGCAATTTTCGAGCTTTATGGCAGATTAGAATTGGTGCTTTCGCTAAACAACATGATTTATCTTATTCCCGTCTGATTGATTTGCTTAAAAAAGCTAATATCAATCTGGATCGCAAGAGTCTAGCTGATTTAGCCGCCAATCATCCGGAAGTGCTAGTTAAAATAATTGAACAAACTCGTTCTTAATATTATGAAGTGGTTAAATATCAGTCAAATAATTGTCTCCTGTTTAGTTATTGTGACAATTTTAATGCAAAGCCGCGGCGCCAGTATGTCTGGCCTATTTGGCGGTAGTGGTGATATTTATCGGACTAAACGAGGCATTGAAAAAACTTTGTTTATCAGCACCATTGTCTTATTAGTAATTTTCTTCGGCCTGTCGATAGTCAGCCTGATGATTAATAAATAAAATATATGAACCAAGATAAAATAAATAAGGTTGTCTTAATTGAAAAAATTGCTGAAAAGGTCAATATTAATAAAAAACAAATTGAACAAACCATCGACTCTCTATTAGAAATTATCACAACGGAATTAAAATCAGGTAAGTCTGTAACTTTAGTTGGTTTTGGTAGTTTTATTCCTAAAAAGCGTCATGCTCGTGGTGGGGTCAATCCGCAAAAACCACAAGAACGAATTAAAATTCCTGAAGTTACAGTGGCTAAATTTAAAACAGGTAAGGCTCTCAAAGACGCTCTTAAGAATCAACGTTAATCAATAACTGTTATTTAACAATAGGCTAAATCCGAATTAGCTCCCGTGGTGAAATGGATATCACGCTTGGCTTCGGACCAAGTATTTTGGGTTCGAATCCTGACGGGAGCACTAATTAGCGAGGCTGGGTAGCTCAGTTGGTTAGAGCGTGGCACTCATAACGCCAAGGTCGTGGGTTCAATTCCCACCCCCGCCACCAAAAATAGTATGCGCCCATAGCTCAGTTGGTAGAGCAGTTGCCTCTTAAGCAAACGGTCGCAGGTTCGAGCCCTGCTGGGCGTACTAAGAAAAACAACTTCCTGATCGAGGTTGTTTTTTTGTTGGCTAATCTCAAGCTGGCTGTTATAATTAAAATATGACTAATAATAATCAAACAACTGAAATAAGTGGGTTTTTACTACTAAACAAACCCAGTGGACCGACTTCGCATGATATGGTTTATCGGTTACGACGAATTACCGGCATCAAAAAAATCGGCCACGCCGGCACGCTTGACCCTCTGGCCTCCGGTTTACTAATTATGGCAATCAGCCGATCAGCCACCAAACAAATTGACCATTTAGCTAAACAGGATAAAGTTTACGAAGCTGTTTTTCAGTTGGGCGGAACTAGCGATACTGAAGACAGACTCGGACAAATTGAAACACGAAATATTAAGCAAATACCAAAGATTACAGAAATTCAACTGGCTCTTAATAGCCTTATTGGACAAATTGAGCAAATCCCACCAATGTATAGCGCTAAAAAAATTGCTGGTAAAAAACTTTACGAATTAGCCAGAAAAGGCCAAACTGTCGAAAGACAGCCCAGCTTAATAACTATCTACAAGATTGACCTGATCGATTACACTTGGCCATTATTAAAATTAACCATCAACTGTTCGACCGGCACCTATATTCGCTCTATTGCTCGCGATCTTGGTGAAAAGCTAGGCTGTGGGGCATATATGGCTGAATTAAGACGAACTAAAATCGGTCAATACTTGGTAACTAAAGCAGTCAGCCCGAATGAGTTGACCGCAGAGAATTGGACTGAGTATTTATTTAAAAACCAATAGTTTATTCCACTGTTACTGATTTAGCTAAATTTCTAGGCTTATCCACGTCTAAACCTTTTTGATCAGCAATATAATAAGCTAACAATTGTAAAGGAATCACATTAATGATCGGCGATAATAAAACATTGACCACTGGCACCTTGATTAAATAATCAGCTAGTTCAGCAATATGCTCATAGTCTTGATCAACTACAGCAATAATCCGTCCACCGCGAGCTTTAATCTCTTGGATATTGCTAATAATCTTGTCACTAAGTTCATTTTTGGTAGCCAAAAAGACCACCGGCATGTCGTTATCAACCAAGGCAATTGGGCCGTGCTTAATCTCAGCGGCTGGATAACCCTCAGCATGAATATAGGATATTTCTTTTAGCTTTAGAGCGCCTTCAAGGGCAACGGGAAAGTTCAAGCCACGACCAAGATATAAAAAGTTGGCGGCTTGATTAAATTGTTCGGCCAAAACATTAACCTGGTCAGCCAAACCAAGAGTTTCTTCAACTACAATTGGTAAGCGACTAAGATCAGCCAATAACTCAGAATCAAGCGATTGACCTGATTGTTGACGCAAATAAAGAGCTAATAAAATTAAGGCCGTTACCTGAGCTGTAAAAGCCTTAGTACTAGCCACCCCGATTTCTGGACCAGCGTGTAAATAAATACCCGAATCAACTTCTCTAGTAACAGTTGAGCCAACCACATTAACAATAGCAATAGTTTGAGCTCCTTGCTGCTTGGCTTCACGAAGGGCTGCTAAAGTGTCGGCCGTTTCGCCAGATTGGGAGATAGCAATAAATAGATCGAAATTGCTAACCAACGGCTGACGATAACGAAACTCAGAAGCGTAATCAATTTCAACCGGAATTTTAGCAATACTTTCTAATAAATATTTAGCAATTAGGGCTGAATGCCAACTAGTGCCACAAGCAGCAATAATAATTCGTTTTAAATTGTCAGACTTTAAATCAATAGATAATTTAATTTGGCCGTCTTTAACTCGGCCAGCTAAGACATTAGCTAAACTCTGTGGTTGTTCAAAAATCTCTTTAAGCATAAAATGCTTAAAACCTTTTTTTTCAATCTGTTCAATATTTAATTTAACCTCCTCAATCTGCCGATCCATAATCTGTCCAGCTAGGTTTTGGATCCGATAACCCTGACTATCAATAACCGCTAGGTCATTGTCTTTAAGATAAATAACCTGTTTAGTGTGGTTTAAAATAGCCGGAATGTCGGAAGCAACAAACGTTTCTCCTTCACCGACACCAACAATTAAAGGTGAACTCTGACGAACCGCCACTAATTTGTTTTCCTTAATACTTAGAGCAACTAGGCCATAAGAACCTTCAACCAAAGCCAAAGCCTTAGCGACGGCTGTTTCGAGATTGCCATCATAAAATTTTTCAATCAAGTGAGCCAAAACTTCCGAATCAGTTTCTGATTGGAATCGATGCCCCTCACTAATTAAAACCTCCTTCAGAGCCTGATAATTTTCGATAATACCGTTATGGACAACAGCCAGCTGGGCACAACAATCAACATGCGGATGGGCGTTATTTTCACTAGGAGCACCATGAGTCGCCCATCTGGTATGAGCAATACCAATAGTACCCACGATTTCTTGATTAACCACCGATTGTTCCAGTTGAACTACCGGGCCGACTTTCTTATCAATAAAAAAATGCCCGCCCTGCAAAATACACAGGCCGGCACTATCATAGCCACGATATTCCAATTTTTTTAAACCTTCCAACAGAATATCTTTAGCCGACTGATGACCAAGATAACCAATAATTCCACACATAATATAAATAATAGATATTTAAACCTTAATCAATTATTATCTATATAATAACAAACATCCTAGTAAAATAAAAGATAAACAGCGTTTTTATTAATAGAAAAACGAACCCGAAAACTCGTTTTTTCAACTAGGGGGTCACGTGGTGGACTTAGAAATGTGATTATTAAAATGGATTGGTATATTTATATTCCTGATTTGAAATAATTCGTTTTTTACGAATTAATTATAACTATTTTTGATTTTTTTATAATACATCACGAAAAATTTATAAGATGATGCTTCTTTTTGAACTAATATAAGGGCATAACAAGGGTATTTACAAATAGGAATAACTCCTATATAATAATTAGTATGAACAAGCAAGCTAAAGAAAAAATAAATTTAAAAGCAATTTTTAAGCAAAAAGGTTTGAGACTGACTCCGCAAAGACAAGTAATTCTTGAAATTTTGTCGGGTGATTATAGTCATCCAAGCCCAACAGCAGTATACGAAAAAATAAAAGATGATAATCCATCTATATCTTTTGATACAGTTAATCGGACACTTATTCTCTTTGCCGAGAAGGGACTAATTAAGGAAGTGGTAAATCATGGTAAATCAAAACGCTATGACCCTATCACAGCCAAGCATCATCATTTTTGTTGCATAAAATGTGGTTGTATTATCGACTTTAACGATGAATTATTGGACAAGATAGATATAAAAAAATTGAACCAACTGGGAGATGTGATGGACATGAGAGTATCAATTGATGGAATATGTCAAAATTGTAAAAACACAAAAAATAGACTCATTAATAATAAAAATTTAAAATTATAATTAATTAAAAACATTATGAAAAACAACAACTACAGATCAATTGTAAAATTGGACTTCCAATATGCACACAGATTTATGAATTATCCAGGTGAGGCAAGCTATCTTCATGGACACTCTGGATACCTCACTCTCGAAATTGAAGGAGAATTAAACGAACATAATTATGCTCATCCAGTAAAAGAAGCACAAAAATTAGCATGGGAAGTGGCCGATAACTTCCACCATGGAACGATTTTTCAAGAAGGTGACCCCTTGCTTGATTTGGTTTTACAAGGATATGAACAAACAGGAATGAAGGGCACTACAGATAGATTTGGAGCGCCTGCAAAAGCTCTCAACCATGAGCTTATCAAATCGTTTCCTGAAAGCAGAGTATCTATAAGCAAAGGCCCATCTACTTGCGAATGGTTCTGCACAGTATTTTACGAATTGCTGAAAGACAAATTGAATATTAAAAAAATAGAATTCCGTTCTTCGTCGTTGAACTGTGCATCAAAAGAGTTCTAACAAACACAAAATAATACCTATACTTCTGCTGTTACATACAAAAAATAACGCTTATTACAGCGTTATTTTTTGGCTCAACTAATTGAAATTTACAAGAGCTATTCTGGGT